>QMIT01000004.1 GCA_024434115.1 Chloroflexota bacterium
CCCCGATTGCATCTACGCCTTGCGCTACCGCATCTTCAATCACACGCGCCTGTTCTGCCATGTCAGACGCCACTGAACCCATGTACAAGCATTCCACTTTCTTGCCTGTGGCCGCGCTCAATTCCTCAGCGGCTTTCATACAGCCGTCACGTCCCAGTTCAAAGACTGGGTTGTTTAATGCTTTTGGAATCCACGCTAGGGTAAAGGTGTCGTCCTGTGCACGGACGTGCGTTGGAGCATCCGATTGGCCTATAGCCAGTAGCGCCATGGCTACCAACACCAAAAAACTAATAAAACGAAACGATTTTCTCATGTCCTGTTCCTCCTAAAAAGCTTTGCGGGAGATGGACTGTCTCCCCTAAATACTTATGGGTTTTATCGCGGAGGATGCGGTGAGGACTAGAATAACGCGATTTTGTTTATTAAAACAACAAAATCAAATATTGTCAAGAGATTGGAATTTGGTGACTAATGAAGCTGAGTATTTAGAGGGACTGGACTGTAGGAGCACGGTTGATAATTTAGGCATATTTTTACCTTTTAATGGGTCATGGTAGGTCAATAATGCTCTCAGACGGAATTTCGCCAAATTTCCCTTTCCGCTGTGTTTAAGAGATCATATATAATATTGAATATTATATCTCCTACGAAATTTGCTTGACAAAAATCAATTCATAGCCTATATTTTGTTTCCTAACACAACTAATGCGGTGAAGAATAATGAAACCGAGCGGTGCCGATCTTAGTCTAGTCAAACAGCTTAACAGCGCCCTGATACTAAATCTGCTGCTGTCGGAGTCGTCCCTATCGCGGGCTAGTCTCGCGCAACAAACAGGCTTAAATCGCAGTACCATTTCATCATTGGTGGCCGATTTGATTGCTGCGGGCCTCGTGCGCGAAATTGGGCTGGAAGAGGACTCTTCGCGCGGACGCCCCGGCGTGCTGCTGGAACTGAATCCATATGGCGGCGGCGTGATCGGGCTGGAAATCAATATAGGGTACATTACAGCAATTCTGACTGATTTTACGGCCCAAATCCTTTGGCGAAAGCAGGTTTCATTCGCGCCTGATGCCAATCAACTTTCTGTCATTCGTCTCGGCGAAGAATTGATTTATGCTACTCTGCAAGCCTCGCAAGCCCACAACCTCAGGCCGTTAGGTATTGGATTGGCAGTTCCCGGTCTGGTAAATCGGACTGAAGGCGTGTTGGTGTATGCCCCAAATCTGCATTGGCGGAACGTTCCTTTTCGTGATTTATGGGGAACCAAGTTCCACATGCCGTTTTATATCGAGAACGATGGCAATGCTGCCGCGCTCGGTGAGCATTATTTTGGCGTGGCAAAGGGCTATCATGACTTCTTATTTCTGGGGACAGGCGTCGGCATGAGCGGTGGGCTGATGCTCAATAACCAGTTGTATCGGGGTATTGGCGGATTTGCAGGCGAAGTCGGGCATATCATTGTGGAGTCCGGTGGCGACCTATGCAGTTGTGGGCGCCGTGGTTGCTGGGAGACACTCGTTGGAACACCCGCCGTTGTGCGAGGGGTAGTAAAAGCATTGAACGCTGGCGCACCGTCGCGCATTCCTGACCTTGTCCATCATAATCTGGATTTGATCACAATGGAAGTCGTCGTCGAAGCTGCCAGCCGAGGCGATCAGCTTGCCCTCAACACCCTATCAGAGATCGCCCTGCACCTCGGATCGGGCATCACAAATTTGATCAATATTTTCAACCCGGAATTGATTGTTTTGGGCGGTGAGTTAATCCTTGCTGGGCATTATTTGCTGCCGACGATTGGCAAAATCATTGCCGCCGAAGCACTAAACGATCTTTCGCGTATGGTCGCGTTAGCTATATCGTCCCAAACGACAGATGCCTGTGTACGTGGTGCGGCGACCTTAGTGATTGACGGCATTGTCCGCAATCCCATTTTTTGATAAAGTTTTTTCCTAAAAGATTGATTTTAAGGGAGCTAGCGTATGTCTACGATATTATTGGTGGAAGATAATCAGAACACTGCTGATTTTATGATTCATATCTTAGAGGCAGCGGGCTATACCGTGCATCATGCTAAAAGCGGCATGGAGGGTGCTCGTTGGGCACGTGCCAGCCTGCCCGATCTGGTTTTGATGGATATTAATCTGCCTGATGTTAACGGGCGGAGTGTCGTGCTCAGCCTACGACGCCAACGACCCGCCGAAGAGCTACCAATCATTGCGGTAACAGTCCAATCAGATGAGGAATCAGTAGCGCTTGCCAAAGGTTTTGGATGCAACGCCTTCCTAGCTAAACCCTTTCTTCCAGAAGACCTCTTGGATCTCGTTGAGCATTTTCTACCTACTCAATAATGGATTTGTGACTTCCGTATAGAAACGAAAACCAGCAAGATTGCTCCTGCTGGCTGTTCATCCAAAGTACATAGCTGTACCCCAATATGTAGTTCGGATGAAATAGACCCATCTACTGCTTCGGAAAGCAGCGTTATCTCCTTTTTTAAATCAATTTCATACCCTCACAGCGCCCAATTGGACGCGATATTGGCTTTGCCCTTGGACTCCGGGATGGGCCGAAAAGCAACCCACCCCAGAAGTCACAGAGTCAATTCCGCTAGTTAGTGTACCACCAATCCGGGCGCCTTTGGATTTTGAACAACTTCTGAAACATCAGATTCAAAGTTCGGAGTCAATTCCATAGGAGGGATATATCATGACTCAAATCTATGTTCTCACTAATCATAAGGGCGGCGTGGGTAAATCTACGTCTGCAACGAATATCGCGTTTGGCATCTCACAGATGCTGGCCCAGTTCGGGGTTGCCAATCATCGGGTGCTGCTGATTGACACGGATAGTCAAGGGCACGCCACGCTCGTCACTACCAATCGCAACGACTTCGGGCGGGATGATAGCCTATATGCGGTACTGAATGCAGATCGCCGCGACGCCGCAACAGTGTTGAAGGAATGCATCGTCGCCAGTGAGTGGGATGCCGATTTGCATGTCCTACCCGCCTCCCCGCTATTGGAAGCCGCCGAACGCGAACTCATCGCGGTGCCCGGAGCACCCTACCGTTTGTCAGAGCCGCTCAGTCAGATTGCTAGTCACTACGCGGCAGTGGTCATTGACACCCGTCCTTCCTTCTCTCTGCTGACTGAAATGAGCCTCATCGCCGCGACAGACGCGCTCATCCCGATTGAGCCGCGCTATCTGGAAACGGTGGGGTTGGAATCGGTGGTGAATAAGATCGAAGCCATTCGACAGGGTTGGCGTTGCCCTGATCTCAAGGTTGGCGGAATCATCGTCACCAAACTCGATAAACGCATGAAAGGTCACGTCGAGATGGTCGACAGCCTCAAAGCTCATCCGGTGCTAGGTCGGTTGCTATGTGGGGTGATTCCTGCCAACGAAGCGGTAGCTTATGCCCATCATGCTCACAAGAGTGTATTTGAATACAACCCCGACAGCCCGGCCAGCCAAGCCTATGCCATGCTTGCCGCTCAACTCATCAAAAAAACATTGGTGATTAGAGGGGGTGCGTAATGGCGAAAAAAACGGATACCCCCAATCGCATCAATGCCCTGCTGCAAGATGTGGGACAGATAATGATTCTCAATGCCGATCCCGCTGAGCAACTGGACAATACCCATCTGAGAGTTGAGCAGTTGCCCATTCAATTGGTGCGCCCTGATCCGGCTCAACCTCGTCGTGTGTTGCCCGAAACGATTTACCAAGCGTTTCACCAGCAACTTCTCACCCCCTATCAAGCGCTCAAAGAACTTGTCCAACTCGTGCAAATCGCCGCCCGCCAGAAAGGGCGGCCTTTCACCCATGTCTTGGATTTGTTGCCCAATCCCAATGATGAAACCGAGACGGATATTCTTGTCACCCTTTCTCCCGAAGAAATCCTGCTACGGGATTTGGTGAACTTGGCGGTGACGATTCGGGATGACGGGCAGGTGAATCCGTTGACTGTGGTAGATAAATCCGAGGGGATGACACACATCTACCAGATTGAGACAGGTGAACGACGATATTGGGCGACATGGCTGATGATGGAATTCCTATCGGGATATCAGGGTGATGGTTCTATCCCCTGCATCATCGTGCCCTCCAATAGGGCATCCGTGTTCCGCCAAGCGAAAGAAAATACTTCGCGTGCTGGTCTAAATGCCATCGCAATGGCACGTCAGGCAGCGCTACTTCTACTAGCTGCACATGGAATTGAATCACCCACTTCTGGCCCAGTATCTCATGATTTCTATCGCCAAGTTCTAGATTTGAGTTTGCATGGGAAGAGTGAATATACAAGTCAGATTCTCAGCGCTTTGGGTGGTGTCACCCGTGTACGTTTTAGCCAATACAAACAGCTACTTTCACTTTCGGATGAAGCGATTGAGATGGCAGATCGGCATTCAATTGATGAATACAAACTACGACCTATCCTCGCCCTTCCGCTAGAACATCATGCCGAGGTGGTAAGGCAAATCATCGACTTCAATCTCACCAGCAAACAGGTACGCGATTTGTGCGAGGAGTCGTCAGACACCACAAGCCTGAAAGGGCAAAAACCGCCAGCCCACATTAAGAAGATTGCAAAAGCTGTTCTGACCAATGACTTGGAACAGATTGAGCAGATTATCGATGCCCTTTTGATTGAAGAGAATGACTCAAGAGTGGTGAAAATGCGCTGGCAGGATTTCGCCGATGCGATGAATTCGTATCTTGCCAGCTTATAGATTGTTAACGCGCGTTTACATTGACCGATGGAATGACTTCGCTAAATCTGAAATGTTGACGCGCGTCAACAAGAGGAATCTCATATGCCAATGAACTCACGCGACCCACCATCCAAAAGAAAAAGCCGCCATACCAACGAGGGCAGGCGGACAGACCTTCAAAAACAATTTACGAGAAACTTTGCAATTTCATTGTAGTCGTTTTGAGGGTCTGTCGGCAAGCCGTTGAATGATGAACTTAAAAAACTTAATCCATTTTCCTAGAAATGACAGGAGAAACTATCATGTCAAGTCCATCCTTAATTGTACAGGCTGCTCAATCGAGTAGCATTTTGGATGCAGCTTTGATGTATGCCCGTTTGGGTATGAGTGTCGTCCCTCTCAGAGGCAAGCGGCCCTCATTGGCAAGTTGGAGTCAATTCCAGCAGATTCGCGCCGATGCCGTTGCCATTCATCGCTGGCATCGTAGCGGACTGCTGCATAATGTAGGGATTGTATGTGGTACAGCCTCACAAAATCTGGTCGTCCTTGATGCCGATGGCCCGGCCAGTTATCCGGCGTTTGCCGCGCTGTTTCCCAAACTCGCTGAGACTTATACCGTAGCGACAGGCAGCGGCAAGGGTCATCATGTGTATTTTTATGTAGAACAGTTACCTGACAGCATCAAAGTCATGAATCTGCCGATTGGCAACCTCGAACTCTGTGCTACAGGTCGGCAGGTTGTAGCCCCACCGAGCAACCACCCCACGACAAACCAGAACTACCGCGTTCATAAGCCGCTCGATATTCTCCGCGTCGAATCACTCGCGGATCTGGTCGAATGGCTGGAATCGTTTAAGGCCAAACCTGTTCTGACTCACATGCGTTTCCCATCGAAGCCTATCGAGGAAACGGTCAAGATCAGTCCACGAGTCATGGAAGCCATTGAGCAACATTTTCTGCGACAAGGCTACCGGGAAGTCGGCGAATGGCTGCATGGACCTTGCATCTACCCCCATCGGCATCAACATGGGGATCGTAATCCTTCGTTTGGGTTTAACCGCCTGAGTGGTTATGGGGCGTGTTTCGTATGTGGCACCATTCTGGCGAAAGACATTTGTGCAGCGGTTGGCATTGATGTCAGTCCCCTCGGCGGGTTAGTTGCGAACTATTCAAACACAAACCCCTTTCACCAGCCCACAGCCGTTAGGCTGTCCCCAGCGCCGCTACGGATGGAGACACCGCGCAGGGACATAACAGCAACTGCGATTCGCTCATCGCCAGTTGATCTACTAACTGGCAATCCTCCTCCTGATGAACCTTCACAGGGCTTATCAATCGGTGATTTGCAGCTACCGGATTGGTTAAAGCTATATGTAGAATGGGCGGGTGCGACAGGCAATCAAACCCCTTTGATGTTTCATTTGGCGGCGGGTTTGTGGTTACTTTCTGTCGCGGTGGGTCGGCGTTTGTATGGCATGGCTCCATGGGGGGTGAAAATTTACCCCAATCTCTATCTGATGCTGATTGCTGGTACGACCTACTATCGTAAATCCACTGCCTACAAGCTGGCCGAACAGATTGCTCGTGAAGCCATTCCTCACATGCTAATGCCCACCCCTGGCTCACCCGAACGTTTTCAAGAATCCTTATCCGGCCTCCTGCCCTCCAACTTTGACAAGCTGACCAAAGCCCAGCAAGAACGACTCACCAAAGCCCAGCCTTTTGCCGCCCAGCGTGGTCTACTCAAAGATGAAGTGGCAGGATTATTCGGCACGATCAACAAAAAAGATTACATGACCGGCATGAAAGACCTGCTCATGGAACTCTATGATTGCCCTGATTACACCGACAAAGACACCCAATCAGGATTAACGATTGTGGAAAACGCCGCCCTATCCATTTTAGGAGTTACGACTCCCGCCAGTCTACGGAATGCCATCACCGATACCGATTGGTCAAATGGGCTGCTCATTCGGTTTGGCCTCTTGACGCCTGAAGCCGATTATCACGAACGCCCATTTCGGCAACTGTCCGCCGATATACCCCAACAATTAGTCAGTGGACTTCGCCAGTTACATGAGCGTCTGCCCATGCCCGAAATGACTGAACATGGGCTGACCGCTCCAAAAGATATTGAATTGAAAGTCGAGTGTTGGGCGGAAGTAAGTGAGTATAGTGAACAACTGCGTCGCCAATGTAATCCACTCGCCGAAACCGATCTTGATGAACGCTTGAAAGGCGTCTATGGGCGAATGCACGTGCAAGCCTTCAAACTTGCCAGCCTCATGGCCGCTTTGGAATGGGCAAAAACGGATGCACCTGCTCCCATTGTCACTTCCGATTGTTGGGAAAAGGGTCAAGCCATTGCTGAATTGTGGCGCGAAAGTGCGGCAAGATTATTGCATCTGATGGATTATCGTTCGGATGCGCTTTGTGAACGTCGGGATCAAGATAAGCTACTCAATGCCATTCGGCGTGCTGGGCCATTGGGGTGCAATTTGCGTGACCTTTATCGTAAGTTTAATCTCCCTGCCAAGACTGCCCGTCAGTGCGTTCAAGAGTTAGTACGAGCGGGGTTAGTGGTGGAGCGGTCACTGAATCACGCTGAATGGTATATGGCATCTGATTTCGCCGAGCAGGTGGTCTAATTTCTTTACTGACACCACTGACAAACCGACATGACGACAAAAGTGTCGTCATGTCGGTTTGTCAGCAAATGTCTAAAATCATCGACATCCATTACGACTTGAAAAATCTGGGCCATTTGGCTTAGTTTTCTATTTTCCTAAAGATTTGAATAGAGAAAGAATTTGAACAAATGGTTCATTATTTTGGCTGTCAAAAATATCGATAAGCTTCTGACAATACTTCGTCAAGTTTTGACAGGCTTGCAGGCTCAGATTTCGTCCTATTGATTTACTCTGAATAACTGGCTCCCAGATATGTCCCCCGAACTCATTCTCTAGATCAATCATATGTCTAATATGTTCAACAAACCTTACAGCAACTCCCATCTTAATTGCCCATTCGTCTGCTGAGAGTGCATCGTTTTTAAGGAAAGGTACCTTGTTTTTTTTTGAAGCTCCTTTTACAGGTTTTCTGGGCTCTGGTGGATACCTTTCGTTTTCTCTCTCGTTCAAAGTGAATGTTAAATGTGCAAGACAGTTCAGTTGATCACGGAAGTTCTCACAATCAGACCGTGGTCTCTTATTCTGATTAAGTGCTATTTGTAATTTTGTTATATCACTTTTAAAAGATACTAGATCAGTTATATTTTCCAGCTGCTGTATTTGAAGCTGTTCGAATAATTCATTGCATTTACACTTTTTTGATGCAAAAGCCACCCAGATTGAATTTAGAGCAAAATAAGTGGTTTCTATGTACTGATACCATATATATACATCTCCACAAAGGACAAAAGGTTTTAGAATTTTATTAGCAATTAGCTGTTTAAAATGAGATTTATCTCGCAGGTCAACAAATAATTCTAGGCTCAACTCAACCTGTCCCTCTATTCGTTTTATCAATTGTTCTTCACACCAGGGTCGTGTCAAATCGGAAATTCTAAGGTCGTCAAGCAAAAATAAGTAGCGTTTTCGCCTCCTACGTTTCGTTTCATGCAGAATATTTTCTAATACCTCCTTAAATCTAAGCTTTTCAACAATTTCAACTTCATTGGCGGACGCAGCAATATGAACTAATTGTTTTAACGTTGATTTATCGATAACAAGCGGAGAATCAAAATATTCTTTTATAAGACTTTTCCAGACATGTTTGTTGTTAGAAAAATTATTAAATAGATTCAAATAAAATAATAAAAATACATTTTTGTTCTTAAATGGCATTTTATTAATTTTTTCACATAGAACATCTATATCTGGTACTAAAGAAACATTCAACTTCTCTATAATAACTTCAACATCGGTGATATCTTTTATTATTAACTCTCGATCTTTGATAAATTCTAAGGCTTTATCGTATTTTCCCAGATATAACAAAAGGTTCTCAAGTTTCAAATTTGCCTTATCTGTCATCGGTACACGATGAATATCGTCAATTTTATCTGTTAATTTGATTATGCTATCAGTTAATTCAGATCGAGTCTGTGCAATAAGCAATAGGCGCTCCCAAACTTGCTCATCTAACAAAATTGAAAATCCCTTATATAGAGAAATGGAGGAAAGTTGAATTAATGCTTTTTCCGTATCTTTTGAATAATCTTCAGAGGCATTTATCAATAACCCTTCATCAGGATTTGTGCGGAGTTTTACCCTTCCTTGCCAAAGAGCAAACAGATAATCCATATATGCAGATTTGCCTTGTTTAGTATTTGCAATAATCTTTTCCAATAAAGGAGATTTGACATCTAAATTAAGAATTGCAAAAGAAATGAGTTCAGGGCTGCCGTCTAGTTTTGTGTTCTCAGATAACCACGCAAATTTTTGGTGATCAACCGATAATTCTTGGTAGGTATAGGGGAATTCTTCTAAAAGAATAAGTATCCAGTTGTTTTTTTCCTCGGAATTTTCGATGTTAGATATCCTTGAAGAGGAAATGATTCTATCTATGGCTATATTTACCACTGTACTTATAAGAGGAATCAAACTTTTATCTCGAGGCCACTTACTCACAAATCTATAGAAATATAGGCCTTCGCCTTGTCGAGCCAAGGCGAGGCCATATTCAAAAAACAGTTGTCGAATCTCAGGTCTTTCATTAATGAAATTTTTAATGATTTGACTGTATTTCCATTTAAGAGGATCGTAAATAATGTTATCAAGAAGATAAACAACAAAGCCTTCTATATTTTCGGTTCTATTTGTAGATAATGACTCAAGATAATCAGCTATAACCTCAACTCTTGCATTTTGAGAATCAACCTTAAGCGTCAATTCATATTTATAGCTTTCACGAGTCAAATCATCTATATCATTAATTTCCAGCTTGAAACTGAAGTAATCTATCAATTCATGTATTCTATCAGGGCCACTATCCCATAGGCTTTCCATTAATAAGCAATAGTTATTAAATTTACCATAATATTCTATTTTGGATATATCCCAATAGAATACTATATCATCAGGGTTATATCTTACATTCGGCTTATAAAGAAATTTTATATTAGCCCTACAATTATCATTGTCAAATACACCTGTAGCAAAACTCACGAGATATCGTAGATTAACAGGCAATAGGTGCTGTAGGCATATCGAAAACATTAAACGATGTTGCGTATCTGTCGGCCCATTGACAATAGTAATTGTCTTACCTTGGAGCAATGCTGTCAGAATACTAAAGCAAAGTTTTCCATCTTTGAAAATAGGAGACTCATAAAAATATTGGATAAATCTTTTGCCCTCTTCTACAGATACTTTAGTAGCTTCTATTTCAATTGTTGGCAAATTGCTTTGTACTTCTGGAACAATTAAGTATGATGAATCCTCGAGTCTTTGAAAAAGGTAGGAAAGGTTGAACTGAAGGCGATGAGCATCTGTACTTGAAACGACCATACAATGGTAATCAAGATAAGAATATCCTCGAGAAGGTACTGGACTTTTACATATTTTACCAATAATTATTGAGTCATAATCCTCGAGATAAATCTGGGAAAACCCTTTCTCAAATGTTGAGATATCTACTTTTGTATATGGTCCCATATATGCGCCTTTTTGAAACAGATACAGTGCATCTTGCATAGGTAGCCAAGTAGAATGACCGATTATTTGGAAATCACCGAGTGCTTCCCCATCTCGGATTAGTTTCCCCCAATAAAACTGATGAACAATCAATTGTTCCATGACTTGTTTTCTTTCTATCTCAAACGTCGTGGCATATTTGCGAAAATCCAATTTAGTGGATCTAAGATTTTGTGGGGTCGCCAGTATTTTTCATCAGGCTTGGCTATAAACAATTTGTCCTTTTCACCTAAAAATATTACATTAGGTCTTTCATGGCCGTTTGGCGTACTGTATCTACCCGCAACAGAAATTGGAAACACTTCTGCTTTGCCATATTTGCGTTTGAAAATTTTATTGTACGGTACTGGGCCAATGATTTCTCGCAAATAGCCATGGGGGTCCTTCTCTTTGACCCAATGTCTATCAAGATCCATTTTCGTAATACAAACTGCGAAATTTATCTCTTGCTTACTGTTAATATCTTCCAGTTCAAAAATCAGGCGATGAATAGTCGTGAAATAGTTCTCCTCAGATGACCCAAAGTTATGAGATTGAGTACTAGCATCTGGGTCAATCATTAAGAGAATGCTATGGCACTGTCGAAGCATATTAAAATACTCTTTATTATCTGATGACGAGATTAAACCTCCTGGCGCATCCATAAAAGCCATCCGCGCCTTTTTCTTACCATTTGAAATCTCGTATTCGTAGTAAGGTATGTTGCGACCTAATTCAGTCGGTGGTGGAAACCTACCTTTTGCAAGAATAGCTGCTGTATTCTGAATGAATTCACGAGCGGATGGCAATGCGTCCATTCTCCATCCAACTTGAGTTCTTGCTTCAATTACGACATAAACACTGGCTAGGTATGTAGTTTTCCCAGAACTTATTGGCCCCCATATTCCAATCTGAGACATTGACTACCTCCTATTTAAGATTTGATTGATTAATGTGGTTAGCGAGGTGTTCCAATGATCTAGGCATCTTTCTCCTGATACATTGTTCCAAATGGACCAAAAATGGTGGCTCGAATCCAAGTGTTCCCATACATATCGCGCATATATCTTGGTGGGATCAGGAATGTATTCAAGCTTTTTGTCAGGTTCAATCCAATATGCGAAAACTAAACAACCACTATCCCAAATTAAGTCGCGATAATGATGCCAATCCAATACAATTTCAGTTTCATCTCCAAATTCATCATTGGTCCAATCTAGTAATTCAAACCTCTCCCGCTCAGGTCCAGATGGATGAGGTGGAGCTGTGCCTAGAACAAGTAGTATTGTTAAACCCTCCTTCTTGTCTTTGGAATTTCTGGATTGAATTAGATTGAATACCTCCTTTAGACCCAACTCCATTGCATTACAGCTATCCTGATAACGGAAAGAACCTGTAAATTGTCCAAGTTTATCGGAGAAAACTTGGAGAAATTGGTTAAATCCTTCATCGTTTGTGAAAGGCTGAATTTCTACTTCATACGGAATTTGAACATATGTATGAGCAGGAAGTTTGCTATACTCCCCATAAAAAACAGCCGCATAATTAAATTTAATGTCAGGAAAATCGCGATACGAAGTTGGTATATCTACTAGAATCGAATCTAAATAGGGTCCTATCCTATCTAGGTTTGATGATGGCATCGAACCATCTACTAAAAGAATAAAACTAATTGTCTGCTCAAGAACTGTCGTATCACGACGTTTCCTTATTAAATCTGTCGAAGGTTCAACGAGATTGTATTCGTGTGCGATTGATTGAAGTGCTTCTATTACAGCATTTATTGATGGTCTGTCCCTAGGTTCAACACTAAGCATTTTATGTAGGAGGGAGTTCAAACCAATCAAAATTGAGGCAGGAATATCTTTACGATCTATAGAAGAGGGGGATTCAGAGTGTTTGTATTCAGCATACAATCTAAATAATTCACTTTTCCCTGCGCGTGCTAAAAAGCCCTTATCTCTCTCAATTTGCTCGATACTACTCAAGTAATATTTTCCGGATAATAAATAGAAAAATATTACTCCAATAGAATAGATATCAGCACTTGGGTCAACAGATTGATTCGAGTCACTCATATGGAAAATCTCAGGTGCCATAAACGCAGGGGTTCCATATCTACTGTGGGTGTGAAAGGATGTTTGACGCGCTAGGCCAAAATCGATAATCTTCGGTTTATTATCCTTTGATTTTACTAATATATTCCTCAGAGTCAGATCACAATGAGAATACCCATTTTCATGGATTGAGCGCACAGCATATACGATTTCCAAGATTAACTGTAACGTCTCCCCCACTGGTCTTATTACTTCTCGTTCGCGCATCCATGACATAAGATTTTGCCCATCGATAAACTCCATGAAAATGTAGGCAAAATCATTATCATGGTCGGTGTCCCGTATTCGCACTATGCCATGATGATCAATATTATTTTGGATAGTCATTTCTTGATAAATGTAAGCAAATCTTTCTTCGATTTTCGAAGGATCAGAGGAATATAATTCAAAGACCTTGGCAGCGACATATAATCCTGTGGATCTTCCAGAACTATCTCGCTGTAAAGCTTTATAGACTGAAGCCTGTCCACCCGAGTCAATTAACTCAAGAATTTCATAGTTTTTAATCGTGCGACCGATAGGTGATTTGATTTCGTTCATATTTCTATATCCACGAGTGGTTTGGTAGAATCTCCAAAATCAACTACTGTAGCCACTTCTTGAAACCTCAAAACAATCTGTTTAGCGATAATAATTGTTGACCCATGCTTTAGTTTTACAGGCTGGCCAGGGCGCAATCTCTCATCGTCAACAAATGTCCCATTTTTTGTATTTTGATCTGTAATAGTGACATTTCCCCATTCATCTTTATGAATCACCGCATGAGTGCGTGATACAGTTGTATCGTGCTCAAAACTAATATGATTGTCTGGGTCACGCCCGATAAATACACGGGTACCATATAGCTTCCACTCACGTGTTTCAGCCATGTTCTCCGTTTTTAGTAGGCCAAAAACACGACGCACAATAATAGAGTCCGTTTTTCGGATAAAGCTTGATTGTCTTTTAACAATAGATTTTAAGGCACTGGCAATCTCTGAATAAATGGCCTCCTTATTTCCGCGCTTTATGTATCTTCCACTATTTGGAATAATCTGAGTACTCTGCAACCATTCATGATCTTGCCATAGACATTGCTTAAGTAAGACTGGTAATATAATTAATCCTTCATCTCTTCTTCTAAGAAGAAATGTGGGGGTTTCTTTCTGCATTATATAGTCTGAATTCAAAAATGATTGTGAAATCATCATCAAAGCAATATCTGCTAGTTGCAATTGTAAGTTAATCTCGGCATTCCAATCCATTCCCCATTGGATATTTTTATCAATCCAAAATTCGCCTCCGGCTACCTCGACTGGTTTCTTAATAAAACCCATAATATCTTGCATCTGATCCATATCTTCATGGCTATAGCTTACGAAAATTTTTATCTTAGACATCGCATATCCTTACAAAGATTAAGGGAGATACTTTAGAAAACATATTGCCTTGAATCGTACTATTCAAAACCGTAATCATCAAATTTGAGTGTGCGACTATTTTCATTAATAGTACGTAGGGTGGTTTCGTCAAAGCCGCTCGATTTTCGCGCATTGATTTCGATAATGATTTCAACTTCAGTCCCAGTCATGCTGGTCAGGTGTTGAATAATCTCAGATACGATGGTGTCAAATTCCTTGGTGGGTCGCATTGGATCAAGTGCTACAGAGCCATGATATAGAGTTTTGGGTTTAGGCTGAGGAGGGACCACAAGTGAAACAGGGTCGCCCTTGCCTGTAACTGGTGGTTGTGGCGGTAACACCGCCATCTGTTTTTCTTCCAAAAGGCTTCGAGCAACATCGGGCTGTACTAACACTGAACGATCATTGAAATAGATCTGCCCCTTCGCATTTTGAAATACCAGACCAGTGTAATTTTCATCTTTGTCTACCCCGGTGGCATAGCCAAAAGGCCCGTCAGCACGGGTTACTCCGTCAAAAACTGCCTCTAGCAAGACATCGCTGTTGTAGAGGCGTGGGAGATAGCAATATTGGGAGAGATAATCCCACAGTTGCTTAATACCGAGATGAGGTCGATCAACCCACAGATAACGATCCAGTTCAATTCTTAAATTATCCGGCGACCAACGTGTAATTAGTAATTCGCTTTGGCGAAGTTTGCGGGCAGCCCTATCGTAAAAACTATCCTGACCGGAGATGCGATGGGCTTGATATTCAATTGGCCCCATCGGGTCGGGCTGGGCCGGAACGATTAACCAACTATAGGTTTCCTGCATCCGCACCAGTACCGTTTCATCTGTGCGCTTCAGGTTAGCTTTGACCTGATTGATTTGTTGGGTATCCAGATTGAGTTGGTCTTTTTGATCATCAATAGATTTCCAAGCCAAGTATTCGCGGATGGCTCGTTCCCATGCTTCGGCATCATTGGCATCAGGAGCGATGAAAATCAGCATATTGCGATACAGGCGCGGGGCGCTGCCACGAGTTTCCAGAATATTTTGAGCGTATTTCTGGGCGTCTGAGGGCGGGTTATTGCGGCGATGAAGGCGATCCGGCCCAAGCACCACTACCCGTGCCTCCCATTCATCCGGCACATCGGCGGAGGACTGTGGACAGACATGTGCTCCGGCAAAATCGTCACGGCGGGGCTTTACACTGCGTAACCGACGTTCGGCTTCCATATAGACATCATCAGCGGAAACGGTCTGGGCACGATCTTGGGCGATACGGTTCACCGTTGGGCGGGTGTCATACCAATAGCGACTGCCATCGGTATAAAGATAGGTCAGTTGTTGGCTCATCCGGCGAAGGGCATCCCCAAAAACTGCCCCCTGCTCTCCCGGCTGCATAGTCGCCAACCGGATACGCACTTCCTCGACCCCACGCACGGCCTGCCCTGCTACCGAGGGCGCACTTCCCACAAAAATACTTCGGGCGATGCGGCGAGCAGCGGCATAACGACCTAATGTCGGAATCCCTTGATCAATTTGGAAGGGTCGGGAATCGGGGCCATCAATATCGGCATCCACAATCGCGGGCCAATTTTCAGGTAGGTAGCGCAGCATTTCGTTATGGACATTCGCGTGCCATAGCGGTATCGACCCCGGCATAATCATCAACGACTGGTCATTATCCTGCCACAAACGATGAATGACCGCTGCCATTAACCGCAAGACGCCACGTGTGCGCTGAAAACGATCCAGTGTTGACCAATCCTGATACAGCCGCTCGAATAGCTCTGGGTGGATGGGGTATGCTGATTTCATGCGCTCATAATAATCGCCCTCGGCTGACCCCGATGGAAAATCGCCAGCGTTCTGAGCGTACATCTCACGGAAGGCTCGCAACACGGCATCCCGCGCGGCATAGGCGCTGGCATCAAGGGGTGAGAACAAACGGCGGCGCACAATCTCAAAACTTTCCGTCGCGGTGACGGGCTTCCAAATGGATTCAATACGCCCGATCGTCTTCGCCAGCATTTCGAGGCTGACCTTGCCCCCCTCCCCGCCAATTTCGATGTCGCTTTCGGGAATAGAGACCAATAACAAAGCATCGCTACTGCGTTTGACTGCTTCGGTCAGTGATTGCACGAACGACATAACTGAATCAAACGACCCCGCCGTTAATTTATCGGCCACGCCATACAAATTGCGTGCGAAGGCCACCAACTCATCAATGATAATCAGGGCTGGCCCAAATTGTTCCAGCACCTGTACCAACGTATCCGACCCCGGATTCACACCCGCCAAATCTGCTTTTTCGACCATACGGTAGGCATCTAATCCGCCCAACTGATAGGCGATGTCCCCCCACAAGGTATGGGTGGTGGCATCGGGATATTGGCGTGGCTCAACAGCACTAAAGGCAGTCCCGACAATTACGGCGCGGCGGGCCACAATGCGATCATCAATCGCACCGACCCGCTGCACAATATGTTCCCCGCCGGGGATTTCCGAAAAGCCGATATTGCCGCTGAACAAATGATAGAGCGCCAACATGCTGTGGGTCTTGCCGCCGCCGAAGCTGGTCTGCAATTGCACTACTGGATCACCACCCTGAGCCGACAATCGCAATACACCATTTACCAGCAGGCCCAACAAGCCTTCGGTTAGATAGGTGCGGCGGAAAAACTCATGCGGATCGCCATATTCAGGATCAGCCTTGCCCTGTACTACCTGCGCAAGGTCAGCGGCGAACTCAGCCTGTATATACCGACCACTGGCAACATCGGGGTGCGGCTCGACCACCATACGCCATGCCTTGAGACCGGGCGTGGTAGATGATGGGGCTTCAGTTAAAGGTGGGGTCGAGGGTTTTTTCGATTTCTTTTCTTCGGCATCAAACCGCAGGCGCAATAATTCCTGCCCGATTTCGCGGGTCAGTTCAGCTTGTTTGGGAGCGCCAACCGCTTCGAGCAACCGGGTCGCCGTGTCCGCCATGCGGTAGGCTTCATCATTGGAAAAGGTGGTCTGATGTGCCCACCGATTGCGCTGTTCCTGTAACTCATTGACATAACTGCGTTCGACCTTGCCAAGACGGGTTTTAAACACATCATCCCAGCGCCATGCCATGAGGTTGAACATTTTTTGGACATCCAGCGCCGCCAGCAGCGATTTCACATCCCGCAAATCATCCCGACCCAGTGGATAAGGCCCACCCGATAGAGTGCGTTCGACCTCATCCATGAATTTTTTGGCCCCATAGGTCGCGGTATACTGCTGCAAGACGTATGGGCCTAGTGCCTCCCGGAGCGCATCCAGAATATCGCCTACTCGGTCACGATTACTCTTCGCCATCAGATTCTTCCTCTAGGTTGGTTAATAAGGTCTCGGCGGCGGTTTTAAGGGTCGCCAAATCTTCTTGAATAATTTGCCACACGATACTGGTTTTGATGCTGAAATAATGATGCACTAACTTATCGCGGAAACGTTTGATGTCTCGCCAAGGGACTTCGGGGACACGCGCCCGCATTTCGTCCGGCAGGCTTTTGACCGCCTCCCCGATCACCATTAGATTGTAAAGAACACTGTGCAGACGCAGTTCATCCGCCGAGAAGGTTTCCTCGTCAACCCCGGCGGTGAACCGCTCAATATTTTGGATCGCCGCCAGAATATCGCGCAGATAGAGCTTATAGTCCCTCGACATAACGTACCTCTGGAAAAACGTGGTCATGCAGTTCCGGGCGCAAATCCTCTTCCGGCACCAAATCTATGGCGTGGCCTAGCTGATCTTCCAGATAGTTCCACACATTCATCCAGCGCCGCCATGTGAAATTTTCTTGGGTAAACAGAAAATCCATATCGCTGTCGGGGGCTTGTTCGCCGCGTACATACGACCCAAACAGACCGATTTTTTGCACACCCATCGCCCGTAGTTCAGCCCGATGCTGATACAAAAATTCGAGGATGCTGTCGGCTGTCCATTCGAGTTGTGCCTGATTCGTCATGGCCTACTCTCCAAATAACCCCAACTGTTCGGTGGCTTGACCTGTCGCCTGTGCCTGACGCAGACGGGCGGCTTCTTCGCCAATCCCGGCCCACGAAATCACGAGGGCGTTGTAGTCACGGGCGTGGTCGGCCCAGCCCTTACGCTCACAAATGCTGTACAGGCGATAGGCCAGATTCCGTGCCTCGGCTGCCATATCATGCGACATCCTCAACATCAACATCGCCGCGCCTGTTTCGCCATGTGTGGACAGCCGTTCAATCAAATGATGGGTGGCCTCCCATACCGTCGGACGCCGATCTTGCTGCGGATCCCACGCGCCGGGGTCATACTCCTGCCAATATCTCAATTTGACCTTGCCGCGACCCGATTCCACCACCCCGGCATGTTCAACCCCACTCACGCTGGTATTTTTGGCGCGGGCCAGTACATCCGCCTGCCCAAATTCGCCTTCTTTAAAACCGAACTGCTCAAACCATGCCACCGCGAAACGGGTATCGGCATCAATATCCCCATCTTGCTCGGCGAGATAGGCGTCCAATTCTTGATTTATCAGCCCCAACGCCGTGCGGACGGACATGGGCGTGCCATCCGCCTCCAAGACCTTGCTATAACGCGAATAGACCGCCATGCCCGGCCCGATGCTGGCTTGGGCGAGGTCAACTGGTGCGATGTTGCCCGACTGCATTTCTTTCAAGGCAAGGGGTAGTTCGCGTCGCAGAGCCTCGACAAATTGGCGGCGGGTAATGGTGGGAGCATTTTCAGGGCGTGGACGGCAGACGAGGACGATGGATGAAGCTAGAGCGTTAGTGCCAACACTTATCATTCTACCACCTCGCTCAGTTCGAGTAGGCCATGTTCCATCTATGGAGAAGAATGATTGGATTAGGCTATTCAAGATGGTTTCCCATCCTTTATTGGCTATAAGCGCAGGGTTGTCATTTGCTGAATCACCTTCAGTTTCAGACTGTTTAAAAGCATAATAAATGGTCAACGGAAATTGTGGATCAACTGTTTGGCGCAGCTTTGTGAAGACTTCCTGCAAACCAGTCTCAAAAAAACTATTTGCAGCATTCTTGTCACCTCCAAAGCGATATGGAGACGCTATGAGTTCTAAATCTTTCGGAGCCAACATAGTGCTGAAAATGCTAGGAAATATAGTTTTGAGATTTTGTCGCATCCACACATAGAAAAAATCGGATAAATCTGCGTAGTCGATATTGTCATAATATGGGGGATCAGTCGATATCAAGAAATTACTGCGACTACTATTCAAGCGTCTTGCATCTTCTTGATAGGCAAAACCCTTGACCTGATATGGAAGATTGATCATCGAATCAGTAACTATCTCCGTTGAGCGTTGGAATGAGCCTCCAATTTGAGAAAAAGGGTTTACCTCAGCATAATCCCATACCATAGGGATAGCATGTTGGGCAAATAACATTTTAGGTCTATCTTCCTTAGGATACCAAGGGGCAAGGCTACATCCATATACGGCATATTTATCGCAGATAAAAGTCAAATATATAGTTACCGCCTCAGCGTATGCTCGTGCCCCATTTCCCTTATTACTAAGAGGCGTGTCATCATCCGGCAATCCAGCTGCTAAGGCCTCGTAATAGCCTTTTTTGTGCGCCTCTCCTACTAGGTCGCTAAAAGTGGTTAAGGCCACGAGTTGACGTAATGTGAAGAGGTCAGCAAATGATGTCATCCCATAATTAGGGGTTTTGAAATCCCGCGGGTTGATTGGTAGTGGAAAATCGGGTTTCCAATCAGGTGTCGCCTCCTGAGCAATTTCTACGTGAAGTTTTTCGGGTGAATAATAAGTTCTCTGACCTTCTCCTTCTGTCACAATTGCCATCATTTGTGAGTGCATCCGTCCAGCTTTGCCCTCGACACGCACATACTCAAATGGAACTGGAGTCCCACATACAATACATCTTGCCCCTTTGCGGTTGACTGTACCTTCGGAAGCTTTACCTTCCCCTACGTGGACTTCAAAATGTACGATTTTTGCAATTGGGTCAACTTGAGGCTCAGCCCACGCCTGTCGCCCCTTCTTTTTGCCCAATTCAAATGATCTGACCAATGGCATTTGTACACCACAGGCTGGGTTGGGGCATTTCACCGTTCGCGCCCACAGCCATGCAATGACCGTTTCGCCGTTGTACGTCGGGTACAGATGCCCAATGCGCTCCCATGCTTTTTCGCGCATCCACTCGCCATAGTAGCGCACATCCGCCGCCAGCCCTGCCGCGCCTTTCCATTGGGCGGTTCCGGCAGTGCCCGTTTTGTTATTGGCTGTTTCACGGTCATGTGGGTTGATGGGTGGCCGATTGGCAAAACGGGGAGGAATTTCGATCAGCGCCTTGTTAATCATGACCGCGACGGGGTTCAAATCGCTGGCGTGGGCCTCTAAGCCGAGTCGCTGCGCCTCCAATGGAATGCTGCCCCCTCCCGCGAAGGGGTCGAGTAGGGGTGGCGGGTTGCCTTCGGTGGCGATCTGAATCAGACGGCGGGCATCCCCCAAAATGCGCTCATCGGTGGTGCTTTCCCATTTGACCAGTTCCTCAATAAAGTCGAATAGGCGCATCCGGGGTGTGTCGCCGTTGGTGTGGACGTTTTTGCCGATATAGGGCAGCTCGCGGCAGGCTTCCACAAAGGCAGGCAGGGCATCGGGTGAATCGGGGTCGTCCACTAATGAAGCAAAAATTACTGAACGTGTAACGGCAAAAGGGCGTTGCGCCCACCACTTATGAATTGCTGATGGGTTTCCCTTATATATATAGTTTTCGCGGGCACTCGCCACGTTAATCGCCTCAAGGGGCAGGGCGACTTCGATCAGTTTTTTACGATAAGACATCCAATTCTCACTTTCAAAATCTTTCTGAAGCCAATTGTGGCTTAGATTTAGAGCAATTCTTCCATTAGCGGAACTAATATGTCTGCGTTGAAGACTACTTTGGTCGCAAAGCCACCTGATGTCAAATGGCTACCTTGTCGGGGTAGTTCAGCAAGTTCGAATGGCAGCATCTTGGCATTCTGAAGATTGGACATATCTGGATATGTCAGGCTTTTATAAACAACTCGCCATTCCCCGTATAGGTCGTCTTGTCCGGTAGCCACCAATATGAGGTTAAAACCATAGCCACTTGGGGCTTTTATGATTCCCCATGCCTTAATGATAGGCTGCTGATTAAAACCTACAAGCTGCACCGACTTGCTTGCGAGTTCAATCTTAAAGTGAACGCTTGGGCCAATAATTTGGTCGGCTATTTTGATGGAAAATTCAAAACGTGAGGTTTCTTCAATTTTTAGCTTGGTAAATTCAGAACTTCTGTTAAAAGTCTCTACCAATTGTGTAGCGACTTGAAGAATCTGATTGAAGGAATATTCAATGAAGCTTTCTGACTCTTCGCGTTCTCTGGATTGCTTCTGAGATTCCAATTCTTCTCGTTCGGCTTTGCGTCGGCTCTCCATATCGCGGCGTAACAGAGTAGCAATTCCCTGTACGTTGTTGGGAGCATCTTTCAAATATTTTAGTCGCTCAAGCACCTCATCCCAAGATTGGTAGCGATCATTTGGGCGTTTTGCCATCATTTTCAATATTATCTGTGATACCTCAACATCGAGTTCCGTGTTTAATTTACTGGGATCAAGGGGCTGTTGAAAAAGATGGGCATTTCTCCAAGCCTCAAATATATCTCCACCACGATTGACTAAATAGGGAAACCCCAACGTTGCAACTTGGAAAAACACTATTCCCATTGAGTACATATCCATCAATGGTAGGTTCTGATCGAAACGTAGCGCCTCGGGTGCGCTATACATAATATGGTTGATACCCTTAAAGGATTCACTTCGGGTCGCCGCGCCAACTACTTTGGAAAGACCAAAATCTGATATCTTATAAATGCCGGAATCGACCAAAATATTGTCTGGTTTGATGTCTCGGTGAACCAACCGTGCATTAATTGCCTGCATTCCTAAACAGAGTTGGGTAAACAACACTATCAATTCAGATGAATTAAAGAAGTGATTTGGCTTACGGGCTTCGAGAAGCTGATGTAAATTTCCACCCGACACATATTCCATCAGAGTATAAGGTGGCAAATCAGGGTAACGATCACCATTGTGGAAGTAAAATATTTTGACCACGTTGGGGTGGTCAATTCCAAGTGCTAATTGCCCTTCGTTCAGTAAGGCTCTTCGTTCAGTCAAATCCAAAAAGGACGTATTCTCTAATGATTTGAGGGCGAAACTTCTATTATTTGATCGGTCCTTAACTTCATATACTCTCCCGAACGATCCAGAGCCAATTTCTCGAACAACTTCATATTTATCTTTCTCTGTTTGACCATAGATGACAGTTCCAAGCCGCAAGTTCGCCATAGGATAATACTTCTTTCCCTTTTCCTAATTGGGGATAAGGCTCATTGCCAATAGTTCACCTAAATCATAATTTACACTGGTTACCCCAAAATCGGGTTCTTGGTTAAACGGCTGCATCACGTAGCGCGGCGGCAAGGCTCGCTGGCCCTCAATTTCGACCAATGCCAAGCGGAAACGATCCGGGGCATTCAGCGCGGTCAAGATTTCGTTGCGGGTAATGGTCACAGTGTCCGCGCCCCGTCGTCGCCCTTTGACCTCAATAAAGCGAAGCTGCCCGGTCTGCCCATCGCGGCTCTCGATGTCATAACCCAGATTCTGGCTGCTCACATCGCGTGGATCATGTCCGAGTGCGATTTCGGTTTCCATCACCGCCCGCATCGCCAGTTGTTCGGTAATCCGCCTGTCCAAAATCTCAGCAGGCGTATCTTGTCCCAACAGCAACCCAATCGGCACAATCAATGCACCCCCAATAACCAATGGCGGGGCAGCGGAAATTTGCCGTTCCTGCGCCAATTGTGCTTTCCGCTGTTTCAGACGTTCGGCTAAATTATCGGCACGTTCTTGGGCACGCTGCGAATTAATACGGGCATTCACCTTCCCCGCTTTCTCTTGTGAGCGCAGTTCCGCCGCCCGCATATCCCAATAATTGATTTCTTTGGTCAGACGTTCCTGCACAGCGGCTTCGGTTTTCTCAATCAGTTCGATGCGACGTTGGCGCACTCGCTCCAAATGTTGGGGAACAAGATGCTCAATCGCATAGCTGGTCGCCACCCGTTCCAAATTTTCACCTCGTAGCCAGTTTTCGTTTAAGAGGGGTTGCAGCCATGCCCGTTCATCGCTATTCGCAGGACGATAATCGAGATATGGCGCTCCCCCGGCTTCACCTACATCGCCATTCGGGGCGATTTCGATAAAATGCACCTCTTGGGAAATCACCCGCTGTTCACCGGATTTGCTCGGAGTCGCGTCACGGATAGCCTGTTCCAAATACAGCAGCACACGCGGTTGGTCGCCGGGGTCGGTGGGGTCAATCAAAATCGCGCCATCTTTGAGTGTATCCCGATATTTTTCAAGGAACAGCCCAATTGTGGCATCCAGCAGCGCATGACCGGGGCAGATAAACGTGGCAGGTAATTTGTCGGGTAAATTGATGAGGCCTTTTTCAAAACAGATGCGCTCAAATTTGGTGGCAATCGCCCCTAATCCATGCTCCCTACCCCAATTACGAATCGCCGCCGGGACATTGTGGATAGCATAGCGCCCACTTTCGCGTTCATGGGCCGTGCCGCCTAGTTGGGCAAATGCCTCAAGGAAAAACGCCTTGATGTAATGGGGTTGCAAACGACGGACTGAGGCGCGTTCCATATCCTCCCGTATCCGCATGATTTGGGAGACGTCCATGCTGTTTTGTACTAATGATTCTTTTTCCAGCAAATCGCGTACTCGTTCACGATCTACCGCGTTATCCACTGCCTGTTCCAAGCGTGCCCGCACTTCGGGATCATCGCCGTAGCGCACCGCCTCGACCAATAACTTTCGCAGGGGCGTATCCTGAAACAGCTTGCCTAAGACGTCAAACACCTGTCCATCAAGGGCATGGCGCTCGGTTTCGAGTTTGCTCAGTAGGCGCTGATACACATGGCCTTCACGGGTATCGCCTGCCACCAAATTCCAGAGATGGCATACCTCAGTCTGTCCAATGCGGTGGATACGCCCAAAGCGTTGTTCGAGTCGGTTGGGGTTCCAAGGCAGGTCATAATTGACCATGAGATGAGCACGCTGAAGATTAATGCCCTCCCCTGCCGCATCCGTCGCCAGCAGCACCAGCACATCGGGATTATTGCGGAACTGCGCTTCGACCTCACGCCGATAATCACGTTGCAGCCCACCGTGAATGGTGACGATGGCCTCCTCGCGCCCGATGACGGTGACAAGTTTTTCATGTAGGTAGTTGAGGGTGTCGCGGTGTTCAGTAAAGATGACCAATTTGCGGCGACCCCGCCCTGAGTCCCGCATTTCGGGGGTATCTTGCATCAAGTTCAGGAGTTCAACCCATTTGCGGTCATGCCCACTCCGACGTAATTTCGCGGCGAGGCCTTCAAGATCACGTAGGCGTTGAATTTCAATTTCCAGTTCGGCAATCGTGCGGGCCGCCGTTGCGCTGTCAATCAGTTCGGATTCAAATTCCTCGACCTCGGCATCTGGGGCATCATCCAAATCATCCCAGAGTTCATCGTCAAAGGCATACTCCTCGACTTGCAAAATTTGCTGGCGGTTGCGTTGGGCTTCCTTGAGGCGTTTTTCTAGGCGTTCCCGTCGCCGTTTGAGGGATTGATATATCGCTTCTGGTGAGGAGGCAAGTCGCCGTTGGAGGCTTGTCAGGGCAAATCCAACCGTGCCCTTGCGACCTTCACTGTCCAGTTG
This sequence comes from Chloroflexota bacterium, assembly GCA_024434115.1. Taxonomy (GTDB): domain Bacteria; phylum Chloroflexota; class Anaerolineae; order Aggregatilineales; family J027; genus CFX10. The sequence continues at coordinate 24,709 of QMIT01000004.1, forward strand.
CTCGGCCCGGTTAAATTCTTGGCTGACATATTCGGTCACTTCACGATAGAGGAAATCCTCTTCCGGTGAAAGCACATAATTGACGGTATAGGCTTTGCGCTCAGGGAATAGCGGTTTGCCATCAAATTTGAGCAGACGCTCTTTGACCATACGCCGCATTAAATCGGATACATCTACCTGATGCACCCCATCCCGGAACCGCCCCTCAAAACGATCCGCATCCAGCAGTGCAAGGAATAGTTGAAAATCCTCTTCTTTGCCATTGTGGGGAGTCGCCGTCATCAAAAGAAAATGGCGGGTGATATCGCCAAGCAACTGCCCTAATCGGTAACGCTTGGTCGGCTTAAAATCGCCTCCAAAGAATGAGGCCGACATTTTGTGGGCTTCATCGCAGACCACCAAATCCCAATCCGACTGCTTGAGGAGCATCTGTAATTCATCGCTACGACTAACTTGATCGAGACGCACAATAACCAAGTCGTGATCGGCAAATGGGTCACCACTGCGTGAATTTTCCACCATCTCACGGCTAAGAATGGTGAACTCCAATTGAAACTTAAACCACAACTCATCTTGCCATTGTTCAGTAAGGCTACCGGGAGCACAAATGAGGCAGCGGCGCACATCCCCCCGCACGATAAGTTCACGGATGAGCAATCCGGCCATAATCGTTTTGCCAGCCCCGGGGTCGTCGGCAAGCAAAAATCGCAGGGGTTGGCGCGTGAGCATCTCATCATAGACAGCCGTAATTTGATGAGGCAGCGGCTCAATCAAGGAGGTATGAACTGCCAGCACGGGATCAAAAAGATGAGCTAAATGGATACGATAGGCTTCAGAAGTCAGGCGTAAGAGTTCGCCCTCCACGTTGAATGACCAGCGGTTTTGGGCTTGGATAATTTCAAGGCGTGGTTCATCTTCACGATAAAGGAGTAGGGTTCCTACTTGCCCATCAGCCCGTTTGAAAAAAACCTCAATGGCATTTCGACCATGCCATTCGAGGTTAACAATGCTTACAGATTGATTTGGGACGATCCCTCGAACTTGCACACCCTGATGCAAATCTTCAAGTTGAGACATGCCAACAATGTATCCTATTAAGTAGCTAGAGAAGCAAAAATATACGATTTTTGATGTGAACTCCTATAATATACTATGTTTTGACGTAGAAAAAACTTATACCAAATGAATTATTCATTAATTTCAGGTGCAGTAGACTTGAATATTTAGATGAAGGTATGGTTGGCTGAATTTATAACCATCGGTGCGGTCTCGGCACAGCGATATATTGGGAGACTGACACGATATCTAATCGCTGCATCACGACGACGGTGTGGAGTGCGAAGCACGGTACACCGTGCATCCCGAACGCAGTGAGGGCCAGCTTTTAGCTGGCTCGCGACAACGGCCTGCTCGACCTCACCGGAGGTGCGTTCGAGGGCGTTGTCAGCGCGAGTGGCAGCGCGGCTCTGAGGCTTGCACAAAGCAAGCCAGTGCCCGTTTCACCAGCTTCTCCATTTGCCTTGTCTTTGAGCAGATGCCATAATGAAATAAATAGTTCAAGCCCAATCTGTTACAAGTGAGGGTGTCAGCCCATGTATGATAGCGACGCTTGCTTTATCTACCTACCCTCATTGATCCCTATTGTGGAGCAAATCACCGATCAGTTAGTGTCTGCTCATCTTAAAATTGATCGAATTGAATGGGATACAACTAAACCAGCGACCTTCCTTGATCATTTAGCCTATGTGTTGAATCACACCTCGGCAGCAGTCATTTTTCTGGAGCAGGCTGCCTCATCTCCTTGGATAGATACTAGCTTACGCGATGAACTCTTAGGGCGTGCTACCGCAAAAACACTTCGCCTTATCTTTGTGGTAAGTTCACCTAATGTGGAATGGCCGCTCATATCGAACGGTCACTTTATCGAATATCAAGGCAATCAGGATCGGCTCGTACAGGCGATAGAAGCAGCCATCCTTGGATATAGCCCTGCTCAAGTAATATACCGTCCCGTTATAACCGATGAACCTGCTGAAGGGTCTTTCGAGCCACCGAGCAACTCACTTTCTGGTATATTCTTGCCGACCTCAAATTTCGAACCGCGACCCGAACTCGATGATCTCCGCGACTTTTGGGGTGATAAAACCCGTCACGGTGTACTGGCGCTGGTAGGAATGGGTGGCTCTGGTAAAACCGCTCTACTCATCCGTTTTCTGCAAGAGCTTCCGGATAACCCCCTTACAGATTTTGCTGCTACTAGGGAAGGCGATTTACCACCTCCACAAGGAATTTTTGTGTGGAGCTTTTACGATCAGCCCAACATTGAATATTTCATCCGAGTTCTGTACACCTTTCTAACTGGGGATTCAACGACTGATATTGCCCGCGATGTGGTCTATCGCTTAATCCACCATATGGAGGCAAAGCCACCAAACGCCTTATTGATCGCATTAGATGGCTTGGAAATTGTTCAAGAATCTAGTGATTTGAGAGACGATTTTGGTTTATTGAGAGATAGTTCCCTACGCCATTTGGTACGACGGATCGCCCAAGGCGATTTACCCATCAAAATGATTATCACGAGTCGTTATCCTCTGCCAGAGCTTCAACCTTTTGTCTCGAATGGCTATTGGGAAATCAACACGAACGAACTAGATCATGGTTCAGCCCGTCAACTACTGCACCACAGAGGAATTACTGGAACAGATGATGAGCTTGATCGTCTACTGGACGCTTACGGTCGGCATCCACTAACGCTCCAACTATTGGGTCAAGTCTTATACGAGTTCTTCAATGGGAGGGCAGCGGCAGGTGAATTGTTGCCAGATGGCCCTGACTTTGTGGCAGAAAAACAAGCGGCACAACTGGTACGAGTCTTGGCCTATATCCAGACGAAGCTACCTCAAGAGGAATTGACTATTTTGCAGGTGCTAAGTGTCCTGCGAGGCCCCGTTTCGTATGAAGTGTTAGCCCAGTATTTCGGCGCCAATCAGAATGAATCAACGAGAGTAATTGACCATCGAACGCTACGCATCTGCCTGACCCGTTTGCACGAGCGCGGTTTGATCTCTTTTTATGGCACACAAGGCGAGATCGTCTGTACCCTGCACCCCGCCATCCGTGACTACTTTTATCGCGGTTTATCCGATGAAAAAACGGTTCATGCCGAGCGGCACACTCAATTGCTCACCCTCTTAGAGCGCTCTACCAAGATGGAGCGCCCCACAGTCTCGTCAGTATTGGATATTTATGAGGATATGATTTACCATGCAGCCCATAGTCATGATCCAAGCCAAGCCTTATATCTATATGAAAGATTAGGTGGATACCAAAATCTGGCATGGCGGCTTGGAGATTATCAGCGAGGTCGGCGAATCACCGAAACCCTAGTACAGGCCTTGGGGGTGGATTTTGCTAATGTCCGTACCTCACCTATTCACGAAAATAGTCTCTATTTGCTGGATTTAGGACAGCCTTACCTCGCCGAACAACGAACCCGTGCTTTGATTGCCCATTGTGAACAACTCGCCGCCACCTATGATCCCGATGACCCGCATTCGGACTGGTGGGGTAATCCCTTTGCCGCAGGTAGACGAATGGGAGGGGGACGTTTTGGCATGTACGAAGGTATTCTATGGCAAACATTGGCGGACACACTGTTAGTTCAGGGGTGGTTGGAAGAAGCCCGTGATTTGATGAACGAGGCACTTGCCCCTGACCACAATTGGCAGATAGGTGGAAATCCTATTGAGCGTCATAGTGGGTCAAATCCCTATGCGCGGCGAGGGTTGGCCCATTTCTGGTTGGGGAATATCCCAGAAGCATTAGAGGATTTCAATGCAGCAGATACATTTGCGAAGAATTACACTCCGAGTGTCGCACGCGATCTGCGTTTATGGCCTGATATTCCCCTTGATCAATGGCATCATTTATCCTTCCATGCTGTCGCTTTGGCTCGTCTTGGCTATCTGCAAGCGGCTCAAAAACGTCTTCGGGATATAGAAGTGAGCTACTTGTGGCAGTATCGCCCATTTTTAGCAGCCCTCTATGAGCTTGCAATAGCTGAAATTGCCTTGCTAAAAGGCCAAGCTGCCGAAGTCGGACATTTGATCGAAAAGGCACTTGGCTGGGCCATGCAATCTGGGCATCAATATGTTTATGCTAAAGCGCTTCTAATACAAGCCCGTCTGCTTCTCGACAAGGCCCAATTGGAGCAAACCCATGCCTTATTGGAAGAGATATTGGCAACTTGCCGAACTGCCCATTTTAGACTTCTTGAGGTAGATGGTTTAGTTCTAGCAGTTCATCTGGCTTTACAAACCGAGTGCTACGAACAAGCTGAGTTGATGGCGAATGAAGCCTTAGAAATCTCTACTCGCTGTGGGTATCGCTGGGGAATGGGTGATGCCACATACGGGTTGGCAAAATCAGTCTATTTGCAAGGGCAAATCAACAGAGCTTTAGAATATGCCAGACAATCGCTTGATCTGCGTTTTGCGATTCGTGATCCGCGAGTGAGCCATACACAAATTCTTATTCAAAAAATTGGGCAACAGACAAAACACTGAGAAAGGCATTAACATTATGGGCTTTCCCAAACCTTGGCCGACTGAGTGGCCCGACCCGCCCGATTATCCTGAACTCCCTATGCCCCCCACTCGCCCCGATGCTCCGGCTACACCTCCTGACTATGAGCCAGATGATGACCCCGGTGAAATTCAGCCTCTCCCCGAATTTCGGCAACCTTTTTATGCGGTCACATGGGCGGTCAATCATGCTTGTAATCTGAAATGTACCCATTGTTATGATGTGGTTCCCTACTCACGACACGACCTTCCAACCGATAAAGCTCTCACCTTGATTGATCGTCTTGCTGAAGCAGGGGTAACATTTATCGCATTCTCTGGTGGCGAAGCATTTCTTCGTAAAGATTTATACATCTTGATGGAACACTGCCAAACTCACCACATGCGTTTTGGAGCACGATCCAATGGCACCCGTATTACTCCTTCTACAGCCAAGCGACTGCGTGAACTGGATATTGCGGTAGTGGGTATCTCGTTTGATGGAGCGACGCCTGCTACTCATGATGCAGTACGTGGGTCGGGTGCATTTGCCGAGGCAGTGGCAGGATTAAGGGCACTGCGGGCCGAGGGAATTCGTGCCCAGATGGAAGTCGTGCTTAGTCGGCAAAATGCTCACGAGGCCGAGTTATTCATTGAGGTTGGTGAGAAATTAGGTGCTTCGGAAGTCAATTTTTCGACGATGGCTCCTCAAGGGCGTGCAAAACATCGCATGACCGACATGCTCGATTATCCAACTTGGTTGGCTCTCACAACGACGCTGCGGCAGGTCAGTCAGCAGGCCAGTATCCCAGTCACGCCAAACTGTGCCCTTATCGGTGCGTGCGTGGCGAATATTGAGCCGCATATCACCTGCGATGGCTGGATAACGCCGTGTTATTTATCATCCCAGAAGCTATTTTCGGTGCTCGACACACCACCTCACCATATTAAAGATTGGCTTGCTGCCAGTCGAAGGCAATTCCAAAATGTGTGTGGGCGGGAGGCATGGATTAAGGCAGGAGTGGCGTAACATATGCTTCACTCGGCATCCTCAAAAAATGTGGTGAGGGATCGAAATACCACTGCCTGAATTAATGGCTTTTGGAGCTGACTTTTGCCTTGGTGTGGTCTTGGCATGGAGGTAAGCATACAGGAGAGTTGAGCATCATTCGATAAACTTTATTTATAGCAGAGGATACGTCATTCAATAGAATCCTTTTAATGTGTAGGGTAGTAAAGCTATTCCGCGATATTTGTAGTCCACTGTTTCGAAAAGGGTGAGCATTGGATTTTATTTTTTCTCATCTCCAAATGGAGAAATTGATAAAGACCGAAGAGAAAAAGATCCGAAAAGCACTCCAAGATGCTGAAAAGCAAAGTGCGCTATGGTGCAAACATATCCCCAAGCCTGTCGTATCTAGTGATGGCTTAATCGATCCGATAGATGCCCAAGCATATCTAAAACAGTGTTTGGAGTCTGTGGAGAACGGGTTGATTGAAATGGCGCAACGGTTTTCCCCGATCCAGTGGCTATGGTATTTACGGCGCTTCCCCAATATTCATTACATTGAGGACGAGGGGTTCGAAAACTACGGCTTGACGCTGGCTACAATTCTGTCGGCACGCTCACGCCGCGGCGACGATCCGGAACAATTCGATACGAAACTCAGTTTTCCTCTAACTCAATCAATCGCTAACCATGTTTTAGCATTTGTCGCGGGGGCCTACGATTTGGGGAATCTGCACATAAAATATGGAGTTGCTGCCAGAGAAATACCTTTCAGAATAAGATCACAACACCTTCCTGATCCAGTCATTACAGAAAGCAAACGACAAGCAGGCGAGATTTATGATGCACGTCAAAACATAGGCATTTCTGGCCTTGCCGGAACTATTCCGAGCCAAAGCGATCTATCTGAAAACTCACCCCTGCTGGTGGTAAATAAAGTTTACTACCCAGTCGCGACGCCCTTACCCTACTTTGAATTTTGCAATCTGGAGACACCACTGCTTGTTCCGACATACTATTTACCCACCCAAGTGCCGCTGAAGCACATCGCAAATCTCTACAAATTGACAGACAACGGCAACAAACAATGGCTGAGTCGAGATGTATTTAGCTTGATGATTTTGGCGGGTTTGCTACTGCCTATTTCGGTCAATGCACCAGAACATAGCATCAACATAGCAATGTATGGTTACTCCGTACATGAGCGAGTTGGTTTTGTAGTGGATTATTGGTCCATGTTTGATGAATTGGCTTCCATAATTAAAAACCAGTTTCCCAATGCTGATTTGCCAGCTACTCCTATACAGTTATTGAATGACATGGAAAGGTTAGATACAAGCACGCACCCGTTACTGCCAAGTGTGATTATGAGCAATAAGAAGTGGGTTGTCATCGATCATGCAAGTGTGAAAGACAGATTGGGAGCGATGCTTCGGTTTCCGAACTTGGGTGGTGGAACTGGGAATCAGCGGGGTATTCACTTTGAGGATGCTGTACAAAGTCATATTGATGCCTCACCGTGGAAGCCAACCGATGAATTACGGGCTATGCGTCAAGTACACCTTATACGCCGAGGGGACAGTAAAAATAATCAGATCACAGACATCGATGCTATTGGTGAGTTTGGCGACACGCTGTTGATCGTTTCATGCAAGGCCGTTATTTTTAGTGTCGGACAGGACATTGGGGAGTATAGCGCTCTCAAAAGTGCGCGTCTACGTCTTGAGGAAGCAGTTACCAAATGGCAGGCTGTAAAAGCCGAATTGATGGATTCGCCCATCGGTCAAAATTATAATTTCAGTCACTATTCCAAAATCATCGCTATCGTTTGCACACCTAATGTAGTTTACACTGAAAGCGACCTGTCACTATCCTATGAAGTCGGCAATTTGCGTAAGTCGGCAACTGCTTCAGAATTTATTAACTGGCTCAATAACTGAAAACTAACAACAGAAAAAAGCATATTCAGGATGAGCTTAGGCTGCTCCACCCATATTCTCTTCCACTTACAAACAAAATGTAATCCCTTCACCACAACACCCAACAATTTTCACAAAAAGCTGAAAATTTGGTAGGTCCCTTACCAAAACTGCCAAGAGAAAGTCCTGCCTACAAATCCAGTGAGGGGCCATTGTAAGTGGGAGCTTCTACTTGGCGGCATTTTTCAGCAAGTTCCACACTGTATTCCATCAACCCACGAATATCTAAATCGGGCTTTATTGCCAGTATCTCGTGAAAATGAGTAGTGATGGCGATTGCCTGTTCTGAGGTGAGATGATCTATCGGGGCGAGAAATTCCTGTTGTTCCCCTATTTCTGGTTCTTCCCAGCGGCAGATGAATCCCACGCGCTGCTTCTCGGTGAATAGGTCTTCCTGCACTCCGATCCACACCTGCAATTGAATGTCGCCTGCCATTGTTAGAACAGCATCAGGCGGGGTGGTTGGGATAATAAACGGGATAGTTTCCGGTGGTGCTTCAATATGAGGCTCATCTGGAGGTTGTCGCTCGGCCATGAGTGCATCATAGCGTTGTTCCCAATCGAGGCCGACATACTGCTGCATCAAAACATCCATCTGCTGTTGGGCAGCTTCATGCAACAGCTCAATGTGGTTCTCTTTTTTGTAGCGGTTCATATAGAGCGGCAAACGTGATCCATCGGCCCAACTGTGATACGTCCCCGGCAAGATCACATGGGCATGGGGATTGTCGCGGTGATCGCCTGTTTCACGCCGATGGATGGCATAGGCATATTCCGGCACATCCATCTCCCTTGCCTCGAAAAATTGCTCAAGCGTCGCCTCGGTCAACTCGCGGACAAATTGCTCCAGTTTTTTCTCCGGGACAAAGGCGATCAAATCTGGATTGAGGTTGATGACCCATGTGCAGGCCTGCACATGCTCGGATTTGTACTCCTCACAATTGGCGGCAATCGTCTGGAAATTGCTGCCTAGCCCTCGATCTACCCAGCGCTCCAAACCTCGATGTTGTGGAATATGCCCATCCCGATCATCCCGATACTGAACATAGCGGAGCAGCCCTTTGAGTTGAGCTGCCCCCTTCCCTTTCGGTGATTGATATTTGACATTGGCGACGACGCTGAGTTTACGATCCATAGACTTTATTTAGGTCGCGGTGTGACACGTTCAATCACCGGCTGCAAAGCCCGCCCTAATCGGATAATCAACTCCCGCTCCTCCTGTAACTGCCGCTGCACTCCTTCAAGTTGCTGACTTAATGCGCTCACTTGTGCGCTGAGGTCATTGATCTGCCCTTCCAATGACTTGGCAATCTGTTTGCGTGAGCCGCGTGCATCCGGCTGCTCATCCATATACAACCGAATTGCCTCACGGATGAGATCAGACTTCCCAACCGGTTTGCCTTTGCGAGTATGGCTGATGGCGATGTCCTCTAGCAAATCATCCATCGCGGGGGTGATGCCAACACTCAAACGCTCGGTGAATTTGGCATGGCTCATTCGATATACTCTCCTAAACGAATCCGGGCAGCCAAATCCCGTTTCAAAGTACGGGTCGGGCGAAAGTGAAAATAGCTACGGATGACCACCCCGCTAGGCTGACCCGCCTGCTCCATCAACTGCTTGGCGAGACCGCTGGCTTCAATCTGTTGTCGTTGGACATACAGATTGCCTAATCCCCGAATATGAACATTCCCCTCTGGACGAAGCAACTCCTCGCGCCACACCTCCACCAAAACTTCCATGATTTCTGCGACATCGCGGCGATTAAACCGATAGAGCCGACGAGCCACTGCATCAATGCTCTGTTGATAATTCATCGCTCACTCCTTAGTCCCTGACTGCTCGACTCTGGAACCAATTTGCTCCTTTTCAATGACCATCGTGTCATGACATGCTGAAATATCGTCATTCAGTTCAGAGGCATACTCCGACGCGGATACCATCCCTTCCTTAGAATGCCCCTCTCTATCAGTGGCTATTGTGTTTGGGGTATCGGCAACAGAGGCTAAAATGGCATAGACTTGTTGGACACGAGTCAACAAGATCGCGGGTAAGTCGTCTTGAACCATGTGGCACTCCTCTGTTTGTTGACAGTGTTCGTAATTTGTTTTATTATATTCGTAAAAATTTACGAAGTAAACCGAATTATTTACGAAACCAGTCAACTTGGTGGACTTAGAATGAGGAATGTACCCATGACAAATCCGTCGTCATTAAGCGGATTTTTGAAAGAAGTATTGGAACAACGCCATCTCAGTGGCAACCAACTCGCCCAGTTAGCTGGCATTTCTGAAGGCAGCGTACGAAATTTGCTTAAGCAGGGGATTGAAGACGAAGTTTCTGGGCCACACCCATTGGTTTTAAAAGCCATTTGCCAGGCCCTACAGTTAGATGAAGTCTATGTATTTCAGTTGGCAGGCTACCTCTCCGAAGTATCCTCTACTAAAACAATCAGCCCTGCCGCTGAATATTTCGGGCAAAGATTTGACAGGCTGCCACCTAAGCAACAGAAGCAACTTTGGGAGACATTAGCCTCGCTAGAACAATCGGCAGGAATTCTGCCACCTTCGGAAAATACCCGGTACTTGTTAGAGCAACTTCGCACTCTTCAAAAAGAACATCCGATATTTAAGGGCCGCAAGTTTGGCCTAAAAGACGAACTGGGTCGGGTAATTGGCAATGTCACCCATTCATCTACTCCGACCTTGTTACGCAAAATGACCCTTGAACGTCTACATGACGCCGCAAATTTACCCCCTACCCTTACATGGACTGATGCACTTTACGATGAGGTTATCGGCAGCCCCGATGTAACGATAGCCTTAAATGTGCTGCTGCCAATAAAAGCCATCTCTACCCCGCAGGAAAAGTTATTCTGGCTTGTTCATCCATCGGGAACCCTCGACAAGAGATTTTCATTGCTGGCTGATGAGTATCAACAGGGCATTCGGGCACTCTGGGAATTACTCGTTGACATTGCAAAAAACTGAGTCATCCCAAAACGGCATATAATAGGCCGCCTACTGGAGGAAACTGGCAACGATGACAAAAAAGAAGCGTCGTAATCACCCATTAGACAACGGCTTTGCGATTTATTTGCGTACCAGCGATGCCGAAGTCCAAGCACCTGAGCGATCACAAGCAGGTCAGCGCCGGGTCATTGAAGAACGCATTTTGGCTGCCAGTGACTTCCCAATCATTGAAATTTACGCGGATGCATATACTGGAACCTCAGCGGATCGGCAAAACTATCAACGCATGTTAACGGATGCCAGATTAGGCAAATTTTCGCATGTAGCAGTCGCGGCGCTAGATCGTTTTGGGCGAGATATTGCTGAGGCAACCCGTGCTATCAAAGAACTCAGCGAATTAGGCATCAAAGTGGTGACTGCCAATGCACCTGACCGTGATGGTAAAACCGCGATGGGTCGCTTCCATATGAATCTGGAACTCTCGCTGGCCCAACTCGAATCCGAACGGATTGGCGAGCGCACCCGTGAAGCCATGATTACCCGCTATATGAATGGGGAATGGCCTCACCTTGCACCAGATGGCTATATAAATAGGGAAATGAAAACGTCCGAAGCACCCGCGTCCGAACGCCTCAAATACTCACGCTATAAACGCTGGGTGGAACTTGACCCGGAACAAGCAAAAGTCATCCGCTTTGCCTTTGACCTTCTCCTCCAAGACCGTCTCACCTTAAACGATATTTGTGAAGAACTCCATGCACAAGGCTTTCGGCTGCGGAATGGCAGGCCTTTTGTCAAAATTGAACCGGATGGGACACGCATTACGGCCAAAACCACTATATCGGCCATTTTTCGCAATTGGTTTTATGCCGGTTGGGTGGTCACCCAAAACGAATACTGCCACATTCCACCTAAGCAAGTCCGAGGGAAATGGGAACCCATTGTCACTACCGAGGAATTTGAGAAAGGACTTGCCATCTTAGCCAAGCGCAATAAAAACAGGATGCCAGCCGCCAAACAATTTTATCTTCTACAAGGGATTGTCTATTTGCAGGAGGAAATAGATGAAACGCCTTAAGGAAACACGATTGACGTGCTCCACTCCCAACGCTGGGCGTGGTCATAAGGGTGGCTCGTCATATTATTGTGTACCTAGCAGCAACAAAAACATCCCTTGTCACATCGTAGATACCCAGATTGAGGCATGGATTCGACATATTCATATTGACCCATCGTTTATCTCCTTGCTCAAAAAAGCCTATCGAGAGCATATCGAATTGCGGGTCAACCTCCGGCGTCAAAATGATCAAGCGGCATTGAAGGAAGAATTGGACAAGCTGGCAAAATACGAAAAAGTGATTTACATGGATCGTTTAAAAGGGAAAATAAGCGAGGAACTCTATACTGAACTGTGGCGCGATTTTAACGACCAATATCAGAAAACCCGCGCTGCATTGGAGCATTTAGGGCGGGAAAAGGAATACTTTTTTAAAGGATTAGACGACGCAGTTCGACTACTTGCAAAAATTGGTATACTCTATAACAGATTGGAGCCAAAACAGAAACGACAGTTATTGCTCCATCTCATTGAACGTGTTGTTATTAACCGTGAGGGGTTGATTGTAAGAATGGATTTGCGGCCTCCGTTTGGATACTTAACCAGCTTTACACCCACTGGCAAAAGCAACGGACAGGCCACGCTTACCGAAAACGGTAGTATAGAAACGAAAACCAGCAAGATTGCTCCTGCTGGCTGTTCATCCAAAGTACATAGCTGTACCCCATCCGCGACTCGAACGCGGGCCTCTGCCTCCGGAGGGCAACGCTCTATCCACTGAGCTAATGGGGCATTCCCTATACCCCCTATATATACCATTCTTATAGCTTTGCCGCAAGTGGCGATTCAGAAATGGGTAGAGTCCGTCTGGCAAATTTCCCACTCTAACGGCATACTGATATTCATGGGCTTCTGGGAGAAATCTATGACCGAACACGAACGTCAACCCGGATTTATCAAATTGCTGTGGCAGGGTATCAAAGCATTATTCGACCAACTGCTCATGATTTTGGATTTGCCAACAGCCTCGAATACGACGGATACCCGAATGCGGCGTTTACGCAGGATTTATTACAGCGACCCCCAAATCAACACGACCTATCGGCAGGTGCGGGATATACTGCGCGGGCATGTGCATAAGAAGAATTATGGGTACTATGACCGGATGCTGTCTACTGAACGGTTGGTGGTACGGGCAACTCGCAACATTCGTGGTTCGACCAGTTATGATATTTTGAGCCAAACGCAGCAACTCAGTGGCAGAATTGTGGCCCTAGTGGAGCAACTGGAAGACATTGACGAAATCGCCACCTTGTACAAAAATCCAGATTCCGAAGAAGCCAAAACGATGGCAGAATCGCGGCAGTGGCTGGTCAGCAGAATTGAAGAAGCCTTGAACTTGCAAGCCAGCATCCCGGCAAAGGTCGTCAGTTTTAATACCAGCAAAACGCGCCGCAAACTTGACCAATTGGGCGAAAGCATTGACCGCCTCATGCTGCAACTGGACGACATTTTAGAAAGTTATGAAGAAATAGACACCTACCATCAAATACCCTCAATTGAAGAATTAGAACTAGAGGGAATCACCGACGAAACTGAGGAACAGCATGATCGAAGCAGTCATCTTTGATATGGACGGCCTGTTGATTGATTCCGAACCTTTTTGGCAGGAGGCCGAAATCACCACCCTTGCCAAAGTAGGCCTCCATCTCACCGAGCAGGATTGCACCAAAACAATGGGCCTGCGTTTGGATGAAGTCGTAGAATTTTGGTATCGCTATCAGTCTTGGAATCATTATTCCAAAAAAGAGATTGAAGACGCTATCAAAACCCGTTATTTGGAACTCGTTCGAGAGCGTGGGGAGGCCAAAACAGGGGTTATGGAAATACTGCGTTTCATGCAGGTTCAGAATATCCCAATGGCAATCGCGTCATCATCCTATATGGAACTGATTGAATGTGTGGTCGAACGGTTAGCCATCGGGCCATATCTCGCAGTGCTGTGTTCAGCAGAACACGAACCTTATGGCAAGCCCAACCCCTCTGTCTATTTAAGCGCTGCTGATCAATTAGGCGTGTCCCGCCTAAAATGTCTTGTATTCGAGGATTCGTTTCGTGGGCTGTTGGCCGCCAAAGCCGCTGAGATGAAATGTGTCTGCGTGCCCGACCCTTCACTTGCTGGCGACCCGCGTCTCAGTATTGCAGATAAGGTAATCCCCACATTGGCCCATTTTGATGTGGCACTGTGGTCTGAATTAAATGCGTGAAAATCAAAAGGAAACTACTATGACCGATACACAAGCTGTGGTTGCAGCGATTAAAGCGGAAGTCGAAAAAAACCGTGATGTCATTATCCAATTCATGCGGGAGCTTTGCGCCATCCCCAGTATGGAAAGCCAAATTAAAGATGTTGGGGAACGCTGTGCCACCGAGATGCGTAAACTTGGCTTCGAGCGCATCTGGTTCGACAAAATGGGCAATATCGTTGGGCAGATTGGTGATGGCCCCAAAAAACTGCTCTATGACAGCCACATTGACACCGTAAGCGTCGGCGATCCAGCGGAATGGAAATGGGATCCGTTTGAGGGCAAAGTTGAAAATGGCATTCTGTATGCACGTGGGGCCTGTGATGAAAAAGGCAGCACCCCCGGCATGATTTATGGCTTGGCGATTGCCCATAAATTAGGGTTGCTGAAAGGCTTCACTGCCTATTATTTTGGCAATATGGAAGAATGGAACGACGGCAGCGCCCCGAATGCTTTTGTAGAGACCGAAGGCATCAAACCGGATTTTGTGGTAGTGGGAGAGCCGACTAAGATGATGGTCTATCGTGGGCATAAAGGGCGTGTCGAAATGAAAGTCACCGCCAAAGGCAAAAGTGCCCACGCCGCCAGCAATTTCTTGGGAGATAACGCGATTTACAAAATGCTGCCAGTAATTGCTGCCATCCGCGATATGGAACCACAGTTGGGCGATCATGAGTTTTTGGGACATGGACGCATCACCGTGACCGATATGGAAGTCACGACCCCCAGCATTAACGCCGTGCCCAATGAAGCCATTATTTACATTGACCGCCGTATCACATGGGGCGAAACCCCCGAAGCCGTAATTGAACAGGTGCGGCAGGTGGTGGGAGATCGGCCCGACATCAAGGTTGATTTGTTGCTCTATGAAGAACCCAGCTATACTGGCTTTGTGTTCCCGCTTGAAAAAATCTATCCGGCATGGCTGCTTGAGGAATCCAACCCCTTTGTACAAGCCGGGGTCAAAACCGCAAAGGCGCTGTGGGGTGGTGAACCCAAGACAGGCAAATGGGACTTCTCAACTAATGGCACGTATTGGTGTGGCAAGGCCGGGATTCCGAGCATTGGTTTTGGCCCGGGGGATGAAATCCACGCCCACACCGTTCTTGATCAAGTATCACTGGATGACGTAGTACGGGCCACCGAATTTTACGCGCTACTGCCCGGAATGATGTAATCACCAACTACAACCTGCTGTTGGGTGGATGAAAGGAAAGTAACATGCAGCATAACACGTTTACCCATGCCCTCGTCCGTGTCCCCACTCCGAATATGGGTGAGGGCATCACCACCCAACAGCTTGGCGCACCCGATTTTGAATTGGCCCTAACCCAACATGCGGCCTATTGTGAAGCGCTACGTTGGTGTGGCCTCAAAGTCACGCTTCTCTCTGGCGATGAGGCCTATCCTGACGGGTGTTTTGTGGAAGATGCCGCCGTCATCTATGGTGATCTGGTGGTCATTACCCAGCCGGGGGCGCATTCACGGCGGGGTGAAACGGTTGCCATCCAACAAGCCTTCAGTCACCAGCCTGTTATAGAAATGCAGGGCGATGAATTTTTAGATGGTGGCGATGTCCTGTTTTGTGCGGATCGTGTACTCATCGGCCTTTCACAACGCACCAATTGGCAGGGCGCCACCTTGCTGAAAAATGTACTGCAAGATTATGATGCCTCGCTGCGAGTGGATTTTGTCAATGTGGGGGGAGTGCTGCACCTCAAAACCGGGATCACCGAACTCACCCCCGGAGTGATTCTTCAATCTCCCGATTTTGAGACCGACTATGTGTTTGATTTTGCCGATGTCTACGTTATCCCAGACGCCGAGAAACATGGCGGACACGTTCTACCGCTCAATGAGGCTGTACTCATCCATGCGGGCAGTCCTAGAGTACGCGATTTGGCACATCGCTATTACCTGCGGGTGATCGAAATCCCGTTGAGTGAATTTGAAAAGATGGATGGCGGCGTTACCTGCCTCTCGCTACGTTATGCCTTTTCTGGGGCTTGATGTGTGAAGTCAAGGCGTTTTTGGATAGGCCGATGTTGACCAAAACCTGTTAACACTCCTTCCAAGACCGGACGCATCCGCGCCACCCGCTTGAGGCGAATCATAGCGTCCCACATCGGCTCAAACTTCTTCCACCCACCAGCGTAGGCGATATGGCGCATTTTGCCTGTTAGCGTATCTTTAGCAGCCGTCCCTTTAAAAATTGCCGACCAACGATAAAACTCCTGATACGCTCGCCAGTAGCCTGCTTCCAATGCCTCTGGGCTAATTTTGGCGGGCCGATAGACGACATGACGTGTATCATACAAATCCCAATTGCTATGTAGCAGACGATTTTGCGCCGCCATTCGTTCATATAAGGCGGTACCGGGATAGGGGGTCAGAATATGGAAGGTCGCCGTTTCGATGCCTTGTGAAATCGCCCACTCTACGGTGCGATCAAACACGCTTTCATCATCGGCATCCATGCCAAACACAAAACTACCATTCACCATCACCCCCAGATTGTGCAAACGACGAATGGCAGCGGTGTAGTCTCGATTGAGGTTTTGTTCTTTGTTTTGTTCCAAGAGGCTGTCGGGGTTAAGCGTTTCAAACCCGACAAACAAACTTCGCAAGCCTGCTTCGACTGCTTTTTCCAACAAACGTGGTTTCAAAATGGACTGCACCGTACCCGCCGCCTGCCACAATCGCCCCATGCCGCGCATCCCTTCAAAAAGCTCACCGGCAAAATGAGCATTTCCAAACAGGTGGTCATCTAAAAAGTAAAGATGGCGTCCGGGGAGTCGTTCTATCTCTGCCAGCGCATCATCTACCGTCTGGGTATAAAAGCCTTTGCCTCCCTGAAAAAAAGCCTCCTTATAACAGAAATCACAGCTATGTGGACAGCCACGTGAGACAACAATTGAATTGGGAACCAGATACAGATGACGCTTAATCAAATCGCGGCGAATGGGAGGCAGTCCGATCAAAGTACGAATTTTGGATTCATAGCGTTTGGCGGGGCGACCCTCTCGAAAATCCTGCAAAAACGCAGGGAAGGTATCCTCGCCGGGGCCAAGAAAAATACTGTCGGCGTGTTGGGCGGCTTCATCTGGCAGGGAGGTCACATGCAGCCCGCCCAAGATAACATATGCCCCTTTCGCTCGGTAGTGGTCGGCGATTTGATAGGCACGATAGGCGGAGGTAATGTAGACCTGAATAATCACCAATTCTGGCTCATCATTTAGATTGAGCACTTCCACATGCTCATCCTGCAAATCAATCTCATCATCCACATCCAAATAGCCCGCAAGGGTGGCAAGGCCGAGTGGCGGGAAAAGCGAATATTTAATCGGGCGAAAAAAGGGGCTTTTGGCTTCGGTTAGGGCAGGCAAAATCATTTTGACTTTCATCAGAGAGGCTCCTTGATGCACTGGTCATCGTAAAAGCCACTATACTGAAAAGTGAGGGTTGGATTCGACAGCTTAGGTGTAGAGATCACTGCACTCAAGTGCTTGCCGACCATTAGAAGGGTGTGTTAGCCTACGAATATGATGAATATGCTGCTGGTTGAGGATAATCTACGGCTGCAAGATGGCCTAAAATTGGGTTTTGAAGCCACCGGTGAAATTCAGGTCATCGCGGCCTGCATCACTGGCGAGGCGGCTGTTGATTTCTGTTTTACCCATGAACCACCGCAGGTCATTTTGATGGATGTAGCGTTGGCTGGGCCGATGAATGGCATCGAAGCCGCTATCGCCATCCGCCGCGAGTTTCCCCGCCTGCCGATTGTGTTTTATTCCATCCAAGACGACGACGCTTACTATCGGGCCTTCCTCCATGCCCGTATCCTCAGCCACTATGCCTATGTGCGGAAATCCAATTATCTGCTACCGGAAATGCTGCTGCCATTGCTCAAAGATGCCATCGCCGGACGCAGTTATGTTGACCCGGAAATCGAAACTCGCGTGCAGCAAGTCCGTCACCGCGATGAACACGCCCCGATGGACTGGTTAGAACCAAATGAGCAGGTGGTTGCCCAAATGATCGCAGCGGGCATGACCAATGAACAAATCGCGGGCCGTTTGGGGTTTCGGGATAAACGCACCATCAGTCGGATAAACGGGCAAATTTATACGGCATGGGGCTTGGACAGCACCGCCACCGATGAAAAAGTGGCCCGCACCCGTGCCGCTTTGATTGTCCAGATGGGCCAATTGATTGAGTGGGATACCGACGGGAATGCGTTCGTCCTCAATGAACGAGGTGAGCAGGTCGCATGGCAGCCATTTTGATTACAGGCATTGCCCTCCTGCTCGCGTTTTCGATTGCCCTCTCTATCTTTAATTTTGCCCTGCTGCTTTGGTTAGGGTTGACCATATTTTTATCAGCAGAACGCCGCAGTGAAGGTCTCTATCTCATTTTGGCAGGGATGCTGCTGGGAGCGCTGTTTTTCACCTCTCACGCCATCATCCTCACCAGTCAATTTACCCCTGACCTTGAACCCTATCTGAATTTTTGGTGGTACGCCGGTTGGCTACCCGTTGTGAGCATTCCGCTGCTGTGGTATCTGGTGATTTTATGGTATACAGGCTGGCCCAAACGTCATCGCATCCCAACCCTTATTTTGGGGCTGTTCAGTTTGGTCTTGCTCATCCTACTCATCATCGCCCGTCCGTTGCCCTCCTATACCGAAGTCATCATCCTCAATCTACAACACGCGGATTTATTAGAGGGCATCCCATTGATGTTTGTTTTCTATCCACCCTATATCCTCGCGTGCATCATCTTGCCGTTTGATGCCCTGCTCCACCCCATGCCCTCACAGCGCATGTTAGGTGATTTGGCCCGCGAACGTTCCCGCCCCTTTTTATTAGCAGTTTCGATTTTGCTGCTGGCGGTGACGGTCTTGGTAGCGGGATTTTTAGTCTTGGTGCTGTACGTCGTAGAGGCCAATATCGCCATCATTGATGATCCGCTAGCCTCCCCCAGCGTGGTGGTGCTAGATTTTGGACTGACCACTCTTATTTCAATTGCCATTATTTTTCTGGGGCGGGCCGTCGTCTCCTATGAGATATTCACAGGCAAGACCCTGCCTCGGCGCGGTTTGCTCCGGCACTGGCGCAATGCCATGATTCTGGCGTGGGGGATTGCCACTTTTATCAGTATCGTTCTGGTAATCCAACCTCCCCCCATCTACAGCCTCATGATCTTAGCCGCGATCAACATGGCGTTTTATGCCCTAATTAGTTGGCGCTCCTTTGTTCATCGGGATTATCTGATCTCGCATTTGCGACCTTTTGTGACCAGCCCTCGATTGCTACAAAATCTCACCGAACCCGCCGCCGATGCCCAAGCCAGTATTCGCCCACTTTTCGAAATCGTATGCCACGACATGCTGAATACCCGCACTGCCTGCCTTATCCCGCTTGGCCGACTAGCTCCGCTGGTAGGTAAACCACTGCTGTATCCGCCTTCTGCCAATATCACTCTCCCAACCATCATCCCCTCTTCAGCCACCGCTGGCAATGGGTTGCGCCCCATCAACACCATTCAGGGCTTTGATTGGGCCGTGCCACTGTGGGCCGAACGCGGATTAATCGGGGTGCTGCTGCTGGGGCCAAAAGTAGACGATGGTCTCTATGCCCAAGAGGAAGTTGATTCTGCCAGTGCCAGCGCAGAGCGTATTATTGATCTACTGGCAAGCGAGGAAATGGGGCGGCGCTTAATCGAATTGCAGCGCCAACGCCAGTCCGAAAATCGCCTAAATGATTTACGAACCCGCCGTGTGCTGCATGATGAAATTTTGCCAACCATCCACCTTGCCGCGTTGCAAACGAGTGCCGCTGCCCGCACTACCCCCAATTTAAGGCCTCTCCTGCAAATCCTAACTGATATACATGGACAAATCGCCGAGTTAATTCACAGTGCCCTCCAACCACCACCCATCGCCCCTACCGCCCATTTTGTGGACGGTTTGCGTTCCATCATCGAACACGAATTCACCGGCGTGTTTGCCGAAATTCGCTGGCGGGTAGATGGGATACCGCCCAAACTAAAAGAGGATACGCAGGAAATTTTGATTCATGCGGTGCGTGAGGTCGTGCGTAATGCCGCCATTCACGGGCAAAGGGATGCGAAGGTCTGTTTGGACATTCATATCATCGCGGCTGACCGTCTCTGTATCGAAGTGACCGATAATGGCGTCGGGCCACAGCACCTTTCTGGCAATAGTACAGAAGGAAGTGGCAACGGATTAGCCCTCCACAGCACTTTATTGGCGATTGTAGGTGGCGAATTGGCATTGGAGCCTGTCGTGAGCGGCGGTACGCGGGTGAGCATCACCGTTCCTATCGGATAACAACGGACTTCAAAACTTCTTGGTGCTGGATAAGGTTTCCTTGTGTCTGTTACAATTCGGCCCATGAATGAAATCACCACCATTAGCGATATTCAAACTCTTGTAACACAGGGTTTCACCGATTGGCAGCAGTACGGCAACGTCAGCGCACGGCGACATGGCGACCTCATTATTTTCAACTACAATTCCTTTGCACAATTTGAAGGCCGCTGGAATTTTTTCGAGCGAGTCAGTCGCGGCCTCATCCTTCATGCCCAAACAGGCGAGGTCGTGGCACGCGGATTTGACAAATTTTTCGGCTGGCTAGAAGGCGGGCGTTACACCACTGCGCCGCTGGTGGCCGTCACCGAGAAAGTAGATGGCTCACTGGGTCTGCTCTATCGCACCCCAAACGGTTATCGTATCAGCACACGTGGCAATCTCACCAGTACACAAGGGCAATGGGCTACCCAGTTTTTGAACAGCCATTATGATTTGACTGACTTGCCTGATGAACTGACCCTCATTTTTGAGATTATCTATCCCGAAAACCGCGTCATTGTAAATTATGGTGAACGGCAAGACCTTGTGCTGTTGGCAGCGCGGAATCGTTACACAGGTGACTATCTACCCTTTGCGCCGGATGTCATCAACCTCGCCAGTCGTTTTGGGTTTTCGCTGCCTGCTACCTATCCCGAATTCCAATCGGTTGAAGATGTACTGAAGCATCTCGCCACATTGGATGCCAACCACGAAGGGTATGTCATCGAGTTTGCCGATGGCAACCGCTTTAAGTTCAAAGGGGCACGTTATCTTGAACTGCATAAGTTGGTTTTTGGACTGAGTTTCAAAAATACCCTTGAAGCCATGCAAAGTGGCACCGTTCACGGGATTCTGGATGCTGTTCCCGATGAATTTTTGAACGAGGTTAAGGCGTGGATTGCGGAAATTGAAGGTATACTAAGCTCCACCAAAGCCAGAGTGCAAGCTGCATTTGAAGCCGCCCCCAAAACGACTCGGAAAGATTTCGCGCTGTGGGTGCAAGCCAATCAGCGTGACATCGCGGGTTATCTTTTTGCTATGTTCGATGGCAAACCGATTGAGCCGCTGATTTATCGCTACCACGCATGGGGACATGAAGACACCGAGGGGGATAACAACGACATGGCCTAACTTGGATTTTCGGGTGGCATAACCATAGGCGCACGGCGATTCAGCCACCACCACCCCGTCAGCCCCCACGTCAGCACAATGACATAGGTGATGGCCTGAAAGCTGATGATATAGACCAACGCTTCATCACGAGAAAAGCCAAATGGCACGAGTACCGTCACCGCGACAAATTGGAAAATGCCGACATAGCCGGGGGTGGAAGGAGCAGCACTGGCTAATCCTAATGCGGCTAATAGCAGGATCGCCTCGGCAGGATACAGGGTCAGGTCAAACGCTCCGGCCACGATAATAGACATCAACATGTCTACCGACCAAATAATCGGCGTCATGATAGCAAACAGCAACGCGCGTTGGGGATGATGAAAAGCACGTGTGCCCAGCAAAAATTCACCGACCAAATGAGTCAGCCGTTCTTGAAAACGCTGCGGAATTGGCAGGCGCTTAATAAGCGTATAAATAACTTTTTCAAACCGATGGGCTACCGCAAATCCGGTTAATCCCACTACCCCCAAAACCGCCATCACCGCCGCCGCTGTATTCAGCCAATCGGGAATATCGGCATCCAAAAACGGGATAGCAATCAAACTGAACAAGACCAATGACAGCGCGTCCAAAATCCGTTCGGTCAGGGCTGTCGCCAATGCAAAGCTGGTGCTAACCCCCGTTTTGCGCCCAATCATTGTCGAGCGCATCAATTCACCCAGACGAGCAGGCAAAAAGCTGTTCCCCAGATACCCAATCACCATTGCCCAAAAGACGGTCAATACCGCAATCGGTTTTTCCGCCGTCAACAGCACTCGCCAGCGCAGCGAACGCAGAAAATAGGTCCCGACCAACATCAGGCCCGCCACCACAAGGGACAGTGGTTCACCCCGGCGCAGCGTTTCCAGCATCTTGTCCCAATCCGCACCCCGCAGCGCCAAAAACAGCAGCAGCACCGCCAAACCTATCGCCAACACTAAAGACCGACGCGAGGCCGGTTTACGGGGGGTTCTATCAGAAGTTACATCTGGCATCATGCGCGTTTTTCAATCGAATAAAATGGGTTAATCAGATTTCCGCAGCAGACCTTTGTAAATACCGGGAGTAGAGCCTTCAATTAGAGTCGCGCCCACCGCCTTCGCATAAAAATCGGCTGGTCCCACCCCACCAATAATGGCATAGCCGTAACCTTCCCACCACATGCTGTGTAAACACACCAGCAGCAGGGCCTTGCCAATCCCACGCCCACGCACGGTTTCGCTGACCCCCGTCGGCCCAAAAAAGCCCTTGCGGGTGGTGTCATAACACCCAAAACCGACCAATGAATCTTTTTCAGTGGCGATAAAACACGATACAGGTTGGCGCGAAAAGGCGACCTCGCACTCGCTTTGCCAAAACTTGCTAAATTTTTCGCCCACCCAGTCCACAACGAAATGTTTTTCGGGAGTGATGGCCCGTCGAATGGTAACACCACTGGCAGCCTGCTCTTTGAGAATAGGGTCTAGTTCGGGAAGTTCGTAGAGTTTGACCAGCATATCTGGCATAGGTAATCCTCCCTATTCAAGCGGCAATTCTATCACGTTACGTAGCATCCCGCGATTCTCAGATAGGCGCTGGCGGGCTTCCTCAACAGAAATATTCAGCAGGCCAACCACAATAGCCGTCTTGACTTCGTTGTTACTCAATTGGAGCAAGCGGGCGGCTTCGTCTTGGCCCAACCCGACCACCTCCGCCACAATGCCCCGTGCGCGATTGGCGAGTTTTTGATTGGTCACACGCACATCCACCATGAGGTTGCCATAGACCTTGCCGAGTTTAATCATACTGGCAGTGGATAGCATATTGAGAATCATTTTTTGCGCCGTGCCTGCTTTCATGCGCGTCGAACCCGTAATGACCTCTGGCCCCACCAATGCTGCAATCCTGATGCTGGCCCGGTCTAAAATCGGGGCCGGGGTGTTACACGCAATAGCAATGGTCTTTGTTCCAATTTCATTGGCCGTGTCCAACACCCCTAGTACATAGGGTGTGGTGCCACTGGCGGCAATCCCCACCACCACATCATGCGGCGTTGGGTTGAGGGCCAAGAAATCAGTTTTGCCCTGCTCATAACGATCCTCCGCGCCTTCCACTGCTTGGGTCAGCGCAGGATCACCCCCTGCTAAAAGGGCCTGTACCATTTCTGGTGGTGTGCTAAAGGTTGGCTGGCATTCCACCGCGTCCAACACCCCCAAGCGACCACTCGTGCCTGCTCCAGCATAAATCAAGCGCCCCCCCAAGTGAAATTGGGCTGTAATGACATCCACTGCTTGGGCAATTTCGGGCAGTAGGCTACGAATCACCCCAGCAATCGAGGCGTCTTCGTCATTAATGACTTCCAAAATTTCCAGCGTCGAAAGGCGGTCTATTTGCTGAGTACGTAGATTACGCGATTCGGTCAATGGCTGCATGGGGATTCCTTTTCTGATGATGCAAGCACGTCCAACGCCAACAGCACCGCCCCTATCACTGGAGGATAGCGGGGAACAGGAATGGCGGGTAGTTGAAGATGGCGACATAAACCTGAACTAAGCGCATTCGGATGGGTCAACAATCCACCTGCGAAAGCAATGGGGGCGTCAGGAAAATTGAGCATGTCGCGTAGGGCGGTGACATGTCCAACTAAATGCTGTACGGCCTCCGCAACAAGACGACTGGCAACGGCATCCCCCGCATCAGCCTGTTGGATTACCAACGGGGCCAATTGAGCAATTTCTGAGTTGCGGGCTTGGGCATAGAGCCAACGAATCAAGTCTCGCGGCTTCTCTAAATTCAGTTCATGCAGCACAATTTCGGCGAGGCTTGTTTTTGCGGCACGGCGCTCACTGGCCTGCGCGATGGCCTTTAATACGGACAGTCCCAACCAATAACCGCTACCCTCATCACCAAGCAAATAACCCCACCCACCGACAACAGCCGCCTGCCCCGTCGGATTGACCCCATAAGCGACACTGCCCGTTCCCGCCAAAATCAAAATCCCTTCGCGCTTGCCATGTGCCCCCACCAACGCGATTTCTTGGTCGGCACTGGGACGGATTTTGGCATTTGGGATGATCGGGCCAACGACCTCACACAGCCAATCCGCCGAATGGTCAGCCGATGCCCCCGCCACCCCAATACACACGGCTTGAATATCGCCGGGTTGCAAATGGGCATTTTCGATTGCGGTCTGCATATGCTGGCGAATCAATGCTGCCGCTGCTTCATGTCCAATCACACTGGGATTGACCGTTCCGGCATGGCTTTCACCCACAACCTGCAAATCTTGGGTCACTACCACCACGCGGAGATTACTACCCCCTCCGTCAATGCCCATCACATACTGGCTCATGGGATACCCCATGTTTGCTGAAGCAATGTTGCATAATTTCTGCCGGGGGTGATTTGGCCCAAAATCGCCGGATGGGATGCTCCTGTCAACGCGGGCAAATTACCGGGGCGGTTGTGCCATGTCTCGTAAGCCAAGATCGCAAAAACCAGCGCTTCTTTAAAATCGCTGCTGAGGCCAATATCCTCATGGCGCAGAATCTTTGCATTCGGCATGAAATTTTGCAAATAGGCCACCAACGTGCGGTTATGTTGACCCCCACCGCCCAAAATGACTTCCGCAGGGGGATGAGGGGCAAATCGGCGGTAGGCGTCGGCAATGCTACTGGCAGTGAGGGCCGTCAGAGTGGCAATAATCGCCTCTCGGTTCAAACCGCGTGTTTGGCCCACTTGTACCAATTGTTGCCCCATCGCCGAGCCGAATAACTCCCGCCCCGTTGTTTTGGGGGGACGGCGTTGGAGATAGGGATGGGCCATCAATTCGGCCAACCACCCCTCATCAATTTGACCCCCTGACGCCAATGCCCCGTCATGGTCATAGGTTTGCGCCCCATCGGTCAAAACCGTCGTGGCAATATCAATCAAGGCATTACCGGGGCCAGTATCAAAGGCTAAGGGCAGGCTGGTTTCATCACATAGGGGCGGCAAAAAAGTGACATTGCCCATCCCGCCGATATTTTGTACGGCCCGCCAGTGTTCGGGGTGGCGCAGCAGCAACCAGTCCGCATATCCGGTCAGCGGCGCTCCCTGCCCCCCGGCAGTGACATCACGCGGACGAAAATTGTGAATGGTGGTGATGCCCGTCCGTTCTGCAATCACCGCCGCCTCGCCGATTTGCAATGTGGCGCTGACATGCCCGGGGTCCTCGACTTGATGCCAGACCGTCTGACCATGTGAGGCAATCAGGTCAATATCAGCGGCGGTTAATCCGGCCTGTGTTATCAATTGATGGACAGCCTCGGCAAACCACTCCCCCAAGTCGAAATTGAGACGGCATACTTCATCCACATATCCGGTGCTTGGATGACAGGCGGCAAGGATGCGTTGGCGCTGGTCAGGCTGATAATTCAGCGTGATGGCCGCTAAGATTTTGGCCTGCAACTGGGGCGGTTGGCCTTCAATTTGGCACAGCGCTGCATCAATACCATCCGCTGACGTACCCGACATCAACCCAATGATTTGCATCAGCCCGCCGCCTTTCCAATCAGGTTATGCACATCGCGGCGCAGTTCAAATTTGCCGGGGGCGTCCCGACCCGGATAGACCGAATTGGTCAACAGCGCCACAACCAACTGCTTGGTCGGGTCAATAAACAGCGATGTCCCCGTAAATCCGGTGTGCCCATAGGTCGAAATATCCATAAATTCGCCCGCAGATGACCCCTCGGTGGCTTTAATCATCCAACCCAAGCCCTTACGGTTGCCATCGGTTTCGGCCTGTTCATGCACCGCCTTAACCATAAGGTCAGAATCAATCTTGAGACGGGGGTCATGGCTTAGCCATGCCTGCCCGAATGTCGCCACATCTCGAACATTGGCGAATAACCCGGCATGACCCGCCACCCCGCCGACCCCACAGGCATTTTCATCATGCACCTCACCCCAACACCGTCGTTTGCGCCATTTAGGGTCATCTTCCGTCGGGGCGATATTTTCACGCCCAACATTATTTTGTAGGGGGTTAAAAGTGGACGATGATAACCCTAACGGCGCGGTGACATGCTCCTGAATAGCGGTGTCTAAGGGGCGCTGTGTGATTCGGATCACGGCTTCCCCAAGCAGCATCAAGCCGATGTCGCTGTAAATTACCTTTTCATTGGGCCGCGCCACAAACGCATAGTTGTAAATCGCGCTCAAGCCGCGTGACCATCGTTCTCCCTGTGTGATAGGGTCATGCTGCGTCGGTGGCATGGGGGCAGGGCCAGCGGCGTTAAATACATCGCGCCACGCCGGAAGACCAGAAGTGTGAGTCAACAAATGGAAAAATGTCACCTGTGCCGGATCAACCGCTTTGCCCCTCACCATGTCGGGAATTGGCAGCACTTCTTTGCTGTGTGGGTCTTGCCCCCCATCCATCGGACGCGGAGTCAATAGACCAAATTCGGGGATAACCTCGACCAGTGGCGTATGGAGGGTCACTTTCCCCGCGCTGACCTTCTGCAAAAAGGCCGTCACGGTGAACAGCTTGGTCACCGAAGCCAAATCAAAGAGTGTATCCGTCGTCACCGGGATTTTTTGGGTGTCGGGGTCAACCCATCCCCATGCGTGATGGAGAATCACTTCACCCCGCAAAATCGCCATAATTGTTACTGCGGGAGCGACGGTATCCAAACGAGAAGTGATGATTTCATCAAGGCGGGTTTCTAAAGTGGATGAAAATTTGCGTACCACCCGTTCCCCCTATTCGTACAACAAAAATAGCTGGCGACGGCGTTGAAATTCGGTACAAAATTGTGACCACCCCGCCGTCAATTGCTCCATTGTTGCCCCAGACTCAATTGCATCGCGCATGGAGGGCGAACCCGTTAATAAATCAAAATGGCACCGACCCGTTTCGGGATGGATGGGCGACCAGCCGAATTGCTCAGGATAGAGCGCCCGAATATGGCAAATTACCTTGAGCCATGTTTCGATAGGTCGCCAAATGGTCAAATCGGTGATATGGGCCTGCACGCCTTGACATTCTTGCCCGGCCCATTTGCTGGCAGTCGGTTGAAAGCTATGGGGTCGAAAGCGCACACCGGGCCAATTTTGGGCATTGAGTGATTCCGCCAATGCCATCCCATCAATATAGGGTGCGCCAACCACCTCAAAAGGTAGGGTTGTGCCGCGCCCCTCCGATAGCGTCGTCCCCTCCAAAAAACACGCGCCGGGGTAATGCTGTACCGCGCTCAGATGTCCAATCGCAGGCGAAGTCGGCACCCACGCCCGTCCGGTGTCCTGCCATGTCATCACTCGCCGCCATCCATCGCACGGAATCACGGTCAGTTGGGCAGGATACGGGTTGTAGTGCGAATTTAGGAACTGGGCCATCTCACCCAATGTCATGCCATGCTGCACAGGGACGGAATATCGCCCCACAAATGAAGCCACCGAAGGGTCAAGGGGTGGGCCAGCGACGATTACCCCCCCCAGCGGATTGGGGCGGTCTAAAATCATGACCTCCACCCCATATTCGCCTGCCGCCTCCAAAATATAGGAAATCGTCCAGAGATAGGTATAGAAGCGCACACCGATGCCTTGAATATCGCAGACCAATACATCTAGATTTTTGAGCATCTCAGCGGTAGGTCGAAAGGTCGCTCCATAGAGGCTATGGATCGGAATTCCGGTGCGTGGGTCAAGGCTAGAATTAACCTCTGCTCCATCCGCCGCCGCGCCAACAAAGCCATGTTCCGGGCCAAAAAGCGCCGTCAGTTGAATTTCAGGGGTATGGGTGACAATCTGATAGGTGGTGTTGAATTGAGCATCGGTAGCACTGGGATTGGTCATCAGGCCAACCCGCTTGCCCTGTAGGGGGCGATAATGGTCGGCACGCAGGACTTCTAGCCCTGTTGAGATAGACATAAAAAACACTCCGGTGTTGTCCAAAACGATAGAGCATTAGAAACACCAGAGTGTCACTAATGCTTAGAATTTATATTCCAGCGAACGGTCTACCAGTTTGTTGATAATCTCAACAATAAAGGCGTTGTCTTCATTGAATTCGCCTGTGCGTTTGGTCTGTGCTTCGGAGATCATATGCAGTGAATTCGTCACATTTTCGCCACTCATGGTTAGGCGATTAGCGATAATGATCCCGGCAGCAATAAGCGGCAAATAGACCTGTGCGTAGGTCAATTCCGTATTATTTTGCAGCGCAGAACTGATGTTTTCGGCGTAATCGTTAATTTCGTCAACCGTCCCAAAATCCTCTTTCAAGACCGTCGTGAGCATTCTGAAGGCATGGCGAACCGCATCTTTGATGAGTTCAGGGTATATGTGTGTTTTAATCACGCGATCCGGGTAATCCACTAGACGGGCATCATCAAAAAATACCCATGTCAGTTTGTTATACCAATCGGGGAATGTCGGGTTCGGATTAATTTTGGTCGGCTGCTCGACCTTAAGTTCACACAGCACATGGGTCAGCACTTTGGAAATATAAAGCGCCTCAACCGCCTGCAACACATAACCGGTCTTATTGAACCACTCCAAAGTGGCCTCGTTGATTACCTTGATGAAGTCGTTCGCAATCAGCTTTGCCAAAAAAGCATCCATCTGGGGCTTGACTCGCTCTTTTAGGACATTTTCATCAAGGTAATCACGCATTGTCCATAGGCTGTTCCAGCTTCCTTTGACGGCAATAGCTGGAACTTCGGCTGCTGTGACAACATCAAAACTGGAGTTAAGGTTGTGTTTGCGCCATGTGTCCACATGAGCATCCCAGCGGAGTTTGCGTAAACTCAGCAGGCTCAAACGTACCTCTTCCGATAAACTGCCCAAATTGGGATCACCCCCACCCTCTGGCAAACGCACACGAGCGGGTTTTTGGGCTTTGTCCGTCAATTCGGCATGAATTTCGGCGGTCAATGGGTAATGACCGGGGGCGGCCTTGCGTAAACACACTGCTGGAATAATCACATAACCGACCTCAGCGGGTTGTAAGGCGACACGAACTCGCTGCGAAGGGGTTGCAAACATATGCGGATGTTTGGCAGCATCTTCTTCGGGCAACTTGGGCAAGATCACCACGTTGATCTGCATATCAGACGGGTTTTGCAACATCACTATCAGTTCAAAATTTTGTCCGGCGATTACTTGGGTCGGACGAGTAGCGACAGCGCATTGGACTATATCAATATTGATGGGTTTCTTGTTGGTGACAAGTCCAATTAAATCCGGATAGTTGGGCGGCGGGACAGCCGGCATAGTCTTGGTGGCGGTTTTGGGGATGCTTTTGTTGGAGGGCATGGCAATATAACTCCATCAATACAAAGCGTTAACATTGGAATTTCCATCCATTATAAATTTAATTGAGTTCATCGCCAGTTAACATATGCCCTAAGATATGCCCCCAATGTCACATTTTCAAATTGCCTGACCCATTGATCGGCACAAATAGCCCCAACAAGGCCTCAACCCCCGCTGCTAAGGACGGTTTGCTATCCCCACAGGTACACAGAATCGTCCCACTTTCTGACAAAACCTCAACATCATACGGATTGCGCAGGGCCATCAAAATCACCCGTTTGGAGAGGGCCAATAATTCACGGGCCACCTCCCACTGCTCGGCAATTAAATGGGCATTCCGCGTCGCCAGAACCAATACATCCGACTGGGCCGCTAATTCCCGCGCACGGGCCAAATCTTCGGGGCGATACTCCATCGGGCGCAGGCTGACACTTGGGATATGGGCCGCATGTTGGTGCAATAAATGGGTAAATCCACTTAAACCGCCCTGCTCCATAATTTCCGAATCTATCATCGAGGCAAATTCGACCACTCCGACCTTTGCCCCTTCGCGCAAGGGAAAATTATCTGGCTCAGACTTCACCAACACCACCCCCGCACGGGCCGCTTGAAGGGACAATTGCAAATGTTCGGGTTTGCGAATGACCTCCAATTGTGGCTCACCGGAAATCGCGTATTTCTCTTTGAGGGCCATCACCCGCGCAACAGCCTCATCTATACGAGCCGTCGGCACGCGACCCGTTTGCACCGCGTCCAATAGCGAATAATACACCTCCACGCTGAGGGGGTGTTGATCGGTGAAGCTGTGTGAGAACAAAATCAAATCCACGCCCGCTAGTGCCGCCAAAACCGCCGATTCGCCCGACCCGTAATGATTAGCAATTGCTTTCATTTCCATACAATCGGTGCAGGCCACCCCCGTAAAACCGATTTCGTGGCGCAGCAGGTCTTGAATGATACGGGGGGATAGGGTTGCCGGATAGTCAGGGTCGAGTTCGGTGAATTTGACATGGCTAATCATGACCGTCGCCGTGCCCTCATTCACCACTGCGCGAAACGGCACGAGATCATGTTCCCACAAATAGTCCAATGAGTCATCAATCACGGCCAGCGCCAAATGGGTATCTACCGGGGTATTGCCCAAACCGGGAAAATGTTTGGCACTCGCCGCGACAGTGGCCTTTTGAAACCCACGTACTTCCGCAACCGCCAACTGCGCCACCCGTGTTTTGTCGCGCCCCAACGAACGTGTGCCCACACTCGGATTGGAAATATCATGGGTAATGTCCACCACCGGGGCGAGATTCCAATTGATACCAAGCGCCCGTAGTTCAGTCGCCAGCATTTCGGATACTTCCTCCGCCAGCGATTCCGAATCCGCCACACCCAAAACCATCGCACCGGGGCTTTCGGTAAAACCCTCCCGCAAGCGAGCAACCGTACCACCTTCTTGGTCAATACAAATCAGCAGGGAGTATTTGGATGCCTGATGCAAGGCTTGGGTTAGCTTGGCAACCTGCTGTGGGTTTTGAATATTGCGTCCAAACAGGATAACCCCGCCAATGCGTCCCTCGGCCAGCCATTGCAACAGATATTCAGGGGCTTCATAGCCATGAAAACCCACCACGAGCATCTGTCCGATTTTTTCTTCAAGAGTCCTTGGGTGCATGGTTTATCCTACACTGTGCAGCACAGCATTAAATTTATAACGATCCCCCCGATAAGCGGAGCGTGCATATTCAAAGGGGGCATCTTGTTCATTAAAGGTGATCCGGGTCATACTCAAAATGGGTGTATGCGAGTCAATCTTGAGCAGTTCAAGTTCGGTGGCGGTGGCACGGCGGGCCTCAATGGTTTGTTGGGCATGGGTCATATTCAAGCCATATTCTTCGCGCAGCACTTGATACAAGGACTCACAGCTAAAATCATGATTGCCTAAAATATTGGGGCACAGCGCGTCAATAATATGGCTAATTTCGAGCGCAATGGCCTGATCGTCCGAAAGGCGAAGCCGCTTGAGTACCATGACTTTTGCCCCCGGCACCAACGCCAATGCCCGTGCAACCTCTTCTTCGGCGGGGTCAACACTGGCATAGAGAACCCGACTGGCGGCGGCCTGCCCACGTCGCTGCATTTCTTCGGTAAAACTGGTCAGGGTACGCAGTTCTTGATTGATTTTGCCGGGGGTGACGAACGTCCCCTTACCAACGCGGGTATGCAACAGCCCTTCCGTCACCAACTCGGTAATGGCTTTGGTCACGGTCAATCGGCTCACCTCAAACTGCTCCGAAAGCTGACGCTCGGAGGGAATCCGCGTGTTTTCAGAATACGCCCCCGACAAAATATTTTGGCGAATATATTCTTTTATTTGGATATATAATGGCACGGCTGAGTCGCGGGTTATCATCACCTTGTCTCCCTTAGCGCCGAAACACTTTGACAAAAACAGCAACTCCTACTATCAGCGCCAGCCCAATAAAAATATTGCAGATACTCAAGGTGTATTCCGGCGAGTCCGGCTCGGCGCTTAACCACGTTACCACACTGCACAGGGCAATAAACGCCCCTAACCCCAAAAAAGTGCGCAAAAAAACTTCAATAGCATCTGGTTCACGACGCGGCATTGGATTCACGGGTGCTTAGTCCCATTCCTTGTGTCAACGGTATACAGGCCACTTCCTGCCCATAGCCATTGAGTGGCTCTAATACTGGCACTTCCTGATCGCACACCCCCGGCACAAAAAATGGACAGCGTGGATGGAAGGCACACCCTGCCGGAATATCAATCAAACTAGGGATGTCATCACTGCGTAAGGGCAGGGTTTCTTTGCGCCGGGTCACAATCGGGTCGGCTTCGGGAATAGCCGAAATCAGGGCTTTGGTATAAGGGTGGGATGGACTGCCGATAATTTCTGGCGTGCTGCCAATTTCGACCACTCGCCCCAAATACATCACTGCCACCCGGCCCTCCCACGCGAAATATTTGGCAAGGGCGAGGTCGTGGGTAATAAACACCACCGCAATCCCAAATTTATCGCGTAGACTTTGCAGGGTTTTGAGCAAACTGATACGGATGCTAACATCTACCATACTGACGGCTTCATCCGCCACAATCAAACGCGGATTGACCGACAAGGCGCGGGCGATACTGACCCGTTGACGCTGCCCCCCGCTAAGTTGATGGGGATATTTGTTGACAATATCGCCGGGTGGGGTTAAGTCTACCAGTGTCAGCAGTTCCCAAACACGGCGGCGTAGTTCGGCCCGATTGCCGACCAGATGATGCCGTTTCAGCGGATAACTCAAAATTTGCCCGATGGTGTGCGAAGGATTCAGTGAGGCAAACGGGTCTTGATGAACGATCTGCAATGACCGCCGATACTCGGATTTGTCTTTGCGTCCGCGTCCATGAATCGGCTGACCTTCATATAACACTTCACCGGACGACTCGGCCAACAAACCCACCATAATTTTGCCAGTGGTCGTCTTGCCACAGCCGCTTTCCCCAACGAGGCATAAGATTTCACTGGAGTGGACTGCCAAGTTGATATCCTGCAAGACTGGGATGTCGGTGCGCCCCTTTTTAAAATGCCGATACACATGCCGTAATTCAATCAATGGTTGCTGAGTCGTCATAAAAATAGTCGTTTCCGTAATTATGAGAGGCGGGCTACCCGTGCTGTCGCCGAAACTGAGCGCAATTCTTGGCCTCTTTCCAATACCTCGTTGCTCTTATAACACGCGACGATGTGCCCGATGCTGGCTTGCTCAAGCTGGGGCGGGGTCGTCTGGCAAGTTTCGATGGCAAAGGGACAGCGGATGTGGAATTTGCAACCCGTCGGCGGCTCAACCAAATCGGGTGGGCTGCCGGGAATGCCGTCCAATTCTTCCCGCCCCACACTCAATCGTGGCGAGGCTTCCATCAATCCCAATGTATAAGCATGGCGCGGCTCATAGAAAATATCATTAACCGGCCCCATCTCAACAATTTCGCCCGCATACATAGTCGCAACGGTATCAGCAATTTCCGCCGCCACCGCGAGGTCATGGCTGATAAAAATCGAACTAAAACCGAGTTCCTCCTTGAGATCACGTAGAACGTTTAAGATGCTGCGTTGTGTCAAAATATCAAGGGCGGTGGTCGGCTCATCAAAAATGACGACCTGCGGATTCAACAGCAGGCCCAACGCAATCAGCACCCGCTGGCGCATCCCCCCGCTGAGTTCATGTGGATAAGAATTAAACACACGCTCCGGGTCAAGGCGCACTTTGCGGAAGAGTTCCAAAGCCCGTTCACGCACTTCGCCCCGGTTATTCAAGCCATGCGCTTTGGCGGTATCATAAATCATGTCGCGCACATGGATGACCGGGTTCAGCGAATTTTGTGCCCCTTGAAACACCATCGCACACTCCGACCAGCGGAATTTTCGTAGGGAGCGTGTATTTAAGGCCAGCACATCAATTTTTTGTCCGGCCCGATCTGTATACACAATCTTGCCTGTGTCCGTGTTGGCATTTTTGGGCAGCAAGCGCATCAAGCCGAAATTCAGGGTAGATTTGCCGCAACCACTTTCACCAATCAGGGCCAATGTCTCACCCCGGTGCAAATCAAAGGAAACATGGCTGACCGCTTGTAATCGTCCGCGCCGTGTCAGGTAGGTAATGGATAGGTCTTGCACACTCAGGACAACTTCTTTGCCTGCCATTATGTTCTCCTATAGACCTGAGCGCAGACGCGGATTAAAAACCTCTTCGAGCGAACGGGTGAAGAGGATCAGGGACAATTGAAACAGGGCAATGGCGATGACAGGCGACAGAATCATGCTGGCCCCGTCGGAATTAAAGATGGCACCCTGTTGGCGACCTACGTAGATCATAACCCCCCAATCCGGCTCTTCCAGTGGTACAAGACCCAAGAAAACGAGGCCAACAATGTAATACATGGCGGATCGGATGGAAAAAATCATATTGACCACAATATAGCTCATCAAATTGGGCAGCACTTCCCGAATAATGATATGGGGCAGTCCCAAATCCAGCGCGACGGCGGCTTGGACATAATCCCGCTCACGCAGACTCAACACTTGGGCACGCACCGCCCGCATCAAAGCAGGCCAACTTAACCCTGCAAACAGAAGGGCGAGATAGAAGTGGTTGCTGAAACTCAAAATCGAAGCCAACACTAGCAGGAGCGGGAATTGGGGAATGGTCAAAATGAAATTGGCGATTGCCGACAATACTTGGTCAACCACACCACCGATCATCGCCGCCAGCGCCCCGACTACCACCGCAATGAGCGTCGCAATCAGGCCCGCTTCAATGGAGGTGATAATCAGATTCTGACCCCCATGTACCATATGGGAGAAAATATCACGCCCTTTCCAATCCAGCCCCAAAATAAATTCACTCGAAGGCTTTTGGAATAGGGTACGCGCTCCCGGCTGAAGGCGCTCAACGTGGGTATCGCCGTCATATTCGATAAACAACGGGCCGAATACCGAGATACCTACAAAAAACAAGATGCCGATAAAGCCTAAAAAACCAGCTTTGTTGCGGATGAGGGCACGCACGCTCTGCCGAATAGTGCGTCCTAATGCCGCCATCTGTCGCATCAAAAATTCAAGCTGCGATTCCTCAAAATTGACGGCCTCAATAGATGCACGCGAGGTAAAGGGGTCTTCATGGTCAACAAAGGCGTAAGAAATCACCACCGCTGTTGTGAACACCAGCATGATGAATCCACCGATGAGGCTAAACGAAAAACCCGCCAGCGCACACAACGCCAGCCCAACAATGCCCCATTTCAATTGCTGGTAGCGCAGACCGATACCCAACGGCACAAGACCACACAAAATACCGATAATGAGACCGGGGATAGTGGCAACCGCAATCAAAAAGCCCATACCTATTTGCCCCCTACCCGTACACGTGGGTCTAAAACCCCATAGAGCAAATCGGCTAGGATATTGGAAATCACGACTGCGGCGGATGTCACCAGAAAAATACCTTGAATCGTGGTGTAATCGCGCTTGCCCGTCATTTCAAAAAGATATTTTCCAAGTCCGGGATAAATGAAAATGTACTCAATGATAATGCTGCCACTCAACACAAACCCCACACTGATCGCCAAACGGGTCATCAACGGCAACATCGCATTGCGGCCCACATAGCCAAACAAGATGCGACGCTGGCTTAACCCGCGTGCATGAGCTACCGTGATATAGTCTTCGCCAAGTGTTGAAATGGTGCTGCTTTTCATCGTCAGCATCCACCCTCCTACGCTGGCTAAGACATAGGTTGTCACAGGCAGCAGCACATGTTGAAGCAGGCTTCGGATATATTCAGGATTGAGACCAGCCTTAATTTCAGGGTCAACCGACCCGATATAATCCCCTACTTGAAATAATTCGAGTTGGATGCCTCCAATCAAAAGTATCATAAAAGCGATTACAAAGTCGGGGATGCCATAACTAATCGAAGCAAAAGCTGTCATCACATTATCAAAAACAGTGCCCCGCCAATAGGCCATCGCAGCACCAGCAATCATGCCAATCACAAAACTTATCAGCAGGCCGAGGCCAACCGCGAATAGGGTCCATGGCAGATATTTGGCAATTTGCTGCGAAACGGGGGTGCGCCCGGTGGTAATCGAACGGCCCAAATCGCCCTGCAACAAATTCCCCATATAGTCGGTGTACTGCTCGATAAAAGGTGCGTCGGGGTCATAGTCGAACAACCCTGCCACTTTCGCCTTCGCCTCTTCATAGGTCAAGTTCTGCTTGGTCTGAAATTCATCAATCTTGACCTCAATCGGGTTATTGGGCATTTTGCGGATCATATAAAAGGTGCAGGTCGTGACCACCCACAGGGTCAATATGCCTTGCACCGTGACCCGAAAGATATAACTTCTATAGGCCGCCCGTAAAAGTTTTTTGCTCAACGACCATAAACTTGGCTGGCTCAAAGGTTGGTCAGTGCGGCGGAATGGAATGGCACCCATAGGAAACCCCTCAAAATGGAAATAAAGCTGGGGCTAGGGGCGATTTTTTGCTTAACCGCCCCCAGATTTTAGTTCAATTTATTGACCTAGTTGGCGGGAGCAATCGTCCCGTTCAACAAATACAATACGACAAAGTGGTCAGCACTGGGATTTTGCAGAATAGGATCATCATCGGCAGGCCCACCCGCAAGCAAGTCCTCATTCCACGGCTCGGTGCTGAGAATGACATTCAAGGGGATGAACGGCATCAGGTCATTGATAATGAGGGCAATTTCACCAGCCCGCTGCTTTTGTACTTCGATATCGAGGCCGTTACTGGCGTCCTTAATCATCTGGTCAAGGTTAATCGTTTCTCCGTTGTATTCAAATTCCATCGGGAAATTCATACCCTTTTGACCATCGGTCAGGCCAACATAGTTAAACCGTTGGATCGGGCCAAAGAATTGGCGGCTGGAAAACGGCGAACCGGATGCCCAACTCCACACTGACAGTTCAAAATTACCATCACGGATGTCTTGAGCCGTCTGCTGCCAAGGCGTCGCAACCGGGGTGATGTCGAAACCAAATTCGTTCATCTGGTCAATTGCGTTTTGGGCAGCAGCGGAGAAGTCGGCAAATTCAGCCGGGAACTTATATTCGGCGGCAATCACATTGCCATCCGCATCAGCCCACTTGCCATCGGAGTTCTTGGCAAAACCAACGCTTTCCAACAATTCGGCGGCTTTATCCCGGTTGAGTTCATAGCGATTCAGTTTGTCAATGTCTTCTTGGTTCATCAACACCGGCACTGATGAATCGAGCAGTCCACACATATAAACGGTAGCCGTCGCGCCGAGGCCGTTGGTCAAGAAGGCATTTTCGCTGCGGTCAATCAAGTAAGCAATCGCCTGACGGACTTCCTTGACTTCAAAGGGGTGTACATCGAAATTAAACAGCAAAGCAGGGCCGTACATGCGCGGCATAATCAGCAAGCGGATACCAGCATCGGCAAACGCCTGTTGGGTGGAGGGTGGATACACATTGGTTGAATGGGCAATATCACCACTCAGCACCAGCGGGGTTGTCGCCTCGGTTTCACCTGCCCACAGGCGGATTTCACCAAATTTGACGCTCCCAGAGAAAATGCTGTTGGGCTGCCAACGCAGCGTCATATAGCTGTCACTGACATCATCCAGCGTATAGGTATAGGGGCCGCTGGCGAGCAGTTGGGTGGGGCGGAATTCGGTGATTTCGGTCTTGAGTGCTGCCCATTCTTCGCTATCGGAGGCGGCGCCACTGGCAATCATATCGAGGGCGCGTTGGGGCAGGTCACCATAGCTGGCAGCGGCGCTGATGCTGCTCTTAAGAATGCCACGTTCGGCCACCAAAGAGGGTTCACCTGCGAATACGAAATTGACGGTGTAATCGTCTATTTTTACGACATCGGAGATATAGCCGCCGCTGAACACCGAGAAGTAGTTGGTAATGCGGGCCAGCGCATAGGTCGCAATCACGTCATCGGCGGTGATGGGGGTGCCATCACTCCACAGGGCATCTTCACGGAGTTTGATGAAGTAGGCAGTGTTGTCTTCAGTAAAACCCCATTCGGTTGCCAACATGGGGAGATATTCGTCGGTTGCCCACATATAGTAGGCGGGGGTCAGTTCAACAATTTGGCGATACACCACACCGAGGTTGGTATCCAAACCACTGGCGTCAAACCCATTCAGGTGATGATCGGGTGGCAGGGTATAGGGCCATGTACCGAGGAACGTTCCAGAGGGAGCATCTTGCGCTTTCGCAACGGGTTTGGCCGTGCTAAAGGTGCCCACTACGCTAAATACTAAAATAAAGGCCACGAACAAAAGCAAATATCGTTTCATGCTGTGGTTCTCCTAAAAAATTTAGGTGTGAGTGGTATAGGGTGGACTAGTCCACCTTACTCCAACTATACCAATCCCCCTTTAGAACCGCAAAATTTCTCATAAATCTTGTGAGGCTATTACTGAACTCCTGTGAAGAAGTCGGTCTCACGTCGTCCCCATCGAGCGGCTTTGGGTGACACCCGCACGAAACTCTGGTTGGCAAACAAGCGGCGGCGTAACCATTTCCGCATAGGTGGGGCTTGCCATTGACTGGCATGGCATTGGTTGGCCTCATCCCAAATGTCCAGAAAATCCCCGACTTCTATTGTTGTGTGTGTTGGCGGCACATTTTGATAGATAGCGATCAAATCGAGGTCACGGTTTGCCCCAATTTTGCGTGGGTTTTGGCGTTGGACAAAAGATCGCGCAATTCCCAGCGAGATCATCAGTTTTTTGGCGGGCATATAGTAAAGTTTTTGGGGCGTATGAACTGGGCCAGCTTCGGGATACTGGGTCGCATCCCCCGCTGCAAAAAAGGCTTTGGTCGTCGTCCGGCACATGACAATATGATCAGGGTGTCCATAACCGCCATATTCATCAAACGTGACCACGACCTGCGGCTTGACCTCTCGAATGACCGCCACAATCTTGCTTACGACCTCTTCTTCCTTTGCCTGCCACAGGCATTCGGGGTGATGATTGTCATCGGTTCCCATCATGCCGCTATCGCTGTAACCAAAGCGGAACAGACGCTGAATTCCCAATTTCTGTGCGGCACACTCCAACTCGGCAACACGCACCGCCCCAACCGAGCCGTGCTTTTCCAAAAACTCAGACGGAATCGTTCCGCGATCCCCATCGGTTGAACATATCAAAGAGATTTCAACCCCCGCATGGGCATATTTGGCAATCACGCCCCCCATGCCAAATGTTTCATCATCAGGATGGGCAAAAGAGATCAGCATTCGCTTCCCAGTCATACACTTGACCTCGGTGAATAATGGTATACTTGCGCCGTTCCAAATCAACATCGAAGGATGATAGCAGAATGACCCATTTTAGCATTCAGCTTGAAAAATTAAATCAGACAGTTGAGATACTCCAAGAAAAACAACTTGACGCTTGGATGACCTTTGTGCGTGAAACGTCCCATAATGCTGACCCGGCACTTGGTCTTATTGTGGGCATGAATTTGACGTGGCAGTCTGCCTTTATTATTACCCGCACCGGCGAAAAAATCGCCATCGTGGGGCGCTATGATGCTGAAAACGTTGGGCGCATCGGGGGTTTTACCGAAATAATCGGCTATGACCAAAGCATCCAACCCGAATTGCAGCGGATTTTGAAACGGCTCAATCCGCGCCAAATTGCCCTCAATTATTCCGAAAACGACTCTGCCGCCGATGGCCTTTCGCACGGGATGTATCTTATCTTGAAGCGCTATTTACAAGGCACATCCTACGAACTCATCTCCGCCGAAGGTATTCTGAATTCGCTGCGGGGTCGCAAATCCGCCACCGAAATCGCCCGCATTCGCCAAGCCGTCAAACTCACCGAAGAAATCATTGACCAGATTACCACCTATCTGCGTCCCGGTCTGCATGAACGGGAAATTGCCGCGTTTATCCATGCCGAAATGAGCAAGCGCGGTCTTACCCCGGCGTGGGAACCCGAATACTGCCCGATTGTCAACTGTGGCCCGGATTCGCCGATTGGACATGCTGCACCCTCCGAGAAATACGTCTCGCAGGTCGGGCAATTGGTTCATGTGGATTTGGGAGTCTATTTTGAAGATTACGTATCCGATATGCAGCGGGTGTGGTATTTGCAGCCTGCGAGCGAAACCAATGTGCCCCAACCGATTTTGGACGGGTTTAAGGTTGTCAGTGGCGCGATCCAAGCCGCTGCTGCTGTTATGAAACCGGGGGTAACAGGCAACGCAGTGGACACCGCCGCCCGTCAACACATTATCCAAAACGGCTATCCCGAATTTTTGCACGCCACTGGACATCAAATTGGTCGCACCGTGCATGACGGCTCAACCCTGTTAGGGCCGATGTGGGAAAAATATGGGCAAAGTCCAATGGGTCTACTTGAAGTCGGCAATGCCTATACCCTCGAACTCGGTGTCCAAGTGCCACATTATGGTCTTGTGGCGCTGGAAGAAGATGTGATTGTGACTGAAAATGGCATGGAATGGCTTGCCACACCCCAAACCGAGCCGATTATTGTGAGGGTGTAGATGAAGGCCGTAATCAAAAGCTACCATAGCCCGGATATTGAAGATTTGGAGGCATTTTATCCAGAGCTGCCAGATGATTTCGAGTTCCTACTTCAATTATTGGTTGGGCCAAACACGGAATCGTGGGGAGAGTCTTTTGACGTAACTGTATGCACTCCTAAAGCATTACTTCGCCGATACAATAAAGATGATGTCATCATTGGGCGACATCATCTCATTGTTTTCGAGTATGACTTCAAGCGCATCATGGGTAAGATTGAGAAATTCTTAATGCGCTGTGATGCCGACACATGGCATGAAGTAGCCCTTAAGGTCGGCGAGTTGGGACATTGGGAATTTGA
Source organism: Chloroflexota bacterium (assembly GCA_024434115.1). Classification (GTDB taxonomy): domain Bacteria; phylum Chloroflexota; class Anaerolineae; order Aggregatilineales; family J027; genus CFX10. The sequence continues at coordinate 65,828 of QMIT01000004.1, forward strand.
AGACTATAGGCTGTGATCTATTGGAGTTCAATGTAGATCAATAATCCTAATCAACTGTCCCCCGCTGCTTTCCCTGTGACATTGCAATCATCACACCAAGCAGAACTTTACGTGGGTTGTAAGGTCACGATTTCTCGGTGATGGTGACGCGCTTCCATGTATCACTAATGCGTTTCCGCAAGAGCCGTTCCCGTTCTTTGAGGACACCCGCTGCTCGTACCAATAACGTGCCAATAATCTCAGGGGTGTCTTCCGAAAGCTCATGCGGTTCGAAGGCAGGGGGTAGTTCGTCGGGAATGGTGATGGTGGCAGGCGGGTTAAACAGATAGGGTTCATCATAAATTCCATGCGCAATACGGGTAGCCCAACTCGTGCTGGCCTCCACCGACACAGTGGTATAGCGCAGTTTTTCAGCCAGATATTGCAGCATGGCAAGGACGACTTGGGGGCGGCTTTGCATAAACATCATAAATGCCTGCCGCTTTAACACCAAGACTTTGACCTCCCCCACCGCAAGCGCACGGGCCGAACGGGGCTGCCCATCCAGCAGTGAAAATTCGCCCACCACGTCTCCGGCCCGGAAAGTCCGCAAGAACTTGTCTTCGCCGTCCCGGTGAGACGTCACATAAGCGTTGATATTGCCCGCTTCAATCATATACATGGAATCGCCCGTGTCACCCTGATCGAAAATAATTGCGCCATCAGGGTAATTTTCGACCACAATCGCCCGACAAAGATTTTCCAGATTGGTCAGCGACACATTCCGAAATATTTCCATATGGCTCAGGCGCTCGGCCATCGCGGATAGCTGCTCAACTGTAAACGTCTCCGCCAATTCAGAAACACGCATAAACATATCAAAGGTATGTACCAGTGTCGGGTCATAATCGGCCAATTCAGCATTGACCGTATCCCAAAGGGTCTGATCCTCGGCAGGAAACACTCGGCGCATAAAACTGGTGACATACACACCCAACTGGGTACGGATTTCATCATTTTCGCGCTGATATCCGGCGATTTCCTCCTGCCATGCACGTTTCAACCGATCACTGACTTGACTTTTCAGGTTATTTTGCAAAATCCCGATATTGGCTTGCACCACGAGTAGGCGGCGAATGAGGGTGATGTTTTCCTGCCCAAAAAAATCTTTCATCTCCCCCAAGATCTGCTCAATACCATTTCCTCCTAATCGTTGAACGGCCTTACGTTCGCCTGCCGAAACCCCAACTTCCAAACCGAGGGTCTGTTCAAAACGGCGCTTTTCGTCTTGAATGCCCTGATTCATCACAAATGCAATGAAAGCACTACCCGAAAAACCCAGCGTAATGGCAAACAGCAGCAAAAATCGCCCATCGCTGTAGTCTTCAATTTGGATGAGACCCGCGTTGTAAATGGTATGAACCGCAATAGCAAGCAAGATGCCCACAATGGGAAAAATACGCTTATTTTGTGAGGTCGCCCGCCGATAACGCCCAAAAAGAATCCCGACCATTGCGCTGGCGGTGGCGTGCATCAAAGAGGTCGAAAGCACCCGGCTGATAGCAGTCGAGAGGGCCGCATCACCCGCATCAGGCAAATAGATCAAGATGGTCTCCGACATCGCAAAACCTATGCCAACGGCGATTCCATAGATCGTGCCATCTACAATGTAGCGAAAACGCGGTTGGAAAACGAGGTAAATCAATACTGCCGATTTGAGCAATTCTTCAAGGGTTGGGGCAACCCGCGTGGTCAGGGTTTCAAATTCGACACCCCCAAATACCAGTTCATAGGTCAGGTTGGCAATGCCAAATGCCCCAATTGCTCCCCAACCAAAACTCACCAATACCGTGCTGATTCGACCCGTTCCATACAGGTCAAACGCATAGAAAAGGTAGATGGTTAGGGCAGGTATCGCAATCGCAATGACATGAGCAATCAGGGTTGAAAAATCCATATTGCGCTTTCGAGATAGGGTTTTATCCGTTGATTATAATGGAATACCGCCTCGCGTAAAAACGGATAAATTTTGTCGCAACAGGCCGCCGGATGTGCTACCATTAGCGTACTTGTCGCATTTGCGACCTTCTACGGTAGGGAATTTCATGTGGAAAAACTATTTTAGTGTAACCCATTTGGACGAAGTATTGACGCTGTTGGCCCAGCACCGTGAAAGCGCCCGAATTATCGCTGGCGCAACCGATCTTTTGATCGAGATGGAGCGCAACCAGCGGCCCAACCTTGAGACGTTGATTGATATTACCCGTCTGTCTGGTCTCGACACAATAACGTTCGATGGACAATCCATTCAGCTTGGCCCATTGGTGACACATAATCAAGTCGTCGCCAGTGAGTTGATTGTGCAGCAGGCTTTTCCATTAGCCCAAGCCTGTTGGGAAGTGGGTGCGCCGCAAATTCGAAATCGGGCCACCGTCGCGGGCAATCTCATCACCGCTAGCCCAGCCAATGATACGATTACGCCGCTGTGGGCTTTGGATGGGTCAGTCACACTTACCTCGACTGTGGGGAAGCGCACTCTGAGTTTTGCCGATTTTTATAAAGGTGTGCGAAAAACCGCTATGCGGCCAGATGAACTGCTCACTGCCATTCACTTCAAGCCGATGGCGGAAAATGAACGGGGCGTGTTTTTAAAATTAGGCCTACGCCGCGCCCAAGCTATTTCTGTCGTCAATATCGCGGTGATTCTCGGTTTTGACGGGGATCAGATTACCCATGCGCGGATTACGCTCGGCAGTGTTGCCCCCACAATTATTCGCGTACCGGATGCCGAACAGTATTTGCATGGACGCTCTCTAACAGATGCCACGATTGTGGAAGCAGCTAAACTTTCGGGGGCAACCCCCAAGCCAATTAGTGATGTCCGTGCCACCGCTGCCTATCGAACTGAGATGGTCAAGGTGTTGACGGCCCGTGCTCTGCGAATGCTGCGTGACCATCAAGAGCGTGCCCATTGGCCTGAAAATCCTACCATGCTGTGGGGCACAAATCACGCCGCACAGTATTCCCCCCTACCCGCTTCCGTTCGCCACGAGGATGATGCCAGCGACACCATTGTGACGACGGTCAACGGGGAAAAACATACAGTAACGGGCGCATCCAATAAGACTCTCCTGCGATTTTTGCGCGATGATGTTCACTTGATAGGAACAAAAGAAGGCTGTGCCGAAGGCGAATGCGGCGCATGTACCATTTATCTGGATGGGGTCGCGGTCATGGCCTGTATGGTGCCTGCGCCCCGCGCACATGGGGCAGACATCGTGACGGTAGAAGGATTAGCTGAAGAGACGGCCCTACACCCGATTCAACAAGCTTTTATGGAGGCGGGTGGCGTACAGTGCGGATTCTGTACGCCCGGTTTTCTGATGTCTGGCGCGAAATTATTGGAGGAACACCCCCACCCCACCCACGAACAAATTGCCCAAAGTATTTCGGGTAATCTGTGTCGTTGCACTGGCTACTATAAAATCATTGATGCTTTTGAACTTGCAAGCGAAATAGCACAACAGAAGGAGCAAGTCATCCCATGAGTGTCGCCCGTCGTGAAGCCGAAAAAGAAAAACTAAAAAAGCGAAGCCAACTCGTCCCGGTTTTGGCCTTCGTACTCGTGCTCTCCGTCATAGCGATTTCATTTCTCGCTGCGCCGTTGATTGTAAACGAGGGTAAAGAGCGGAATGAAGATTTTAACCAGCGTGTATTGGAAGCCGAATTAAAACAAAATGAACTCTTCAAATTTGCTGGCAATAGCTATAGCCGAGTGGATGTTGCTGCTGGCGTTTTCCTATCCATTGTCTTGCTGGCTATCTCTTTTATGATTGTTGCCGCTGCCCTCGGGGGTGATTTCAGCCGCAAAGAAGAGGCCGTATTACCCCCGAACACCAATGACCCAAGGGCCATCCGTAAATATGAGAAAAAACGCGACAAAATTCGCCAGCAAAAAATCAAAGAGGTCAAGCGGCTTAAAGAGATACAAGACCGCGAAATGCGGAAACGTGGTCAAGGTTAAGCATCTTGAAGGCAGAAAACCGTGTCGGATAATAATCAAATGCCTGCAATCGGCGTAAGCATGAAACGCATTGATGCCTTTGGTAAGGTGACGGGTCAAACGCCTTATCCAAGTGATTTGAATATGGACGGTCAGTTATGGATGAAAATGCGATTTTCAGACCGTGTCCATGCGCGGGTGGTCTCGATTGATACACGCCGCGCCGAAGCCTATCCCGGTGTGGTCAGGATTTTTACGGCCCGCGATGTGCCCGTTAATGAATATGGCTTGGTGATGAAAGACCAGCCAGTTATTTGTGGCCCGGACAGTACCATCCCCGGCGCGGATGTGGTACGCTGTTTGGCCGATGTGGTTGCGGTGGTCGTTGCCGATACCGAAGAAAATGCCGCTGCTGCTTCCCAGTTAATTGACCTTGAATATCAAGACCTGCCTACCGTTTTTGACCCAGAAGATGCTATGCAAGACGGCGCTCCTCAACTGCATCACGATAAACCCAATAACATCATCGTGCATTACAAAATCCACACGGGCGAAATGTCGGAAGGCTGGGCTAAATCCGATGTCATTTTGGAGGGCGAGTTTTCAACCGGCTATCAAGAACATGCCTATTTACAACCAGAAGCGGGACTCGGCTACCTTGATGAGCAGGGCCGGGTCACAGTGGTGGTGGCGGGTCAATGGGTGCATGAAGATCAGGAACAAGTTTACCATGCTCTAAACCTCCCTCCCGACCAAGTACGGATCATTTACCCCGCGATTGGCGGCGCGTTCGGCGGACGTGAGGACATGAGTGTCCAGATTGTCCTTGCACTGGCCGCTTGGAAGTTGGGCCGCCCCGTCAAAATCATTTGGAGTCGAGAAGAATCTATCCTCTATCATCACAAACGCCACCCCGTTAAAATTCGGGCCAAATGGGGCGCGACCCGTGATGGCAAATTGGTTGCCGCCGAAGCCACCGTGATTGGTGACGCCGGTGCCTATAATTACACCACCAATAAGGTGATGGGTAATGCCCATCTCATGGTGACAGGCCCTTATGAAATCCCCTATGTGCAGGTGGATACCTATGGCGTCTATACCAACAACATCATGACCGGGGCGTTTCGTGGGTTTGGTGGGCCACAAGGCGCGTTCGCCGCTGAGGGCATGATGAACCGATTAGCGGAAGCGCTCGATCTTGATCCGGTTGAATTTCGCCTGCGCAATGTCATCCATGAAGGCAGCATCATGACGACGGGCACTCCCCCACCGCCCGGTGTCACCATTCGGCAGACCATCGAAGCAGGAGCTATCGAAAGTGGCGCTTGGTCACACAACGGGCAGAGTTGGCAAAAATCCGTCACTCCGCAGCCGCGTGAAACTCATAAACGACGCGGCATTGGGTTTGCCTGTGGATTCAAAAATATTGGCTATAGTTTTGGCTTCCCCGAACAAAATTGGGCCACGATTGAACTACGTGGGACGGGTGTAATTGAAGAGGTAATTGTCCGGGCTGCGGGGGCGGATGTTGGGCAAGGCGCCCACACAATATTTGTCCAAATGACAGCCGAGGCAGTCGGTGTTCCAGTTGAAAAAGTCCGGCTGATTGGGCACGACACCGCCGAAACCCAAACTTCGGGCAGTTCATCGGCTTCGCGTATGACCTTTATGACAGGCAATGCCATTCGGGGTGCGGCGGAACTGGCTCTTAAGAAGTGGCAGGATGAAGAACGGCCTGCTATCGCCACCTATCAATATCGCCCCCCTGCTACCACGACGCTCGACAAAGAAACTGGCTATGGCACACCCAATTTTGCCTATGGCTATGTCGCCGAGGTCGCTGAAGTTGAGGTGGACTTGGAAACGGGCATGGTCAATCTGGTGCGCGTCATCTGTGCCAATGATGTCGGCAAGGTACTCAATCGGATGCTCGTCGAAGGGCAGGTCGAAGGTGCGGTAGTTCAAGCGCAGGGTTACGCTATTATGGAGCACTTGGTTAGCCAAGAAGGGCGTGTTCTCAATCCCTTCCTCTCCACCTATCTCATCCCGACGGTCTATGACATTCCAGTCGAGGTCAAATCTGTTTTGCTCGAAAATCCTGTGCCAATCGGCCCTTGGGGGGCGCGGGGCATGGCTGAAATGCCGTTTATCCCCCTTGCCCCGGCCATCGCCGCCGCCATTCATGACGCCACCGGCATTTGGTTCGATCATCTGCCGTTCATCCCAGACCAGATAGTGGAAGGATTACGCGAGCATGGACTCGGTGCCATCGTCTGACCCACTGCCTATCGTCCTCATTCGCGGTGCAGGCGACCTCGGTTCAGGGGTCGCTTTTCGCTTATACCATGCAGGCTATCCCGTGATTATGGTGGATTTGCCAGCGCCCTTGCTGGTACGGCGCACTGTTTCGTTTGGCAGCGCGATTTTTGAAACAGGAGGAGTCTATCAAGTCGAGGGGATTACGTCGCGGGTCATCAAAGCTGATTCAGCGGTCTGGTTGGCGATGCGTGGTGGCGAAATCCCCATTCTCGTGGATACTGATGGGGCATGGCGCAATATCAACACGCAAGTCGTGATTGATGCACGGGTGGCGAAGCGGAACATTGATACCACACTGGATGATGCCGAATTTGTCTTGGCTCTCGGTCCCGGCTTTACGGTGGGCACCGATTGTCATGCCATTGTGGAAACCCAGCGTGGACACTCGCTAGGTCGGGTCATCTGGCAGGGCAGCGCCATTCCCAATACAGGTATTCCCGGCACGATTGGCGGTAAAGACGGTCAGCGGGTGCTGCGTGCGCCGCGTGCGGGCCATGTCAAACCAAACGCCGCGATTGGCGATTCTGTTGAAGAAGGCGGGATTATTGCCACCGTCGAAGGCGAACCCATTATCGCGCCATTTTCTGGTATGTTGCGCGGCCTGATTCATGAAAGTGTCGAGGTATGGGCAGGCTTGAAAGTTGGAGATTTAGACCCGCGTGGTGTCCGTGAACACTGCTTCACCATTTCCGATAAGGCGCTGGCGATTGGGGGCGGTGTGTTGGAAGCCATCCTTAGCCGGGGCATTTTGCCATTGCACAAACAAAACCGGGTAAGGGACGAGGCTGATGCGTTTACATGAGGCGTTGAATGTTCAACGCGGGGATGTAGTAGCGTTTACCGGGGCGGGGGGCAAAACCTCCGCAATGGTGCGCTTGGGACGTGAATTAGCGACACAAGACTGGCGAGTATTGGCAACGACTACCACCCGTATCGCCACGTCTGAACTCGAACAATTTCCCCATTCGGTTCATTGGCAGTCCAATCTTTTGCATGGTAAACGAGAACTAGCAACCCTGCTAGATAAAAAACGCCTTGTATTCGTCTATCAAGAAATTCGAGGCGATAAGGTCATCGGTCTGCCAAGCGAATCCATTTCACGCTTGGTGGATGAAATGAATGCCGATTTATTGCTGGTGGAGGCCGATGGGTCACGTCGCCTCCCCCTCAAAGCCCCGCGCCTCCACGAACCCGTGATCCCACAAGATACCACCTTGCTTGTCCCGGTTGCTGGGTTAGACGCGCTCGGTATGCCCTTTGATGAAACGACAGTCTATAACCCCGAACCGATTTTTGAACGCTATGGATTCCCTATTGGTCAGCCGATTCAACCCGCGTGGCTGGCCCAAATCGTGCGGGATGAACAAATCGGCCTCAAAGATTTGCCCTCCACTGCGCGAGTGGTGGTGCTGCTTAATAAGGCTGGTGAGGGGTTAAGCCGGGGTCGGGCACGGCGCATTGCTCAAATCATCCTTGCCTCCCCCAAAATTAATGCTGTAGCGATTGGCGCGATGCAAGCCAAAAATCCCGTTTTTGAGGTGCAGCGGCGGGTGGGGGTCATCATTTTGGCGGCGGGGCTGTCCTCGCGCATGGGCGGACATCCCAAAGCTCTGCTGAAATGGGGACGGCATACGGTGATCGAAACCATCGTCAATACCCTCGTACCATTCCGCCTGCCTGAAATCGTGGTGGTGACAGGCTATAAATCCGGTCAGGTCGCCAGCACCTTACAAAACAGCCCGGTCAAAATCGCCTTTAATCCACAATTTAAGGTCGGGGAAATGCTGTCATCGCTGCAAGTGGGGTTAAAAACCATGAGCAGTGATATAGATGCCTGCATGGTGATGATGGGCGATCAACCCCAAATCCGCGCCAAACTCATCCGCCAGCTTTTGAACCTCTACGCCGAAGGCAAGGGATCAATCATCGCCCCGATGTATCAAGGCCAGCGCGGACATCCGATTTTGATTCAGCGCCGTCACTGGCCCGATATTTTAGACCTGCCTTTTGGCAGTGCCCCGCGAGATGCCATCAATCGTAATCCGGTCTATACCTTTCCGGTGGATAACGACAGCATTTTGCGTGATATTGACACCCCTGAACAGTATGCTGCCGAAAAACGCCTAGCCGGATTGGAGTGACTCCAAGCTCAATCGAGGATGTGATAACGCATAATGAGTTGGGTATCGGAGGCACGTCCTACCTCCACAAATCCAACATCATGAAACGCCGAGGCAATTCCCATATAGCCCCCCGGCGTTTCAAATTCTACTCGAAGATCAATTGGATACCCCTCGACAATAGACGCCCCGTTCGACTTGGCATAGGCAATCGCCGCTTGCAGCATGGGGCGCATCATACCCTTACGTCGAAACGGTTTTGCCACATAGAAGCAGACAATTGACCAGACCGCTTGTTCATCTACCCGTTTGAGGATGCGTGATTTTTCCAATGCCTTATAGTGATCACGCGGGCCAATCGAACACCATGCCGCCACCTGTCCATCGGCATACCCCAACAAACCGAGTGTTTCGCCAGAATAGATCAGATGACGAGCCGTATCCTTATTGCCCTCGTATTTTTGGGTCTTGAATTGGGCACGCTCCAAACGCCAGAACATGCACCAACATCCCGCATAGCCACCTTTTTCGCCAAACAGCGTTTCAAAATCCGTCCATCGTTCAGCGGTGATTGGATGAAATTCCAGTGATTCCAAGTGTCGTGTATCTCCTATCCTAGATGACCTAAAAAGTCTGACACCGCTCGATTAAATTCAGCAGGTTTTTCAAGGCTGACAAAATGACCCGCATTCGGAATCACGGCTTTTTGGGCATGAGGAATATCCCGCACCAATATATCCACAATATCCTGAATATCCTTTGCCTCATATCCCCCCACCATCACCAAAGTCGGCACTTGAATTTCATGGAGGCGCTGAATCGCTGGCACATGCTCGGCTCCGGTTTCGGCGGATGCAGACTGCTCTGCCGCAGCAGCTACTTCCTCTGGTGGAAAAAAGTGGGGAAAGGTGTAATCCTGCATCAGTGCCCGCGCTCGTTCACGCACTTTCTCATCAGCACGCCCCGCTGGGCTATCCACCGCAAATTCCATAAACCGTTCGCGTGCCGCATCGAAATCGCGGTTTTGGATGCACTCGATAAACGCCATCCACTTGGGTTCAAATTCCGCTGTCCCTTCCGCCGAATATTCATAACCTTCCAAACCAACCCCCGACATCACCAAACCGTCCACCCGTTCGGGATGCTCCAACGTGAAGTGCATGGCGATTTCGCCACCGAACGAAAGTCCTAAGATGTAGGTTTTGGTGATACCCAGAAAATCCAGCAGTTCGATAATATCGTGGGTATCCGTATAAGGCTCTTTCGACATTTTGGATTGCCCGAAGCCACGCACATCATAACGAATGACCCGATACTGCTTTGCAAATTCGCTGAATTGGTCGTCCCAATACTTATGACTGGTCAGCATGGGGTGAACCAAAAGCAACGGATGTCCCTCGCCTGCCACTGCATAATACAGCTTGGAATTTTCGACCTCAACAAACCCTTTGGTGATATTCATGGATGCTCCTCACAGATTGGATCGCTTCAACATTGTACTTTTAGCGTATCATCTATACAGGACATAATCGGCCCTGATTTTCTGGAGAAATTTTTTGTATCACCCTACCACCCGACTGCTGACTGTTTTGGAACTCTTGCAAGCCCATCCCCAACTCAGTGGGCCAGAAATCGCCCAACGCTTGGAGGTGGATGTACGAACCGTGCGGCGCTACATTGTCATGCTGCAAGATTTGGGCATTCCAATTGAAGGCGAACGCGGGCGGCATGGGGCCTATCGGCTGCGACCCGGTTTTAAGCTGCCACCCATGATGTTTACTGACGAGGAGGCCTTGGGGCTAACACTGGGGCTATTGATTACCCGACGATTGGGATTATCTATTGAAGCCCCGGCTATCGAAGGGGCACTCGCCAAAATTGAGCGTGTTTTACCGGATGCGCTGCGGGAGCAAGTACAAGCGGTTCAAGAGTCCCTGCTGATTCACCTCAATATTCACCATGCCGCCCCCGCCAGCGATTTGATTGTCTTATTCAGCACTGCCGTTCAACAAAAACACCGGGTGCAGTTGACGTACACGGCATGGAATGGCGAAATTTCAACCCGACCCTTTGATCCCTATGGCTTGGTGATGCACGGTGGGTTCTGGTACACCGTAGGGCATTGCCATCTGCGTGATGATCTCCGCACCTTTCGTCTAGACCGTGTGACCAATGCGGAAATGTTGGGGGAATCATTTACGTCACCCGCGAATTTTGATACCGTTGGGCAGGTTATGAAAGGCATTGCCAGCACTCCGGGAACATGGCGTGTGGAGGTCATTTTGGAGACAACGATTGAACAGGCCATCCGACAAATTCCACCCTATCTCGGTTTGATGGAGGCATTTGGGGAGAGAGTCTACCTGACGATTTACACTCAGCAGCTAGAATGGGTAGGGCATTTTCTAGCAGGTCTCGACTTTAATTTTCAAATTTGCCACCCACCCGAACTACGTAAATTGTTGCAGCAGTTGGCGGCAAAGATTATGCGCATCGTCGAAAATAGTGCGTATTAAAAACCACCTGTCGCATTTTCAATCGCCCGAATTAGTTTATTGAGCGCCCTTCGATAGGTTTGTTCGGCGGTGGTCAGCACCACCAACAAATGCGGGGCAGTATCATCCAACGTGGGTAACATCAAGGGACGACAAATTAAACGCCGTCCGTCCAAATCATAAAAAACACTTTCTTGCAATTGGGCCAACTGTGCCCGACTCTCAGCATTTCCAAAAATGCGCCGGGTCGTCAGCAGGGGAGTTTCGGCAGTCGCCTTATCCAATCCTGCTGCAACATAAGACACAACCGCTTCATCTTGGGGACTGACCAACAAGGCCGCCAACAATCCGGCGTCTTTGGCCTCATGGGTCAACAAGTCTTGCAACGGCGATGGTGCTTTTTTACGTGGGGGCACTTAATTCGCTCCAATCGGGGTCGCCGTCGGAATGGGATCGCTGATGATAATGCTGATTTCGCAGCTTGCCTTCATCGCACTGGTGCTGTCAAACACCACCAAACGGTAGCGATATGTACCCGGCAGATAATTCAGCGGTACGAGTTGGCCCAATTCACTATCCACCACTGGCTGGACATAATCACCCTGCGCCCCACCGATGGTGCTGAAGGTTGAATCAGAAGAACCCGTCTCAGGGCGGATTTCAAAACGATAAAACGCGAAATCTTGAATATTCGCCGTCCCTCGAATTGGAATCACATCAAACACCACCTGTCCATTATCGGGAAAATCAATCCACGCCTGATCGCGGATACAGCCTTCACGAGGACTGCTTGGCAAAATCGTCCCTTTGGGGGTACTCGGTGGCGGCGCGGTTATCGGGATGATGTCCTCGTTCGGATTGACCGGAGTCAATTGAAAACCACCACCCCTCTCGGCAGTGCTGGTCTGATAGGCTCGATTCCGCGCAAAACTAGGGTCTAGGGTCGCGGGCATTCCTTCGCGCCAAGTCGGGGCCGCCATATTCGCCGTGCCCCATACCGTCACCAATATATTGACACTTAGAAACACCAGCGTCAGCGCCTTGCCGCCATGCTGTTGGGCCTGCTCACGTTCTAGGCGAAATTGGGACTCTCGAAGTTCACGCCGTGCCCGTAGAAAATTACGAAAACTCCACAGCAACCCCAAGCCTGTAAAGACATACAGCCCAACGGCGATGCTTTCAATGAAAAAGAAAAAGTCACCCATAATCCCTCATCCTCATCTCTCCGTCCTACTCAGGAAATTCGCGTAAGACCCCTCGAAGGATGGCGATTAGATTCGGCACAATCTTTGCGCCAACCGCCAACACTTCTTCATGGCTCACATCTTTCACCGAGTCCTGATCGTCAATAGCCTCATTGGTAATGCTCGATACCCCCATGACACGCATTCCGGCATGACGCGCCACGACCACTTCTGGTACGGTAGACATGCCAACCGCATCCGCCCCCCACATGCGGAACATGCGGATTTCGGCAGGGGTCTCAAACGCCGGGCCAGACAGTGCGATATACACTCCTTGTCGCAGGGTAATGGCTTCGCGCTGAGCAATTTCGAGCGCCTTGTTCCGCAGTTTTTTGTCATAGGCCTGCGTAAAAATCGGGAAACGATCTCCAAAGCTCTCCTCGTTTGGCCCCATTAAGCCATTGTTGCCCATCTGCCCCAACAAATTAATGTGGTCGGTAATGAGCATCAAATCTCCCGCGCGGAACTCTTGGTTGAGTCCACCCGCCGCGTTGGTCACAATCAAGGTCTCCACGCCCAATACCCGCATCAACCGCACCGGGAAAGTGACTTGGTGCATCGAGTACCCCTCATAAAAATGCAGCCGACCCTGCATCATCAAAACGCTTTGGCCTTCGATCTCCCCAATCACCAACTGTCCTTTATGACCTTGCACATGCCCCCCATGTGGGGCTTGCGGCCAATGGGGGATTTCCCGGTAAGGGATGATGGTCGCGTTCGACACACTATCGGCCAGTGGCCCTAGGCCCGAACCAAGAATAATGGCTATCTTAGGGGTCTGATGGATTCGGCGGCGGACTTCATCAGCGGCAGCTTCATAATCAGCGCGGGTGAACGCGGGTGTCAACATGATTGCTCTCCAAATGTCGAAATGAAAAGGGTGCTTACCTTGCACAGTGCTATTCTAGCATCCTGAGCGCATTTGCCAACGGTTGGCAAGCGATTAAAATTGGGCAGTTGTCTGACAATTTCCTACACATGGAAAAATCTATGCCACTTGAATACACTCCCGAATTTGAAGCCCGTGTACAGGCATGGGTTGAAGCACGGCTAAAGCCCAAACGTATCTCTCATGTACGCGGCGTCGTCGAAACCGCCGATTGGATGGCCCAGCTTTATGTCCCTCATCAACGGATGCAGGCACGGTTGGCCGCATGGATTCACGATGCCGCCAAGAAACTGCCCGATGAAGAATTGATGCGATTAGCGGAACTCCATCATCTACCCATCAGTGAAGGTGAAATGATGGTGCCCATGTTGCTGCATGGCGCGGTGGGCTATGTATTGGCGGCGGCGGAATTCGGCTTGGATGACCCCCAAGTACAGACGGCCTGTGCCTATCACACCACAGGTGACCCCACCATGAACACGCTCGACATGATTGTCTACGTGGCCGATTTAATTGAACCGACTCGTGATTTTCCCGGCGTAGATGCGTTACGAAGGGCTGCTCAAGTAAGTTTGGAGGGGGTGACGCTGATGGCAACCGATTTTACGCTGCGTTATCTGATCGAACGAGGCAAATATATTGACCCCCGCCCGGTGCATCTGCATAACCGATTGGTTCAAGCAGGGGTCACTTATATACAAGGTTAAGTTACTGCACATCGGTTTGGGCCACCGCGACAAATGTGCCCGCGTCCAATTGGGCAATCACATCTTTGGCAGCTTGGAAATTGGCGTTATATTGCAGGGCCTCATTCAATTGGGCTTTGGCGTCGGCGGTTCGACCTTGCGAGGCAAACACTAACCCGTGATAGTAGTCCCATTCTTCAACGTAGGGCGTGGTCAATTTGGCCTGCTGCACCAACTCCAACACGGTGTTAAACTCGCCTGTGCGATAGAAGGCTTCCAGCGGTGTATGGCGATACCACAGCGCCCGCCATGGCAAACCGAGGTCGAACGCTACGCGGAAGAAACCTGTCGCCTCGGCATAATAGCCCAGTTGGGTCAGCGCGTCGCCAATATTAAACCATGCCCATGCGTCTTGACCATCAGCGGCAGCCCGCTCTTGGGCCATCTGGGACATCAATTGATAGGCTTGGTTCAAATCGGCCCGCTCCCCCAAAATTTGCATCACTTCGGCTTCACGTTCTGGAGCATAGAGCACAATGAAGGTATTGCTGAAATTCCACCAATAACTTTCCACTGTCGCATAAGGTTCTTTTAGCCCCTGAAAATTGCCATGCCCCAGATAGCTGTCATAGGTATAGAAGACACTCTCATTGTCATCATAGCCAATCAGCAGCAAATAATGACCCATCCAATCGAGGTCTTCCACATCAAACCCTTTTTCGATGATGACTGGAAAATCCGCTACCAGCAGTCGCTTGATAAGCTCAAAATCCCCGCCGGGCCGATACAGCGCCCGCACATTGGTCATGAGGCTGGCGACATTATTGACATAATCCACCATCTCCCATGGGCTGACATTTTTATCCTCACCATTGGGTTTCAAGAAATGGGCGGCGGGCAGTTGATTATCGGTATAGCCAAAATACGTTAAGCCCATCGTCAAGGTAGTCGGGCCACAGTTATTCCAACCCTGATATTCATGACGCAGGCGAGTGATGTCAAGTTTAAAACTGGTCGGCAATACGCCATCATCCTGTGCATTGACCCGTGTACCGTGTGGGGCAATGGTAATGATGATGATTGCAACCAGCAATAGACCAGTCAGGCGTTTCAATGAAAACATGCAATAGACCTCCGAAAAAGACTGCTGTGATAGAGACAAGTATACGATAGGCGGGCAAACCCACGCCGGACGCTCATTGGATGGTTATACTACGGATGGATGAAGGCAATCTGACAAAAACCTGACCGGAGTCTAATCCCGCCGAGTAGCAACGACCACCTGCACAATGCTATAGGGGCACTGCTCAATCAATGACTCCACCGCAAATCCAGCTTCTTGGAATCGCTGTTCCAAATCCGCCGGCCATGGCCCCCGTTGACCCGTCGCACGATAGGCTGCTTCAAGGGCATCTTTCGCCACCCCACCCCCGGTCAAAATGCCATTGGGGACAATCACCAAGCGCCGACCCGGTTTCAACACTCGATAGATTTCTTGCAGGGTGTCCATCTCAATGATAAATGGCGTGGGGAAGGTGCTGACTATTGCATCAAATGTTTGATCGGGAAAGGGGAGTTGTTGGGCACGTCCTCGCACCAATGGCGCGGTGATATGATGCCGGAGCAGTTTACGCCGTGCAATCCGCCCCATATACGGGCTTAGATCATAGGCGACCCGTTGATAACCAGCCGCATACAAATCCAATTGCAGATTACCCGTACCATGCGCTAATTCAAGTACCAACTCCCCCGGCTGTGTCCCTAGATGTTTCAAGGCAGCCCGCTGCCAATTACGCCACTGGCCCAAGCTGACGACCCATGACACCGTGTCATACGTCCACGCCATTTCGTTATAGAGGAGTCGGAAACCAAAAGTCACCAGTTTCCACCAAGTCTTTTCAATTGGAACGGCTGGGTAGTTCATAAAATCCTCTTAGGGCAATGGCGCATATCGTTCACCAATCATCTGTTGGGCCTGCCGCTGCTGTGCCCAAACAATAAACTCATAATACCCATCCCCCGGTTCAGGCGGCTTGGTTCCGACAATCAAGAGGGGTGCTCGCAGTGGATACGTGCCCTCCGCAACCGTCAGCGGTGTCGGCAGCACCGGCGTATCTCCAGCCTGCCCAACCAACGGCACCACTCGTACCCGCCCCGACACCAACGCCATACTCATAAACCCAATCGCTCCCGGTGTTTGTGCCACTACATCCAACATTGCGCTGTCGGTTAGGGCTAAAAGTGCATTATAGGTGATTTGGCGCTGCCCCAAAACCAACTGTTCAAAAACCCGACGGGTATCCGACTCGGCGTCGCGGCTGACAACCGTAATTGCCAAATCCGGCCCACCCAATTCGAGCCAATTTTCGACTGCCCCGGTAAAAATTTGCCGCAGATCGTCCGCGCTTAATTGAGGAATGTTCAAACGGGGGTGTACCACAATAGCGATACCATCTTGGCCCAACGGCGCGGCCCACAAATTGTCCAAATTCGGTAGATAAGTGGTCAGGGCATAGAGGGGAGGATCAGAGGATTGGGTGGGGTCAAGGGCTACGGCAATCGAGGTTCCGTTGGCGGCTTGGTCAACAATCGCCACTAGGGAATTTTCACGGGTATAGGTCGCTGCTAGGCTTCGCAGGAGGCTATCGGTACTACTTGAGGTTACAAAATAAAGAGGAACTACTTCGGGGGTCGAAGTCGGGGCTTGCATGGGCGCACGACAACTAGCGAGTGCTAATGTCACCACGACGAGGGTTCTTTTGGTTTTACGACCAGCAGCGCACTTCATCCAGTGATTATCCTGACAGGTTGATTGCTCCCAATGACCGTTTGGCCTCCTCGACGACTTCCTCGCCGGCCCCAGAATGCCAATCGGTCAAAAATGCCTCAGCAAATATCCTAAATTCGGACTCGCCCTTAACAATTGCGGCCCGCATATCCCGCACCAGCTTTAACAAAAAGTGCAGGTTATGGATGCTCAACAATTGGTGTGCAATCAATTCTTTCGCTTTAATCAGATGTCGGATGTAAGCCCGCGAAAAATGCTGGCAGGTGTAACATTCACACCCCACCTCTATGGGTTCCGGGTCATGTGCAAACTGTTGGTTTCGCATATTATAGCGCCCAAACCGCGTCAGTGCCGCTCCATGACGGGCCTCGCGGGTAGGCAGCACGCAGTCAAAAATATCTATGCCCCGCGCCACTCCCTGTACCAAGTCCTCAGCACGACCTACCCCCATCAAATACCGAGGGCGATCTGGTGGCATCAAGGGCATGGTGGCATCAAGCGTCGCCAGCATTTCTTTTTTGGTTTCCCCAACAGCCAAACCGCCAATGGCATAGCCGGGAAGATTCAACGATGTGATAGCCTCAACCGATTGAGCACGCAAATCCGGGAAAATGCCGCCCTGCACAATTCCAAAAAGTGCCTGACGGTTGACATCCCCATGAGTGGCATGATATTCCACACAACGTTTGGCCCACGCATGAGTCCGGTGCATGGCCGCCTCGGAATAGGCTCGGTCATTCGGTACGGCACATTCATCAAATGCCATAATAATGTCCGCACCCAGATTATGCTGAATCGCAATGGACTTTTCGGGAGTCAGATAATAGGAGGCACCATCCAAATGGCTGCGAAAACGCACCCCGTTATCATCAATGCGGCGCAATTCTGCCAAGCTAAAGACTTGGAAGCCGCCCGAATCCGTTAACATCGGGCCATCCCACGCCATAAAGTGATGCAAGCCCCCCATTGCAGCAACTAAATCATCACCGGGGCGTAAATGTAAATGATAGGTATTGGCGAGGATGAGGGTGGCTTTGAGGTCATACAGATCACGGGGAAGAATCGCTTTGACGGTTGCTTGTGTTCCCACCGGAGCAAACACAGGTGTCAAAAGGTCTCCATGCGGAGTTGTAAACACACCCGCACGCGCACGTCCCGCAGTAGCTTCCAATGAAAATGTAAAACTCATAGGTTGATTAATCGGCTTAAAAGCACAGTCTTGATACTCTGAATAAAGCACAAGGGGTCATTATAACAGCGGGCCAAAATTTTGACACAAACTCATGGCAGACGATAAATTCAGCCATATTGCCCCTTCACATATGGCAAAATTTTCACTTTCAAAATATTCCTAGTATCATTGAACAGCAGTAGTGGTATTAACATAAAGGGGCGGTTTCCGATGCTCAACATCTCCCAGACACAGCAGGGTGACAAGATAGTTTTTCAGGTAGATGGTCGTGTAGATGGTGATGGAGCGACCAAGATGGAAGATATATTGCGTGATGCGGTGAACACCGGACATCATCATTTGGTACTCGATCTCTCACAAACTAATTACTTGAACAGCGCCGGATTACGCATCCTAGCCGATGTGTTGACGCAATGCCGCCAAAATGGTGGAGATGTACAGTTGGCTGCTCCCAACCTCAAGATTATGCGAGTCCTAGAAATCATCGGGTTCGACAAATTCTTCCATGTGTATCCAACGTTGGACGCTGCTATCAAAAGCTGACAGGTTTATCTGGGGAAAGTGTGAACGGCTGAATGTCCGAAGAGCTTTTGCTCAAAAGTGTCCAGTTGTCAAAAGAAGGCCAACAAGAACAGGCGCGTCAGTTGGTCGAAGAGTACACCCGCCAAAACCCTTTGGATGCAAGGGGATGGTGGGTTATGGCAAATATCGTTGAGGATCGTGCCCTCCAACAGATTGCTCTCAAACACGTCTTAGAATTGAAACCCGACAATGCCAAAGCCCGTGCTATGTTAGAAGAGTTGGAGATTGACACGATATTCAGTATTGCCGATCTGCCGCCACCAAGCGGTCCTCTCAACCGTTCCAAAGTCCCAATTCGCCCCGCCGATTTATTGTTGGTTGGCGGCGCATTGCTCATCGTGGTGCTGTTTGTGCTGGCGGTTGGATGGTACGCCTATACCTATCAGCACAGTGGGTTATTCGGTTTATTTGGCCCTGATTTGTCGAACGAGGCTACCACTACTCAGTATTCCATCCATTATCCCGAAGATTGGGAAGGGAAAATTATCAATTTCCAGTCCCAGAATCAGGACGTGGATACGGTTACAGTCGCCGCTAGTTATGGCATTGATTCCATCGTTCCGCTTCTGGCAAGCCAGCCTTCTGCCGATGCTGCTATCAGTGTGCTAATTGGCGATGAACCTATCGGACTCAATTCAAGCATTGTAAATCAGAGCGACAGCCAGCTATCTGATGAAGAATCGAAGGAGTTGCTCCAATCGTTAGGGCTGGTTATATTTGCACCCGTATCGTCGGAGCAGCTTGCCGAAATTCAAGCCCAATTCGAGAGCAATGCCGAAAACATGGAGTCCCTTGAATTTTTAGGGATTCATTTTGACATCAATACTGAAACAAAAGATGTCGAAATTGACGGGGACGAGGCCATAATGACTTCATTTAACCTGTCGCTCCAATTCCCCGAAGAATTTGCCGAATCCTCCACTCTTGACGTAAACGAAATCAACATTAGTTACTACCTTGCGACAACCCAACATAACGGGCAAGCCTACGCATTTTTCATGCTCGCACTGGAAGAATCCCCCGGCGGTCAAGCCAGAACCGCTCGCCGCATCATTCGCAGCATCCAATTCGAGGACTAGTCGTAATATTTCAATTAATACAACACAGGTAGCCCCATTGGGCTAATTTCCTAATTTCGACATTCTCGTATACTGGTAGGGTATTCACTTTACAATTTTGATAACTCAGCTTTTCCTTTTTTGTATGAATCAAGGAGCCAGCATAATGCGAAAGCATCTCCAACGTTTTATCAGTCTTTGCTTAATCGGGATCGTCGCCCTAACCGCGTTTGGCGCGATGCAATCACATGTTGAAGCATCCCCAGAGACCCAGACAGGTGTTGGGTTTATCCGCTTTGCCAACGCCACTGTGACGGGCGGGGACGTTGATGTCTATCTCGATAACCGTCTCATCGCCAATAAATTGTTCAATGTCGTGGGCTATTTCACCTTCTACAGCGGTGATCACAATGTAGTCTTTACCACACCAGCGGGTGCTGAAATTGCCAGCGCCACTCTGAGTCTTGCCAATGCGACCCGTATGACGGCGACATTGATTGGCGCGGGAGCAGACAGCCAAGTGGTGGTTACGGTAGACAATGCCGCCCCACCCGTCCGTAATCTGACCCGCGTGGCCTATGTCAATGCTGTACAGGGCAGTGGCGACCAAGACATCCGCGTCAATAGCGAATCGGTTGCCAGTCTCGGCTTTGGTGAAGTCAGTGAAGCCACTGAAGTCGTCGCGGGTAGCTATTCCGTAGCGCTTGGTAGTAGCCCTGCTTCCGACATCGTGCTTTCGCCCGGACGCTACTATCTAGTATTTTTTGCCGGTGATTCTGCCAGCCCTGCTCCACGCATTGTCCAATTAATTGGTCGGCCCTATCGCGTCAGTGGTACCAATCGTTTCCGCTTCATGAATTTGGTAGAGGTGACGGAAGGTGCTGAAGAAATCACCTATGATGTGTATGTCAATGCCGATCCTATTGCTGTTTACGCTGGGATTCGCTATGGAGAAGCCACCAATGAAGTCGTTGTGACCCCCGGCAACTACACCTTTGAAGTCTATGCGACTGGCACTTCGCCCGATGGCGGCACCCCTGTTGTAACTACCACTCTCGACATCGCCGAAGACCAAAGCCTGTTCATGCTCCTCACGGGGACACCCGAAGACGTGAACCTTGATCTGTTCGCTGATGATCTCACCCCTGTTCCGGTCAATACTGCCCGTTTGCAGGTCATGAACCTCACTAGCATCATCCCGAATTTCGGCCTCGTCTCGCAAAATGGCATTACCTTGATTGAAGAAGTGTCACAGGGCAGCCTTGCCTCTGCCAATGTTCCCGGTGGTCTGTACGACCTGACACTTGTAGACGCCAGCGATCCCAGCGCCACGGTAGGTCGGGCTGAAGTAAACGCCCCGGCTGGCTCCATTGCCACCTTGATTATCTATGGTACAGATCGCCAACGTTGGACGTGGTTTAATGAACCCGTAGAACAAGTCGCCTCGGTTCGTTTTGCCCATGCCGCGCCAGATTCACCCTCGCTCGATTTCTATCTCAATGGCGATTTGGTACTCAACAATCTGAACTATCTCGACTTCACCGACTATCTAACTCTGTCAGCGGGTAGCTATGAACTGACGGTCTATCCCGGCGATGTCACCCCTGCTGAAGGCGTTGAACCGATTTGGCGTGACCAGTTGACCATCACCGCCAATAATTTCCCGCTCACCTTGGTCGCCCTCGGCACCGATAACTTCCGTGTCAATGCCTTTGCCGACAATATAGAATTGATCCCACCTGACCAAGCGCGTGTCCGCTTCATTCATGCCGTCCGTAATGTACCGGGCATGTCGGTCATCAACTCCGCCAGCGGCGACGTTTTGGCCGGTATCTTGGCCTATGGGCAAGGCAGCGACAACCTCAATTTGAATGCCAATACCCGGACTTTCAATTTCAGCGATGGGCAAGGCAATGTGTACTATCGCATTGAAAGTTTTGAACTGGTCAAAGGCAACTACTACACTTTCATTGTGGTGGGTGATGCCGCTGACCCGACGACCTTCGGTTACATCCTCATTCAAGTCCAGCCTTAACTCTGTACCCTCGTAGTGTCTCTTTTTTCAAGAGCGTGCCACCCGGTACGCTCTTTTTTAATGTCAATCTACATGTTGTTTCAGTCCGTTGCTGATTGAGTACAATAGAGGTCATGCCAAAACAAACTCATTCGGTTTCCTTGCCTGCTCGTTCTCGTCAATGCCTCAATCATTGGCTGTGGGGGCTGGTGTTGATTCTGCTTATTCTTAGCGGCACCTACTTTGCATGGACAGCAGCATGGAATCAGCCCAATCGTCAACTGCACGCCATTCCAGCGGTTGCTACCCCAGATTTATCTGCCGAACTTCCCCCATCGAGCTATTATGCGGCGGTGCTTCCCGGGGTCGAACAAGCCCTATGGAATGATAATTTTGTGAACAATCCTGCTGGGCTGCCCATCGCTGCGCCGGGAATCCCCCCTGTGGGAATCTATTTGCCAATGACGGGCAACTCGCAATTTTCCTTAACCACCCCTACACCTCCATCGGCGCTGCCACCGATTTTTCCCACTACTGCCCCTTTTGTCCCCACTTTTGTCCAATCCGAAGATCAAGGGATTATTACCGCCACACCACCGGATTTTTTTGATCCGTCCGGTCAAGCAGGCCCAACCATCGTTGCCAATGCGGATGTGCCAGAGGGGGGGTGTGGGCCAGCCGGTTTACCTGTCTCTGGCATCTTGACGCAGCGCTTTCATCAATATCACATTGGCATAGATTTGGGAATTCCGATTGGCACGCCCGTCCAAGCCACACACAGCGGGACCGTCACCTTTGCGGGTTGGAGTGAAATCGGTTACGGCTATCTGGTCATCATTCAAAGTGGGGCATTCATCACCTATTATGCCCATTTGACCTCGTTTAATGTGTCATCGGGACAGTCGGTGGGGCGATTTTCGGTGATTGGGTGGAGTGGCAGTACAGGCAACAGCACTGGCCCGCATGTCCATTATGAAACACGCATCAACGACGGCCCAGTTGACCCGCTCAGTTTTGAACAGCGCGGCTATGGCACATGTTAGAGAAGCAACTTTTTACGAGGGCGGCTTCGTCAGGGAGCGGATATGATTAATTTCGTGCAGATAGGCCACAACCTCTGGCCGTACCCGCAGCAACCAACGCACGGTGGGGACAATGGGACGGACGCGCAACCATACAATGAGCGCCCGCCCCATCATCGCCACCAAAGACATCAAAACAAAAATTCGTCGCATAATCAATTACGATTGCGTGGCAGGTTCACGCCAGCCCAGTTGTGTCTCCCGAACCAATTGATCCACCACCGCATTTAAGGCTTCTTGAGTATCCGCCCCTTCATTCAAAGCACGGCGGAAGGTGGCAAGTTGACGATCCGCACTCGTTCCTTTTTCCAAAATCGTCTTGGCGTATTCGACATCTTGGCGCGTGCCAAGCTCGTCTACCACGTCGTCAATAATTTCCAAAATTTCCTGCACCAATAAGCGCATAGGCACTTCATCTTCGATACCAAAATCAATCAGCTTCCCGTCAATGCCCCAACGAACCGCCCGCCATTTGTTCTCGCTAATCATATGCGAAGGATAAATGCGCCAACTGAGATTTTGATTGCGGAGCTTAATGAATTTGGCGACGAACGACTGAATCAAGGCCGCCACACACATGCACTCATCCACCGTCGTACACATATCGGATATGCGGATTTCGAGTGTACCCCAATTCGGATGAGGCCGCGCGTCCCACCAAATCTTGGTGGCATCTTTGGGCGAGGCTTCACCCGACGGCTTGCCTGTACCTTTTGGCCCCAACGACCCTACCGCCGCCATTACATCCACATAGCGATCATACTCCGCAAATCCGCCAAAAATGGGGGGAATACCTGTGCGGGGCATGTTCTCAAAAACCAGACAGCGGTAGCTCTTCATGCCCGTATCCCGTCCATGCCAGAACGGGGAGGAGGTTGAAAGCGCCAAAATATGCGGCAGGAAATAGCGGATTTGATTCATGACATCCACAATCAATTCAAAAGCGAGGCGGTCTTGCCCAAAACCGACATGCACATGCATCCCGAAGATTAACAAGCGACGGGCGGCATCTTGCATCGTGGATTGCAGATCGTCGTACCGCTCCCCTTCCGAAAAACGCTGATCCTGCCAGCGCGAAAACGGATGCGTTCCAGCGGCGGCAATCGCCCGGCCATTTTCTTCTGCCGCCTCAAAAACCGTCCGTCGCAAATGGATAATCTCTTGGCGGGCTTCCTGAATATTGGCACAAACGCGACTGCCGACCTCAATTTGGGATTGCATAAATTCGGGTTTTAATTGATTACCAAGCGTGACCCGGCCTCGATTCATGAGTTGTTGGACGTAGGAAGTTAGTTCACGGGTTTCGGGGTCAATAATTTGATATTCTTCTTCAATACCAATCGTCATTGGAATACTAATCATGATAAACCATGCTCCTAAATGCCGTCCGGGATACGCTTTTTGCCGCCAATTATGCGATGAAACGCAAAAAACGGCAACCGTGTTGCCTGCCAGATTCACCAAATATTTTAGCGAGTGATCGAACTATAAAAGGGAGTAATCACAATTAGGCTGAAGAACAGGGCCACCGTAATTCCACCCAAAATCATGCGGGGCAATCCCAATGGGGTAATATCGTCGTGTGGTGGGGGATGGCGCAGACCTGTTAGCACTGCAAAGAGAGGCCAAATCAACCATGCCGCCCAAAAGCCCATGAGACCAAGCAGGATGCAGATGGCAGCAACGGAAAATGCCAACGGCCACGCGACCCGACGCCCAAACAGCGCATAGGCCACATGCCCGCCATCAAATTGACCGAGCGGCAGCAAATTGAGGAAGGTCAATAACGTTCCAAACCACGCCGCCAGTGCCTGTGGGTGACGAAAAAAGACCGTGCTATCAATGCGGGCAACTTGCTGATCGGTATAGACGGAGCGGGCAACCCACTCCAGAAAAAGCGGCACACTCACCCGATCAACCCGAAGTTGTTGCAGCCATTCCAGCGGAATCCCGATGGTTGGCTGTGTTTTCAGGCCCGTGATAAAGAAAGGAATCGCCACCAATAACCCAGCTAATGGCCCAGCCAAGCCAATATCAAACAGCATTTTGCGGTTTTTGAATGGGCTGGTGATAAAAATCACCGCCCCCATCGTACCCAGTGATAGCGGCATTAGGCTGGACAGCGGCAGGGGGATAAAGAACGGCAGAGTAACTTTGACTTTGTGCAGACGGGCCGCCACGTAATGCCCCATTTCATGTACACCCAAAATCAACAGCAGGGGAAACGCAAACTGCCGTCCACCGTTATACATTTCGCGCAACGTCACCGTATTTTGTTCAGCCACCGCCGCACGTATAGAGTCAAGATCATAGCCCACAAAGGTTGCTCCCGCGACCAGCGTCGTAAAGACCGTCACAATCAATAGACCCAAGTGAAACCACCAGCGCGTTTTGACGGCACGCTGAACCACCTGCCCCTCAACAATCAGCACTTCATCCTTTTTTTCAGGCCCACGCTGCAAAAAGAGAGTACACCCCTCCGCTTCGATTTTTTCACTAAGCGGCGGATAGGTCTCCGCTGCGGATTGAAGCAGTTTCCCCCGAAACACCAATGCCGTGCGTTTGGCGGCAGGGGCGGTTGCCAAATCATCTTCCTCAATCGTCATATAGGCTTGGACAATTTGGCGGAAGCGCTCCTTATGCGACTCCTCTGGCAGTGCTTCTAATAAAGAGGGCGGCCTCTGCTCAGGAATATCAATGGGATGGGTCGTATCAAGTGATTCTGAAATACTCATTGAGGCATTATTCTCTGATAAAAGGGCGATTTTTTATCAACCGCCCCTCCGAAAATTATTCTACGTTAAACCATGTAGGATGATCAGCAATCCAACCTTCCGTGCCATCGGTAAGGCGAACCTGCCACCACACAAAATAGTCGGCAAATTCTGGCCCACCAATTACTTCAAGTTTGGCCCCCTCCGCAACCGTCTGAAGACGAGTCGAGGCAGTATCAAAATTTTCGCGGAGGTTGGCCCCATCGCCCGCCGCAAGCACTTCTAGCGTCTTGCTGATGAATATACCCGCTGTAACCTTACGAGGATCAATTTGTGCTACAAAATTGCCATCAAACAGCAGGTAGCCTGTTGACCCATCATAGGTGGTCACTTTGGCCCATTGAATACCACCTGCTTCTTCCAATGTGCCATCCCATCCCACGCGATCACCGGGGAACAGCGTGGCAACCGTATCCGAGGATTCATCAGCCTCAGCACGAACGTCAATGCTTTCAATACCATCTACAACTTGCAACACGTTTTCAGTCAGCGCGATGGCAGGCCAGGGTTCAACAAAATAATTACCCTCCCCCTCAGCGACCCAGCCCTGTGTTCCGCTGTCGAGTTGAATCTGCCACCATGTAAAGCGACCCCCTGCGCAATCCGGCCCGCCAATGACATTAAATTCTGTACCATTGTTGATACGGGTGATGACATCCCCATCGGGATTTGCCCGGACATTGGTCGTCCCTGAGCCGATCAGGGTAGTGCGTCCGTGCATCCCCACCGCAAGTTGACTATCCATTGTTGCGGGGCAAAGCATTGAAGGTTGTGCCGTCAAAACAGGCACTTCCGCAACTTTGGGCGGTTCGGGGGTAAAGGTGTTGGTTGCCGTAGCGGTTTGCGTCGCTGTGGCGGTACTTTCAGGGGTACCACTGTCGGTTGCGACTTCTGTCACCTCAGCAGATGCCTCTGGGGATTGATTGACATCGGCGGCTTTCGTCTCATCCCCACCCCCCTTGTCATCGTCCTGACTCAGTGCGAACAAGACAATGCCCGCCGCACCGCCCAATAGGATGAGCAGCACGAGAAGGCTACCAATGATGCCCAAAACATTCGGCCCCTTTTTCTTGGGCGCATACACAGGTTGCATGGTATATCCGGCTGGTGGGGGGAAGGTCGGCGCTTGCTGTGGATAGGAAGTCTGATAGGGCGGATACGGCCCTTGTGCCATGCCGGTCTGTGGAGGAGGCATCTGCCCCATTCCCGTTTGGGGTGGGGGTGGCGTATACTGAGGCATTGGCGTCTGAACCGGGGGTTGTGGCGCAGACGGGGTATATGCTGGCATCTGCGTTTGGGTGGGCGGCATGGCATCCAATACCGTTCGCATGGCCTGTTCGGGCGTTGGTTTGGCGGGTGCAGGTGGCGCAGTGGGTTCTGTGGTAGGCGGACGCTCCAACCGCACCGTTAGCGGAATTAGATCGCCGCGCAAATCCTCTTTCTGACCCTTAATGGCCTCAAGCAATTCTTTGGTTAGATCAAGTGCTTTTTGATACCGATCTTCGGGTTTCTTGGAGGTCGCTTTCAACACCACGTCATCAATCGCCGACGACAACCCCGGCACTTTCAGGCTGGCACGCGGCATCTCTTTTTCCAAATGTGCAAACATCAATTGATGCGGCGTTTCGGCATGGAACGGCACATCGCCCGTCAGCAACTCATAGAGGATAATGCCCAAGCTGTAAATATCGGCCCGCTGGTCAATAGCTTCGGCTTTCCACTGTTCGGGGGCCATATACGCAGGCGTGCCCATCATTGTGCCCGTCGCCGTCATCTGCGTACCCTGCATAATCTTGGCGATGCCAAAGTCCATCAAATAGGCATTCCCCAAATTATCCAACAGCACATTATTCGGCTTCAGGTCACGATGAACGATGCCATGCTGATGGGCATAATCTAACCCACCCGCAATCTGGGTCATCAATTTTTCAATATCCGGCAGCGGCAGTGGTTTGCCCCGAATACGCCGATCCAGACTGCCCCCTTCCATCAAGCGCACCACCAAATAAACATATTCCCCCACCTGCCCATAATCATAAATCGGCAGGATATGGGGATGTTCCAATTTGGCAATTAGGTCAGCCTCACGTTTGAAGCGGGCGATAAAATCGGGGCTACCTGCCAATGCCGACGACATCACCTTGACGGCGACATTACGCTCGATATTGAGTTGGCGGGCGCGATAGACCACTGCCATCCCACCCCGCCCCATGACTTCAATGAGTTGATAGTTATCAATAACTTGTCCAGCAAGATTTGGATTCATGAGCTTAGTTGCTTTTCCTCATGATGGAATTTAAGACAGAAATAAGCATACCCGTTGAAAGGGGCTTAGGGCAA
Organism: Chloroflexota bacterium; assembly: GCA_024434115.1. Taxonomy (GTDB): domain Bacteria; phylum Chloroflexota; class Anaerolineae; order Aggregatilineales; family J027; genus CFX10. The sequence goes on from QMIT01000004.1 coordinate 93,393, forward strand.
ATTCACCCTGTAGCAAATTTTCGAGAACTCTAAACTCAGCACGGCGGCTTTAGCCCCGTGTATGATAGTTTGAGGTCTCTTAGTCCAATGAAACATGAATGTTCTGCAATTGTCCAGCGCGGATGACCTGAAGTTCTGTCGCCGATTGGGTCAACATCGCATTTAAATCATCCAAATGCTGCAACCGCTGACCATCCGCCGACACCAAAATATCTCCCATAAAGAGTCCGGCCCGTTCCGCCACGCCGTCCATATCCACCCCCAACAGCATCAGGCCGGTGGGTTGACCCACCAGCGCCTCTAACGAGGGTGGCAGGCGCACTTGTTGGGCATTCACCCCCAGCGAGCGATGTTTTTTGCCCCCATAGGATAACAAGTCCACCAAATTGAGATGCACCCGCACTTTTTTTTCATCGGGCTGTTCCACCAATTGCGAAAGTAAATTTTCCATCCGTTCGGAGCGTTTGGGAAGCGTTCTGGGTTCTGTTGGCGCTGTACCTGCCGCGGCTTGGAGTAAGTCTCCGACTTTGGGACTCGAACGCGACGGTAAATCCACCAAGTCAGACAATAAATCGTGTAAGCGAATCGCGGGGATACGCCGCTGGGATTTTCCGCTCTCTTCTGCTTCATGGAGTTTAGCAACGGGCTGATCAGGTGGTACAACCGACGGTTCGCCCAAGACATCAAGCACATCCTCCAATAGATGGGCGAGATCACTGTCATCCATAGGCTCCACATTCACGGCGTCATCAGGTTTTCCCAACATCTGATTCAACTTGGGTGCCGGGCCACGCTGCTCATCCGAAGATAATTCCAAGTCTACCAAAACATCTTGCAGCGCATTCTGGGCGGGCTTCCCTGTCCGTGATGGTTTGGCCGAAATCGGCACACCCTCGGTGTTCACCTTTTCACCCCGCAGTGCCGCCGAAAATGCCACCGCGAACTCACCCGCAGTGGAATAACGGCGTTTGGGGTCTTTGGCCGTCGCCCGCATCAACACCTTATCCGCTTCCGCCGACAGCCCATAAACAAAATTGCTGGGGCGAGGAATCTGTTCATGCAGATGGGCATACATATATTGCAGCGGGGTTTGACCAATAAACGGGGTACTGCCTGTCAGCATCTCATACGTCATAATGCCGAGACTGTACACATCAATGCGATGGTCAAACGGGGTCAGTTTCCACTGCTCCGGGGCCATATACCCCGGTGTTCCCATAATGGTGTTGGTCGTTGTCAGGTTCGAGTCGGAAATGACTTTGGCAATCCCAAAATCCATCAAATAGGCATTGCCATGTCGGTCTAGCAGCACATTGTTGGGTTTGAGGTCACGATGTACCACGCGATGATGATGAGCAAAATCCAATGCGCTGGCGATCTGGGTCAAAAAACGATCCACATCTTGCAAAGCCAGCGGGTTCCCGCCCATATAGCTGTCTAGGCTACCCCCATCCATCAAGCGCAGCACTAGATAAAAATACTCGCCGGCGCTGCCATAATCATAAATGGGCAGAATATTGGGGTGCTCCAATGTCGCAATCAAATCGGCTTCGTGCTTAAAGCGGCTCAAAAAATTATCATCACCCGGCAGGGCATTGGACATGACCTTGACCGCCACATAACGGTTAATATTGGTCTGGCGGGCGCGATAGACCACTGCCATCCCCCCCTTGCCGAGGACATCTAATAATTCATACTGATTTAAAACCTGTCCGGACAAATCGGTGCTCATTGGGGGCCGCCATCTGCACAAGAAAACCCTTTGATAATGGCCCTTTAGGATATAGCAAAAGGCAAATTTAGACAATCTAATGGAAACTTAATCGCACGTGTGCTAGGCTTTAAACATGCAAGCAAAATGTATCTGGGAGGATACTGCATATGAAAAAAATATTGGTAGTCGAAGACGAATCCACGATGCGCGAAACCCTCGTGTACAACCTCTCGAAAGAGGGGTATAAGGTACTACATACGGGTGACGGCGCTGAGGGTTTGGATATGGCCCGCGAACATCAGCCCGATTTAATTGTGCTCGATTTAATGCTGCCCTCGCTAGACGGCATCTCCATCTGTCGCATCCTACGCAATGAATCGAGTGTGCCGATTGTGATGCTGACGGCCCGTGACAGCGACGTAGACCGTATTATCGGCCTTGAAATCGGGGCAGATGATTACATCGTAAAGCCCTTTAATCTAGGTGAATTTTTAGCGCGTATCCGGGCCGTGCTGCGGCGTGCCCCTTCCGGACATACCGTCACAGACAAATTAGAATCCGGCGACCTCACGTTGGATTTGATTGCCCGTCGTGCCACTCGCAGTGACAAAGAACTCCACCTCACCCACAAAGAATTTGACCTTTTAGCGGCCCTGATGCGCAATAAGGGCGCGGTGCTCTCGCGTGATCTATTGTTGGAGCGCGTTTGGGGTTACGAATACAGCGGGCAAACCAAAACGGTGGATGTGCATGTGCGCTGGCTGCGTGAAAAAATCGAAGAAGACCCCTCGCGTCCAGCCCGATTGGTCACCGTGCGTGGCGTCGGTTATCGCTTCGAAAAATAGTGGAAATGCGATATTCCACGATGGAAAACTTACTCATCATCATTCCCTTACTGCTCATATCGGGCAGTTTGGGAGCGCTGCTTTGGAAATCACATCAACAATCTCGACTCTTGGAAAAGCGGTTTCAACAGACGGAGCTTTTGCGACAAGGCATATCCGCTCAGTTGCAAGAGGCTATCGTTTTGCGGGATGCCCTCTTGCAAATTGTGGATGATGCAATTTTGGTCATGAACCAAAAACATCAGATTTTGCATGTCAACCCGGCGGCAGAAAAGCTACTGGGCGCCAATCTAGTCGGCAAAACCCTGATCCGCGCCACTCAAGATCATGAGATGGAAGCAATACTCGACGAAGCCCGCGAAGCAACCGACGAGATTCCCGAACAATTGGTTGATTTAGATGGGAAAATGCTGCGGGTGCGTGCTTTTATTAGCGAAACTGAACCCAACGAACATACTCCGCTTGAGTTAATGACCCTGCGTGACATGACCGAGATGGTACGTTTGGGCCGGGCACGCCGCGAAATGGTGGCGAACATCTCCCATGAACTCCGCACGCCCATTACCAGTATCGGTCTCTTGGTAGATACCCTGCTCAATGGCGCGATTGAAAAACCCCGCCGCAGCAAAAAGATGCTCGTTGATATTCGGCGCGAGGTGGACACCTTAACACAGTTAGTTGAAGAAATGCGTTATCTTTCGCGGATCGAATCCGGCCAAATGCCGATTAAACTACTACCGACCCCGCTGGAAGAAATCATACAAGGCAGTATTGAACCTCTTCAACCCATCGCCGAACGCAAAAATCAACACATTATCGTCGAGTCCATGCCGCCTGTCTGTGTCCTTGCTGATCTCACTCATAGTCAGCGTGTACTGAAGAATATCGTTCACAACGCCCACAAATTCACCCGCGAAGGTGGGGAAATCCGCGTCTCGGCAACCGCCAACACTGAGGAAGTGACCATCAGGGTAACGGATAATGGGCCGGGTATTTCATCGGAAGACTTACCGCGTATCTTTGAACGGTTTTATCAGGCCAGCCCCAGTCGTTCGCGTGGAGATGGCACAGGTCTGGGGTTAGCGATTGCCCGTCATATCATCATCGCGCACGGCGGCAAAATCTGGGCCGAAAGCAAAGAGGGCCAAGGCGCTACCTTTTCTTTTACGTTGCCGTTGGTAGAGGAAGAGACCGCCAGTTCAACTGAGGCTGTCTGATTTTCCACAGACAAGTAACTTCTTCCCCCTCCCCTTTTTTCTACTCATGCGTTAAAGAAAATTAATTCCGTGTCAACCTTAATTTAAACCCTCATTAGAGCATCTTTTATCTCCGTCCTTTAAGATTGCCTCCCCGTGAGGAATGAAGCTGTTTATGCAATTTTCAAATGTGGAGGACATTTTAAATATGCAGCGTACACGTAGTCTTTTGCTGGCTTTATTGGCTGTAGCCCTTGTCGTGGCCCTCGTCGCCGCCCCCAGCCGCGACACCAAGACCGTTCAAGCACAAGAACCGGGCACCCTGTTGGAAGTTGCCGCCGCCGCTGGTAACTTCACCACCCTGTTGGCCGCCGTCGAAGCCGCTGGCCTAACAGAAACACTCAATGGCGAAGGCCCGTACACCATTTTCGCTCCAAGCGATGAAGTTTTCGCTGCCCTGCCCGCCGAAACCGTTGCGGCATTGCTGGCTGATCCGGCCCTGCTGACCTCTATCCTGACCTACCATGTTGTCCCCGGCAATCTGCTGGCCGCTGATGTGGTGGCGCTGGATGGTCAACAAGCCGTGACTGTTCAGGGTGAAGGCATCAATGTGGCCGTCGTGGATGAGGCAGTAGTGCTGGACGGCAACGCCAAAGTCGTGACCGCCGACCGGACCGCCTCGAATGGTGTCATTCATGCGATTGACGGCATTCTGGTTCCCCTAGCCGATATTGACCCCCTGTTGACTGAGGGCGACATCGTAACCGCAGGTAGCTCCACTGTGTTCCCCCTCTCGACTGCCGTCGCCGAAGCCTTTGAAGCCAGCGGTTATACTGGCACACTGACCGTTGACAGCATCGGTTCCGGTGCGGGTTTTGAACGTTTCTGCCTCAATGGTGAAACCGACATCTCCAATGCCAGCCGTGCCATCAAGCAAGAAGAAATTGACAACTGCGCCGCTATTGGCCGTACCTCCATCGAATTCCGCGTGGGCACGGACGCTCTGGCGGTAGTCGTGAATCCTGCGCTGGAATGTGTGGCCGACCTAACGGTTGAACAACTCAACCAAATTTATTCCGCTACCGTGACCAACTGGAACGAAATCAATCCCGACTGCGGTGATGTTCCGATTAAATTGTTCAGCCCCGGCACCGACAGCGGTACTTTTGACTACTTCGTAGAAGCAGTTTTTGAAGCCGACGAAGCCCCTCTGCTGGCTGCTAACCCAGAACTGAGCGAAGACGACAATGTGTTGGTTCAGGGCGTCGAAGGCAACCCCGGTGGCATCGGCTACTTCGGTTATGCCTACTATCTGGCGAACGCGGGTGCGCTGAAGATTTTGAATGTCGAAGGTGTTGAACCCAATGCTACCAGCGCTGAAGATGGCTCCTATGCGCTGGCTCGCCCCCTCTACATCTATTCCGCCGCTGAAATTCTGGCTGAAAAGGCTCAGGTTGCCGACTTCATCAGCTTCTACCTGACCAATGTTGATGACATCATCGGTGTCGTGGGTTACTTCCCGGCCTCCAATGCCGCCCTCAGCGTTGCCAAACTGAACCTGTATGTGGCGCTGTATGCCGCGATGATGTAATCCGAACTATAAGTAAGTTTTGAATACAGAGGGAAGGGGTGAGATCGCCTCTTCCCTTTGTCGCTGCAAAGTGAACATTTATTTTTTAGCAGGCCTTATCTTTTGTTTTTATGAATTACTCAAAACTCAAGGAGGGTTAAATGGCAAATCAGCAAGCGGTGGCAACAGAACAATCCACCTCTGTTGTGGCCCGAACTGCTGAAGAGCAGCTTGACCTGAGAAAAAAGTGGCGTCTTGGCGAAACTGTTATTCAAGCCTTCCTATTCTTCTCAGGAGCGATTTCTATCCTAACGTCCATTGCGATTGTGGTGGTCTTGGGGAATGAAGCGCTCCTCTTTTTCCGCACCCCCACGTGGCACGACATCCGGGATGACAATAACAAGATTATCACCCTAGCCACCGCTCTTGAAGCCGAATCCACAACTTTGACCCTGCCCGCAGGCATGGGAGACAAGGTTCGGCCAGACGACAAAATCCGCCTTGATAATGAGGTGATGCTGGTTGTCTCAATCGAGGGTGATGTGGTAACTGTCAAGCGTGGTTTTGAAGAGGCAACCCAGCTTGCTCATCCCACTGGCACACAGATTCAGGTAGAAGGCGACACTGTATCCCCTCTCAAATTTTTAACCGGGACGAGGTGGCAGCCGCATATCGGTCAATTTGGCGTGTTGGCATTGGTCAGTGCAACCTTAACCATTTCCTTAATTGCAATGGGGGTTGCTCTTCCGCTCGGTGTTGGGGCGGCCATTTATCTGAGCGAATATGCCTCGGAGGGGGTTCGCAATCGCCTCAAACCCATCCTTGAAGTTTTGGCAGGTGTCCCTACCGTCGTTTATGGCTATTTTGCCCTCACCTTCATCACCCCCATCTTGCAGGGGATTATCGGCAAAACACACCTCGGCGTCTACAACATGCTTTCGGCAGGGCTGGTGATGGGGATTATGATTCTGCCCACTATCGCTTCCATGAGTGAAGATGCCCTCCGAGCCGTTCCGCGTTCACTGCGAGAGGCCGCCTATGGGTTAGGATCAACCAAACTCGAAACTTCGACGAAGGTTGTTTTGCCAGCAGGCATTTCCGGGATTGTCGGGGCATTCATTCTGGGCATTTCTCGTGCGGTTGGTGAAACCATGATTGTAGCCATCGCCGCCGGCGCCCGCCCCTATTTCACCTTTAATCCGCTGGAAGCTGCCGAAACCATGACCGGGCATATCGTCCGCATCAGCACTGGCGACCTATCCCGCGCCACTATTGACTATAACAGTCTCTTTGCCATCGGCATGACCCTGTTTGTGGTGACATTGGTACTCAACATCATTAGCCGTCAGGTCGCGTCATGGCTACGAGAGGAATACGATTAATCATGAGCCTTCCCGAAAACACGACCCAAACCACGCACTTTCTGCCAGACGAACAGCAGGTGCAGAAGAACATCCGCCGTCGCAATCGTCAAGCCAAGTTTTGGCAATATGTTTTCCTATTCTCTATTCTCTTGGCGATGTTCAGCCTATTGATGCTGTTCTTCAGCATTGTGCGCCAAGCCTTTACCTATGTCGCAATTTATGACCAAGTGAACCCCGCTACCCTTTCCGACAAACCCCTTGAAGACCTCTCGGAAGAAGAGTTGGGGGACATCATCGAGACCTATTACACAGGGATTCGCACGGGTCGCAATGACCTTCGCACGATTGTCTTCCAAGAGGTATTGGGCCTTAGTACCAGCGAACAAGAAGCCATCGCTGACCGTGAACGTGCCAAAGAAACCGTCACTGCGCGCGAAATATTTGAGGACAAGGGCAAAGAATACCCAAGTGCCCTCGCCGAACAATCCATTATTCGATTGCTAGTCGCCGATTACGCCGCCATCATTGAGCAGAACCTTGACCAAAGCGACCTGTACGATTTTGTCGTCGAAAAAGTGGTTCAACCGCTCATTGTAGATAGTTGGCCGATTGACCAATATCTATTTGATCGGGACACCATTGATGCAGAAATCGCCGAAGCCGAAGCACGTTTGCGGGTGGAGAAAGACGATCCCACACTGGAAGTCTCCGAACCCGAATTTCGCTCATGGATTCAATGGCACTTGCTGACTGAAACCATTGATCTCAGCCGTCCTGAAGATGCTGGCCTGCGAACCGCGATTATCGGCTCAATCTGGATGATCGCCCTAACGATTCTGACTGCATTACCACTCGGGGTAGGCGCTGCGATCTACCTTGAAGAATATTCCAGAGGTGGCCCCATCGCCCGTGTCATTCAAACGAATATTGACAATCTAGCGGGCGTACCCTCCATCATCTACGGTATATTGGGGTTAGCCCTATTTGTGCGTGCTCTGGAAAAAATTACCAGTGGTTCAGCCTTTGGGCTGGGCGCAGGGGGTGATACCGCCAACGGGCGTACCATTCTGTCAGCCTCGCTAACAATGGCCCTGCTGATTTTGCCTGTGATTATTATCAACGCTCAAGAAGCCATTCGCGCTGTACCCGATTCGCTGCGCCAAGCCAGCTATGGCCTTGGGGCAACCAAATGGCAGACCGTTTGGAATCATGTGCTGCCAAACGCGATGCCCGGTATTCTGACAGGCACGATTTTGGCAATTTCCCGTGCCTTTGGCGAAACCGCCGTTTTGGTGGTGGTCGGCTCCATCACCCGTATCACGGTAGACCCCGGCGGGCCATTCTCGCGCTTTACGGTGCTGCCGCTCCAGATTTTTGCGCTCATTACCCAGCCCCAAGCCCAATTCCGTAACGTGGCAGCCGCCGGGATTTTGCTGTTACTGGCAATTCTACTGAGTTTGAATGCCGCCGCCGTCATTTTGCGTAATCGTTTTAGCAAGAGAGCAGTGTAAATCATGACTTCTAATGGCAAATATGCGCTTGAAGCCCGTAATCTCAACATCTTTTATGGGAATTTTCGGGCGGTACGGAACGTCTCGATGCAAATCGAGTCGAACAAGATTACGGCATTAATCGGGCCGTCGGGTTGCGGAAAAAGCACCCTACTACGTTCGTTTAACCGTATGAACGACCTTGTGTTGGGCAGCCACGCCGATGGTGAAGTTTTGTATCGGGGCAAAAACCTTTATGGCAAAGATGTTGACCCGGTTGAAGTGCGCCGCCGCATCGGGATGGTATTTCAAAAACCCAATCCCTTCCCCAAATCCATTTTTGACAACATTGCCTATGGCCCACGCATTCTAGGTCAGCGTAACAAGAAAATATTGGCGGAAATCGTGGAAAAAAGTCTGCGTCAAGCCGCTCTGTGGGATGATGTTAAGGATAACCTCAAAAAATCGGGGTTGGCTTTGTCTGGTGGACAGCAGCAGCGGTTGTGTATTGCCCGTACCCTCGCCGTTGAGCCAGAAATCATCCTCATGGACGAACCCTGTTCGGCCCTTGACCCCATCGCTACCCTGCGTATCGAAGAACTGATGCGCGAACTGAAAGAGAATTACACCATCATCATCGTGACCCACAACATGCAGCAGGCAGCGCGTGTGTCCGATTACACCGCCTTTATGCTGATGGGTCAAGAACGCGCCGGGGAATTGATTGAATTCAATCAGACTGACCGAATTTTCACCCAACCCGCCGATTCACGCACTGAAGATTACATCACAGGGCGATTTGGCTGATGGCAACTTCCCCAAAAACAGTCTTGTTCCTTTGCACGGGGAACTCATGTCGCAGCCAAATGGCCGAGGGGCTTGTCAATGGACACCTGAATGGGGCTTGGCAAGCCTATTCCGCCGGAACAAACCCGTCTTCGCATGTTCACCCATTGGCAATTCAGGTAATGGGGGAAATCGGCCTCGATATTTCGCAGAACATCCCAAAACATACCGATTCTTTCAAAGGCCACACCTTTGATGTGGTTATCACCGTTTGTGACAACGCCGCCGAGAACTGTCCTATCTGGCTTGGCAAGGGCCATAGGCAGCATATTGGCTTTGATGACCCGGCTGCTTTTGTTGGTTCACCGGAAGACACACTAGCCGTTTTCCGTCGGGTGCGGGATGAGATTCAAGAACAAGTTTTGCAGTGGTTAAAAAACTTTAATCCATAGTAAAATGGAGGGGGACGAAGGGACTATGGCCTTGCCAAATCGAACGATCTTAGACCAAGAAGAAAATGAACTACGCGACAATATTTTACGGATGAGTGATCTCACCGATAAAGCCATTGATCGTTGTATCCAATCGCTGCGGACTCAAAATATTGAACTGGCCCGCCAAGTGATTGCGGATGATCAAAAAATCAATGATTTACGGTATATAGTCGAGGAAGAAGCCTATAAGGTTCTGGCGCTGCAAGCCCCGGCTGCCCGCGATATGCGCAAGGTGGTCGTCGCCATACATATCGCCGTTGAACTAGAGCGTATGGCCGATCACGCGGCGGGTATTGCCAAATTATGTGTGGAACTCGCCAAAGAATCGCCTTTGAAGCCCTTCGTAGACATTCCGCGCATGGCCGAAATCTCCCGCGAGATGCTGAGGGATGGTATCGCTGCCTATATGGATGCCAACACCGAACTGGCCGCTATGGTGGTGGAACGCGACAATGAAGTAGATGAATTGGACAAGCAGGTCTATCGAGAACTGCTCACCTATATGCTCCAAGATGCACGCAATATCAATCGAGCCACCTATTTGTTATGGGTCTCGCACAATATGGAGCGTATCGCTGACCGCATCACCAATATTTGTGAACGGGTGCTGTTTATGGTGACGGGCAATGTTCGTCAAAACGAAGAGGATTAAGCAGCTTGACCTCAGTTTTGGATAGCCCCAACCTATTCAAAACTGAGATTGTTCTGGCGCGGATTCATTCATAACACCACAACATCGAGGCACTATGCCAAGTGAATTATCGCGTGAAGATTTTCCTCCAAACCCTATCGAGAAGCCGGGTTATATACTCGAATTTAATGATGAATTCGACGGCCCTGAACTGGATTCCCGCAACTGGATTCCCCATTATTTGCCCCAATGGAGTTCACGTGAACAATCAGCGGCGAACTACTCATTCGAGAATGGTCATCTAGTTCTACAAATTACAAAAGATCAGCCCGCATGGTGTCCAGAATTTGATGGGGATGTCCGGGCTTCTTCCCTTCAGACGGGGGTATTTTCCGGCCCGCTCGGCAGCAAGCTCGGCCAAAGCCGATTTAGTGACAAACTCATCGTCCGAGAAGCCCAGCCAAATATTCGCAAATATACCCCGCAGTTCGGCTATTTTGAGACACGGGTCAAGGGCTTGGCAACTGACGGGAATCATGTCGCGTTGTGGATGATCGGTTACGAAGATGTGCCAGAGCGCTCCGCCGAAATATGTGTGTTTGAATTATTGGGCAATGAAGCTGGTCGAAACTCTTCCATCGTCCGATATGGGGTGCATCCTTGGAGCGACCCCAGCATACATGATGAGTTTTTTATCGAGCCATTCCCCATAGATACCACCCAATTTCATATCTATGCGGCAGAGTGGACACCGGCCCATATTGATTTTTATATAGATAATGTAAAAGTAAAAACCGTCCACCAGTCGCCGCAATATCCGATGCAGTTGATGGTCAGTATTTTTGAACTTCCCTTTGAAGGTGCATGGAATGGGCCATACAATCCCAACGACCCCTATCCCAAAAAGTTCACGATTGATTATGTGCGTGGCTACCAGCCCATCAATGGCTATGAGGCTTAGGCCAAGCAACTATTCTATTTTTTTATTTATCGGCCTAGCGTCCACATCCAAACATTTTGCAGACGGCAATAGGCTTGTTGCGGGGTTGAAATCACAATATGTACCGCGAACGTCCCCGCTGTGGGTTGTAATTGAATCTGTCCCACCAATCGTCCATTGACAAACAAACTGCCCTGTTCACCATTTGCCACAATCGTGAACCAATTACTTTGATTGAGGCCGGGCAGAATCGCGGGAGATTCAATCGCCAATCCATCCGGGGCGGCCTCACCATCCTGATAATGAATGAAGTAGACTTGGCCCAATGGCGTAAACAGCATGGTGGCAAAATTTGCCCCGTCCTGCTGGCGAAAAATGACCCCGCACGCTGTATCCTCTGGCCCTTCCAGCAATGCCGCACTGAACCCCAACACATAGTCTTGATAAAGATTTTCGCCCAGCATTGGATAGGCGCTAAACCCAACATCTGATGTAAAAATGAAGGCCTCCCGCGCCAACGCTTGCACACCTCCCTCAACCGTTGGCACAAAGTCCGAGGCTCGCAGTTCATCCACAATCGCTTGGGGTGTGCCTTGATACGCATAAATCCGCTCACCCGGTTGATTTGGCCCAATCGCTCCAACTTTGGCTGGGTCATCGCTATAAAAACGGCTGGTGAGATTAATCTCCCGCAGCGTCACCACAATATTATCGGCATGGTCAGCATCGGCCCGCAGCAAAATCGCCGCTTCCCCTGCTTCAACAGGTAGCATATCCGTTGGTGCATCCAATTGAGCCACCAATACCTGATTCATCGCCACAAAAATAGTGCTGGCCTCTTGCCAAAAACTGAACTCCACCCGTTCTCCTAATGGCAAATCCAGTGGATCACTGCTTTCAATTCCCGCCAATTCTCGACTATTCCCGTCGAGCAGTTTTAAGTCCCAATCGCCATCCGAAGTCAATTGAAAAAGCCAATAGCGGCTGTTTTGGGGTACCTCGCGCAGCCGAAATTCGAGTATATAAACATCATCCGGCAAATCCGCCACTAATTCGAGATAAAAGTCTTCGACACCTAGGGTCTTGATAGATTCGCGGGCCAGTGATACTCCTTCCGGCAAATTTACAACATCACTCGTGCGGCGGTCAGCATCTCGATTGCTATAGCCATTGAGGAGAGTGAGTCGGTACTCACCCGAAGTTGGCCCAAAACCACCCCCTTCCCGATACACCCGAACGGTGTATAGGCCATCTAATTCCAATGGGATGGCTTCCAAACGCGCATCGGTTGTTTCAAAGGCGGCGTTGTCGTTGCTGGCGATAACCTCAGCATTGGGGTCTAACAACGTCAGGACAACATCCAAATCGCCACTGATTTTTTCGGCCAGCAGTGAGATAATCTGCCCTTCCTGCCCCTCAAATCTCCATTCTTCCAGCACCAGCCCTTCGCCCAATTGCCCCGTCACGGGTTGGAACGGCTTAAGCGTATTTTCTGACTGCCGCTTGTGATCTGCCTGTATCGCATGAGGATGAGCAGCAGCGGTCATCACCAACAGACTACAGAGGATAAACACAATTCGGCGTTTCAGTTTCATGTCCAACCAGTAACTTTCTTCAGGAAAAATTCGGTAAATTCACAACAAATCAGTTATGTCTGGTCTAGCATCCACTTCGCCTAGAGGGTATCATAGTTTTACACTATTGAGCGAAATGAAATTTAGAAAAATATCTTAGAGGGGTGCAAAATGGTCAATGCAATTGTACTCATCAATGTGGAACGTGGGCAGGTCAACCCCGTTGCCCAACAAATTATTGACATTGATGGAGTTACGGATGTTTTTTCCATCGCGGGCCGTTACGATCTCGCCGCCATTTTGCGAACCGAATCTAATGAACACGTTGCCGAAATTGTCACGGTAATTATTCGGGGTATTAAGGGCATTCTTGCCACTGAAACCCTGATTGCTTTCAAAGCCTATTCCAAGTCGGACCTTGATGCGGCCTTTAGTATCGGGAATGAAGAAATCAACAATAAGTAGGACACCAAATGCGTATTCTGTATCTCGAAGATGACCCCGCCAACCTCGCACTCTTTGATCGTATTGCTCAACTCTATGGGGATGAAATTATCACCGTCGCCCACCCTGAAGATGCTATTGCTGAATTACAATCTGACGCCTTCGATTTGATCGTTGCCGATGTATATTTGGGCACAGGCGTGATGGATGGCATTGAATTTGCCGAATATCTACGAGGCGCTGGCCTTCAAACTCCCATTATTTCAATCACCGCCTATGATTTTGAAGAATATGAACGCCGCAGCGAAGAAGCGGGCGCAGAATATCATATTGTCAAACCCATTGCGGTAAATGACCTCATTGCTGTTATTAATCAGTTTCGGGCCTAGTTGCCTTCAGGATGGTGACGGGTGTCCGCTGAAAATCCTTCACCAAGTCGTCATCCCATTTTACAATTTGTCACTCAATTAACCCGCTCCGACCTCCTGCTCATCCTATTGATTGGGCTGGTAGCTTTTTCGGTGCGGGTGATTCCCGAACCCCGTACCGTTGACGATGCCTTTATTACCTTTCGCTACAGTAGCAATATCGTCGAGGGGGAAGGCTTCGTTTATAACCCCGACAGCAAGGTATTAGGCACTACCACCCCGCTTTATACTCTGCTGATGGCAGGTTTTGGTGGCATTATGGGCGATCATTATCAGTGGTACGCCCTATTCATCAACGCCCTTGCCGATAGCCTATCCGTCGTCTTGCTCTATCTACTGGCACGCTATTTAACAGGTAGTCGCTTGGCAGGTGGTCTTTTGGGCCTGCTATGGGCACTGCTCTCCTACAGCGTCACTTTTGCCATCGGCGGCATGGAAACCAGCGTCCACAACCTGTTCATGATTGCCGCATGGGTCGCCTATCTCGACAAACGGCGCGGTTGGGTCGGTGCATTCGTCGCTTTGGGCCTCTTGACTCGTCCCGATGCCTTATTATGGGCCGCCCCATTGATGCTCCACCAATTATGGACGGCATGGCGTGAACACTCCCCCCATCAGAAAATAGGCTCATGGCTGCCCCTGTCCGATTACATGGCAGGATTAATCATCGGCCTCCCGTGGGTCATCTTTGCCACCCTCTATTTTGGCAGCCCTCTGCCCCACACCATCGGCACAAAATCGGTCGTCTATCAGGTGGATGGCCCGCAGGCCCTAATTAGGATGCTGCAACAATTCGCCAACCCGATAGACCAATTTGAAATTTTGGGGCCAGTCGTTGGCACAGGCATCGGTTTGATATTATTTCCCTTTTTGGCATTGGTCGGGCTTCGGGCGATGTTAAAACCCCACCCCCGCACCCTGCCGATTTTCCTTCACGCATGGATTTATTTAGCCGTCTTTAGTGCCACCAATCCCTTGATTTTCCGCTGGTATCTGACCCCACCCATGCCCGCCTATTTACTGGCAATCGTGTGTGGGGCTTATTCATTAGGCCAATCACTCACCCCATCAATCGGAGCACGTCGGCTAAAAATCGCGGCCTACAGCTTAAGTGCCTTTGCGGTGCTATGTGTACTGGCAGGCTGGGAGCTAAAACCCGACCATCGCCCCAATCGCCCCGCTCCCAAAATGGCCTTTCACGAAATCGAACTCAATTATCAAACCGTCGCCGAGCGCCTCGCCCGCGAAGAAAGTATCGGGCCAGACACGCTCATCGCCGCCGGGGATATTGGCGCAGTCGGTTTTTTCAGCCGTGCCCGCATTCTGGATACTATCGGCCTTGTCACTGACGGCCTCAATCATTACTACGAGAATGCGGGCTATCCAGCACTCATCCCCGACGAAGGCAACTACGCCATCCCGCCCCAGATGATTTTTGACCGCCAGCCCGATTACATCATCACAATGTTAGATTTTGTCAAACTTGGCTTACAACAAGACCCCCGTTTTGCCGAGCAATATGAGCTACTCTACGAAATTAAAACGGATTATTATGGCGGTGCGATGCTGGTCTATAAGCGCATTGTCCCTTCTAGCGCCGTGCAGTGAGCCTACGTTTGCCCAACCGTGTAATTACATCACGTGGGCCTGCCGTGTAGATTTGTCCACCCCTCTGCTATAATGGCGCGGCGTTAAACTTTCTGGAATGAGTAGAGTGCGTTGAAAAAGTGGCTGACCTTTGGCCTCGGCGCGATAGTCAGTGTAGGAATTTTTGTCGCGTTGGTTGGCTCGGAACTGGATGCAGTACAAGATGAATTGGCACGGGCACGGTATATCTATCTGCTGCCGTGTGCCTTGCTGCTGTTTGTTGGACTGCTCACGCGGGCCATGCGCTGGCATATCCTGTTGGATAAACGGGTCAACGTTTGGCACAGTTTCCACATCATGAATATCGGCTATTTCGTCAGTTCCATTCTACCTTTCCGCATTGGTGATTTTGCACGCGCATGGCTGACCAGCCGCCTTAGACCACCCGTCTCCGGATTCACCTCGCTCAGTACGATTGTAGTCGAACGTTTAGTAGACCTCCTATTTGTCGTGCTGGTGTTAGGGGTCTGCCTCGCCGTTCTGGATGTGCCAAGTGAAGTCACATCCGTCGGCGTGTTAATGGGCACTGCTGCGTTGGTCGCCCTGATGACCCTCAGCATTTTTTCTGCGCGACCTGCATGGGCCAAATCATTATTAAGTTGGTTTGAACGCCGACTGCCAATATTACGGCGCCTAAAATTAGACGAACGGCTTGACCATATTTTGACAGGCTTTGCGCCGATTGGTCGCCCCAAAACCGCCCTGACCGTTTTTTTCTGGACGGCCTTTTCGTGGTTTTTTTCGATTCTGGCGGGTTACGCCCTTTTATTTATGCTGTTTGACAAACCTAGCATTGAAGCCGCTGCCCTGTTTGTGGTCTTGGGATCGTTCTCCGTCGCCCTGCCCGCCGTCCCCGGCAATCTCGGCCCATTTGAAGGCGCTGTCGTGGGTGGATTATGGATCGCGGGGCTAATTGAGAAAGCCACTGCCCCTGAAAACGCTCCGGCCATTGCTTTTGCCGCGATTTTGCACGCCCTATTGATTGCCTTGTATATTATCTTTGGGTTGATCGGACTGTATGTCGAACACACCTCAGTGCGACAGGTGCGGCGGGGCGCATCTACCCTAACCGAACACGACACCAGCGTTAAGATATTGGTGGAGGGGGTATCGTGAACCACACCACACCCGCTGAAGACATTGTGACTTTATTAGACAATTATCGAGAGACAGACCGCCCTTTGCGAATTTTGGCGGCCCTGCAATTTTACCTGCCCCATCGCACTGGCTATTCTCTGCACGTTCAACGGGTTGCCGAGGGATTAGCCGCACGCGGTCATCATGTCACCGTCTTAACTGCCCGCCATCACATTGACCTGCCCCGCGATGAAACCATTAATGGCGTGCGTATTGTACGCCTTTGGGCACCCATCAAGGTCAGTCGGGGCATGGTGATGCCCGCCTATCCTTGGTCAATGTGGGGTTTCCTTCGACAAAATGATGTCGTCTGGCTCAATTTGCCCATGTTGGAAACTGCCCTGACCGCTTTTTTGGCAAAACGGGCACAGTGCGGCCTGATTGCCACCCATCACGGTGATTTACTGCTAGGGCCGGGATTAAAAAACCAGTTTATCCAATGGTTCACCTTCCAAAATTATCGCTATATGGCAGACCGGGCCAACCGCATCATCGCCTACAGCCACGATTACGCCGACCACAGCTATTATCTGGAAGATTATCGGGACAAGGTCTCGGTGATTTTCCCCCCCATTCAAATCCCCCACCCCGAACCGCAACGTGCCGCCGAACTACGTGAACGCTGGCAGCATAATGGTGGCCCCATCATTGGATATGCAGGCCGTTTTGTCAAAGAAAAACGTCCCGATCTGCTGATTCGCTCCCTCGAAATCATCAACGAACACTATCCCAATGCGCGGGTCGTATTTGCGGGCGAATATGACATTAAATATGAGAATACATGGGAAGAAAACCAACCGCTGGTGCGCCGTTTTGAGGAGCAGTTGATTTTTCTCGGCCTCATTACCAGCGCCCAAGCCCTTGCCAACTTCTATGCCGCCTGTGATGTGATTGTTCTGCCCAGCGACACCGAATGTTTTGCGCTGGTGCAGGTCGAAGGCATGATGTGTGGCACGCCCATTGTTGCCACTGATATTCCCGGTGCGCGGGTGCCGTTGCAAGAAACGGGCATGGGCAAAATTGTGCCGCGTGGCGATCATCAAGCGATTGGCGAGGCAGTGGTTGAAATTCTGCAAAATCCTGAGCGGTATCGGCACACCCGCGCAGAAATCGAGACCTTTTTTAATTACGATGAAACCATCAGCCGTTATGAAAAACACCTGCGGAATGCTGCCCGCACCTCGATTTACCACAAAGATGAGGTGCGCTAAATGGCGGTAGATGCACAAACCATAACCCGCCTCACCCGTAATGAAGCGGATATGGCTTTCAAAAAGCGGGTCGAGACCATTTTTGAATGGCTTCCCCCCGGCGACGATCAAGTCATTTTAGATTGTGCCTGTGGTCGTGGCTTCTACTTGAACTACTATCGGCATGTCAGCGGTGTGAAGTTGATCGGCTTAGAACTCGAAAGCGACATTATCCGTAAGGCGCAAGCCAACGTCGGTCACCTGCCCGATATTTTGTTGACCCAAGCCAATATCTACCACCTGCCCTTTGCCAACAGCAGTTTTGATGGCGTCATCCTCAGCGAAATTTTGGAGCATGTAGACAACGATGTGGCAGGATTAAAAGAAGTCTACCGTGTACTGAAACCGGGCGGGGTCGCCGCCATTACCGTGCCCAACGCCAATTATCCATTCCTGTGGGATCCCATTAACCGCACGCTGGAGAACGTCTTTCATACCAAAATTCGGCGCGGGCCATTGGCAGGTATTTGGGCTAATCACGTCCGACTCTATACAATCGAGCAGTTGCGGAAGTCCGTTACCTCCGCCGGATTCATGGTGGAACAGGAACGCGCCTTCACCCATTACAGCTTTCCCTTTATTCACAATCTGGTGTATGGTCTAGGCAAACCCTTGCTCGAAAGTGGCCTTATGCCCGATAATCTGGCGGCGGCGGCTGACCGGACAACGTTTGATCAAAATGATGGCAGTTGGCGCAATCCGATCAATCTGGGTTTGGCGGTGTTGAATTTTTTTGACCGTCCCAACAAATTGGATGAGCCGCTGCACCGGAGTACGGTAAACTTGTGCATCAAAGCACGCAAAAAAGCCTAATTTATCTTATGTCTTTAAACCGGACGCATGACTGAATTTATTCCGAATCCCACCCCCGAAACCACGCCGCCAAGTGCCCCCATCTCTGCACCTGCGCGGCCCGTTTTTGATTTCGAGTCGCTGACGTTGTGGCAAGCCCTCTGGCTGTTCCTCTATCGTCCGGGGCGGGTTGCCAGCGAATTTTGGCGGGTCATTACAGAACCCGATCCGTCCACTACCCAGAGATACCGTCGGCCCGATTCGCGGATTTTGCAGGATACCCCGCTCGGCAGTGAATTTGTCTCTTCCGATATGCCCTATACCCCTGTCATTGACGAGGCAGGGACACTTTTGCCAGAGGAGCAGGCCGCCTTACGAGCCGCCGTCGCCCGTGCCGATGCCCGCTATCGTACCAGCGACCTCACCTTGCCCGAACCGCCAGAATGGGCCAAAAATCTGCGTTTTGGACAATATCTGGTTATCGAGAAAAGCAGTGCCTTACAAGCAGGCATTTTGCTGATTGGATTTTTCTTTTCGCTGATTGGCATGGGCTTGCTGCGTTCATCGGCTGTTGACCCGCTCAAACGTGCGGCGGGTGATACCAACGGCGCATTTTTCTGGCTGTTTTTTGGCAGCATCATCGCCCTAGTCGCAGCGGGGTTGGGCTGGCGTGAAAAATCCAAGCCCACCAAAACCATCATCGTTGAAGAAGAACTCGACGAAGCCGATGATAGTGATCCTATACAAGCAGGTATCCGATTTTTCAACCGTCATTCCCTGCGACTCGCCTTAGTACCCGTAGCCAGCCTATTTGCATGGTTCGCCTATGACAAAAATGCCGCCCTCATCCCGACGACAGGTGAAACCGAAGCCATTTTTACGACCACCGGGGTCATTGCTTGGTTCATGGCGACCTTCTTATGGTTTCTTATTTTTGCCGTAGACCTCAATAAAATTGCCCTCAAGCTGCTGGTACGTCCCGATAACACCACCCCACCAAGTTCACCGTCCGCGCCGCGCCGCCACCGATTGCAATTCCGTTGGGCCTATGTTGCCTTAACCCTGATCTTCCTGCTGGCCTGTTATTTCCGCCTGCATAATCTGGATGGCGTGCCCCCGGAAATGACCAGCGACCATATCGAAAAACTGCGGGATGCCTATCGTGTGGATCAAGGCTATCGTGGCATCTTTTTTGAAAATAACGAAGGCCGTGAAGGGTTTCAAATGTACTTTGCGGCGATTATCGGCGATTGGTTCGGCGTTGGTTTTAACTTCCGCGCCCTCAAATATGCCACCATCGTCGAAGGCCTATTGACCATTTTACTGGCCTATTGGTTTGGCAAAGAAATGATTGGACGCGAAACCCGCGAACGCCAAGAACTGGGAGCTTGGGTTGGTCTAGCAATGGCGGCCCTTCTTGCCATCAGTTCGTGGCACACCATGTTATCCCGTCTCGGCCTTCGGATCGCCCTTACCCCGCTGACCACCCTCATCGTCGTAATTTTTCTAGTGCGGGCCGTCCGTTATAACCGTCGCATAGATTTTGTCTTGATGGGTGTTGCGCTGGGTGCTGGCACTTATTTTTACCAAGCCAATCGGATGCTGCCGCTCTTGGTTGTGCCGATTGTGCTACTAGCCGCCCTTGCCAAAGCCAAAATCAACTGGAAAATCAGCGCCCGTTATATGGTCAATCTGGCGATGGCCGGGTTGCTTGCGTGGGTGATTTATCTGCCCATGTATCGCTACTCGGTAGAAAATCCGGATGCCTTTTGGAAGCGCACCTACGGACGACTTTTTGGCAATTACACCTTTGATTGCCGCAATATTGAAGGCGAGACCCCCAGCTACTGCACACCCTCAACGGCTGTCGTGTTGGAACATATTGTGGATCATCGTGACGTATTGTGGGATAACTATGTCCGTGCCTTTAAGATGTACTCATGGCAAGGCGACGGTATGTGGATTCTGAACGGCAGTGGTTATCCCGCACTGGATACCATCACCAACGCCTTATTGCTCATGGGCGTGGGCATGTGGGGAATGTTCATCATCAAACGCCGCGACATTGCCCTGCTTGCCATTCCTTTAGGCGTAATCGTGATGCTGCTGCCAAGTACGCTGGCACTTACCCAAGTTACCGAAAACCCATCCTTTACGCGCACCAGTGGCACCATACCGTTCATTTTCCTGATGGCGGCCTATCCACTGGGTTTGATGGCCTACGAAGCGACCAGAGCGGGCTATTCACGTAAGCCCTTTGTCGCCAGTTCTGCCCTGCTTGTGACTCTTTTGGTCGGTCTAGCCATCCCGTCCAATTACGATACCTACTTCAACGTCTATCGGGAAGGGTATGAAACTTCATGGAAGCCCTATACACAAATTGCTGCCCCGCTGCGTGACTTTGCCGAAACACGCGGCAGCTATGGCAATGCGTTTTATGTACATACTGAACACTGGCTAGATCACCGAATTTTGGGTACTGTAGCGGGCGATTTTGCTTGGCCCAATGGTCTGCTCAAAGCCGAGGATGTTTATCAACAAATCGCTGGCAATCAGGGTACAGTCCATCAATATGACCCCACCAAGCCGCTGTTGTTTATGGTAAACAAATCGAACGTCGCGGGCCTAGAGTGGCTGCAAACCTATTTCCCCGGTGGTGAAGTGCGGGAAATTCGAGTCAAATTCAACAACAATTATTATGTCTATGAAGTGCCGGCAGGATGGCAATGGCTGATTATCCGGGTTACGGAACAAACCGCCCGATGGTCATGTATCACCAACTGTCCACCCGGCCCCAAGTGAAACACCCATGACTGACGCTGAGAACCGATTCCCAGACCCGATTGAGACATCCCCCGGCCTCGAACCGGATTTAGAACCCGTCACCCAAGCGCCGGAAACCATATCTGACGAGGGTTATGATGGGCCTGTGGCGACCCCGCAGTTTGATTATCACGATTATGCAGCCCCCGCTGCTGAAAAAGCCGCCCTTGCCCGCCGCTATGAATGGGGCATCGCCAAAATCCCTTGGGCAGATGTGTTCTGTGCGCTGGTCTTGGTCGCATTGATGGCGGGTGGCTATTGGATGCGTTCCGTCGGACGTAACTGGGACGACTATACCCATCTCCACCCCGATGAACGCTTTTTAACACAGGTCGCCAGCGAAATCCACTCTGATTCTCCCTTGCGTCTCAGTCAAGGCGATACGATTGCCGCCAAAACCGCCTGTGACAAAAAATATCCTCTGCCCCCAGCAGATGTATTGAACGCCATGTCCCCCGCCGATCAAGCCGAAGCCTATGCCGAGGCGGGCAAAGGGGGTTACTTCGATACCGCCTGTTCCAACCTCAACCCGCATAATGTCGGTTATGGTTTTTATGTTTATGGCGAATTTCCGACCTTTAACACGCGCATCTGGGCCGAGATTTATAATGACCTCACTGGCGAAAGTTGGTGGACGAGTTATAACGCCGTCCAATTGGTCGGAAGGGCCGCCAGTTCCGTCGCGGACACCCTAACGATCTTGCTCATCTTCTTGATCGGGGCACGCCTGTTTAATCGCTGGGTGGGTCTATTCGCGGCGGGTTTTTATGCCTTTGCCGCCTTCCCTATTCAGCAAAGCCACTTTTGGACAGCCGATGTTTTCACGTCCTTCTGGGTGGTGCTGACCATCTATTTCGCCGTGCTGGCGATGGACAACAGTAGTGCCTATCGCCAACGGTTTGCGACGCTTCCTTGGGTCGTTGGCGGAATTGCGATCTGGGTTTGGGAGATTGTCGCCCAACAAAGCGATTCCAAATGGCTGCATAACCTTGCCAGCGCCGACACCGAATTCTATGTCCCATTGTTGATCTATGTGGCCGTTCTGCTCATCATGGGATTTGTCACCAGTCTTGCCGCCGAACAGCGCCGCACGGGTCTTGAAACTGCCACTTTCGCTGTGAGTGTGGTGGTGCTGTTCATCTTGGCTGTGTCTGGGATAATCGGTTGGTTCGGGGCGATTGCGACGGCCTTTGTCGCCGTTGTGCTCATGCTGCTGTGGATTAGCGGCGTCCATGCTCTAGGCGGCTACACAGGTTTTTGGACATGGATCGCAGCGGCCTATGGTCTGTGGGTATTTGATGGTTTGGCGCATTATGACCAACCAACACTCACCCCGCTCGCCGTCTATCTGGTCTTTTTCGTGATTCTAGCGTTTATTAGCTCCATTATTCGTCAGCTAAAGCCTGCCTCAACCCAATACCCCACCCACCTCGTCATCATCATCTTCCTGCTGGTTTTGCTGGCAGTGTGGAGTGCCGCCGCGTTGATTGATGGCACGATTTCCGTTGAGGGCTTTTTCGCCTCGTTGGTGTTGGGCGCGATTATTGCTGGGGCGAATGTAGCAGGCTTGCAGGATTATGCCGGATTCGGGCTGGCGTTTGGGGCATCCCTAGCCGGACGTGTCAATGTTGCACCCCTGCTTGGTTTGGTATTACTGGCAGTCATCATTCGGGGCTTGTTTACCCTTGACCGTCGTGCCCTCCATTTTGAACGCCAACAGCAGATCGCGCGTTTGATGGTTGGCCTCATTATCGCCGCCGTATTGACCATTGCGGCCTTCCGTGTCTTGCAACCCCATGCCTTCAGTGGCCCGCATATTTACAACCTAAGCATCAACAGCTATTGGCAGGATGACCTGTCCGAAGTCAGAGGCCAAGTATCGGGGAAAAGCGATTCGCCTCCCAATCACCAATGGGCCAATCGTGTGCCCTATCTATTCCCCCTGCAAAACATTGTCCTATATGGTCTAGGGGTATTGCTTGGGTTATCCGCCGTCGTGGGCGTGATATGGGCGGTGGTCAACATAGTGCGCCGCCAACCCAATTGGACGCGGGTCGCCATCCCCGTTGCATGGGCTGTCGTCTACTTTGCCTATTTCGGCAAAAACTGGGTCACGACCATGCGCTATTTCCTGCCGATTTATGCCGTATTGACCCTGATGGCAAGTTGGGCCTTGTGGGAAGCCATTTCGATTACCCACCGTCGCCTTAAAATAAAACCAACCACCCTGCGCCGCGTGGCCTTTGGCCTTGCGACCCTCACCCTCGCTGTTGTGACGGGCTACACCGCTGTCTATGGTTATGCTTTTACCAGTATCTATCGCCAGCAACTCACCCGTGTCGCCGCCTCACAATATTTCCAAGAATATATCCCCGGCGATTTTGGCCTGTGGGTCAAGCGCACTGACGGCTCGGAACGCATGATTAACGTCGGAATTTATCCAACCGCCCAATTCCCCCAAATTGCCCATATCGCCGATGGGGAATCTATGACGGTTGAAATCGCCCCCGAAATCAATTCGGAATTGGTGAGTGTGGTGCTGCATCGTTTGGGCGACCCCAACCGTGACCCCGACCTCGAATTGGTCTCGGTACAGGTTTGGTCAAAAGACACGGTTCAGGGCCGTGTTCTATTGGGCGACGAGACCATCAATGCCGACCTGAATGCGGCGGGGGGTGATTTTGGGACAGAATACAGCCTCGAATTTAACCCCCCTCTCATCCTAGCCGCCACGCTGGATTCCGTCACTCCGATTACCTATGAGGTGGTGATTACGGCGGAACAGGGCGGCCCGATTATGCTTTCGGCCAACATTTCCGATCCCCTTCTACCGATTAACCCATCGCATATTTCGATGTACCTGCGTGACCCCATTGCCGACAGCCTGACGGTACAAGAACTAGATTTGCCCGTGTTGGATGAACTTTCCAACATAGCCTATTTCACTGCCGGATCACGTCAGGAATACAGCTTCATCTCCAATTCGACGGGTGTGATTAACCGTATCGAGATGCCACATGTCGGCGACCCGATTGCCGACCCTGACCCCGAAACTATGCGGGTGCTGTTGGTGGATGATTTGACGGGCCTTCAAACGGGTGGACAGGTCACAGGCGATTTCAACATGGCGCAAGACGGCCTCCGCACCTTTGGTGTCCCTGCCACCATCGCATTTGCCGAACCCTTTCCGGTGGTTAAAGGCAATGTCTATAAACTGATCGTTATGCCCGATGATTTCTTAGGCATATTCGGTCAGGTGGTCGTGACCGAACTCCCATGGGACGACCCCGTGCCCACCAAAGTCTGCCCCCTGCCCTCAGACATAGAATTCTCAAAAGACAACGCTTCCGGGTTGTGTGATATTACCGATGCGGGCATTGACCCCTATGGCTCCCATTATCTCGGCGTCGAAACCCATATCGGCGAATGGGATGATGTGGAACAAAAACGGGATTTGCTGCTGCACTACCTCAACATCGGTGATTATTTCACCATTTCCAGCAACCGTTTCTATGACACCCTATCCCGCATCCCGTCACGCTGGCCCATGACCAACCGCTACTATGAGGCATTGTTCTCCGGCGAACTGGGTTTGGAATTGGTCGAGTCGTTTACCTCGTATGCCAAAGTTGGCCCGTTGGAATGGCCCGATGAGGTATTGCCCACCGAAAACACTTGGCCTCCCAATTGGCGTAATGAATTTGAGGCCGAAGAAGCCTTCCATGTCTATGACCATCCGGCGGTTTTTATTTTCCGCAAGACCTCCGAGTATTCGCCCGAAAAAGCCGCTGAGATTTTGGGCGTTGAACTGCGCCGCGCCGACCAAGCCTATGGTGCATTGCTGACCGATGCCGAACCCATCAATATCATCAAATGGGACGCCTTCGACGCCACCCAAAGTCCGACAGCCCTGCAAATTCCGCAGTTCCAACAAAAGACCCAGCGCGAGGGCGGTACATGGTCGGAGATGTTTAACCGCAATTCCATTCTGAACAAATATCAGGTGGTCGGGTTGATCGCTTGGTGGCTGCTGATGGTCGCCGTTGGGTGGATGGTTCTGCCCATGTTGGCCCTGTTGTTCCCCGGCCTGCCAGATCGTGGCTTTGGTGCGGCCAAACTGCTCGGCTGGATTTTGGTGGCGTGGGCCTCATGGTTTACCAGTTCGCTTGGTATCAGAATGTGGAATCAAAGCGGCTTGCTCGCCCTCCTGCTCATTTTGGCGATCATCAACGCGGGGATTGCCTTCTGGAAACGGCGCGATTTGTTTGAATTCCTCCGCGAACGCCGCCGCCATCTGCTGATTATCGAAGGCATCTCGCTGGCCCTTTTCCTCTTGATGATTGGGGTACGGCTTGGCAATCCTGACCTCTGGCATCAAAATCTCGGTGGCGAAAAACCGATGGACTTTGCCTACCTTAATGGTATCCTCCGCAGCACCACCTTCCCCCCAATGGATCCTTGGTTTACGGGTGGCTACATCAATTACTATTATTGGGGCTGGGTGTTGGTCGGTGCGCCAATTAAAGCCCTCGGCATCGTTCCCACCATTGGCTATAACTTCGCCGTCCCCACCATCTTTGCTATGACGGGCATCGGCGCGTTTAGTGTCGCCTACAACCTTGTGCAGTGGAACAACGAACGTCGTCACCAAGAACCCAAGTCACGTGAGGCGCATGGGCCATTAGGCAATGCCTACATCGCCGGGGTCGCCGCCTTGATTCTGACGGTGCTGGCGGGCAATCTCGACACAGTGCGTGTATTTGGCAACGCTGTAGCCCAGCAAGGTGGGTGGAAAGGCCCACAAATTCTCAGCACGGTGCGTTATAACAAGGCCGTCAGCGAATTTGAGGAAGAAAATGGACGACTCCCCGACCCCGAAGAAGACAAAGACCTGCGTGAAGTCGCTGAAAATTACAATCTGCTCGATGAGATTAAATTCGAATTCGACAAGGCCTCGTCATGGTTAGACGGTTTCCAAGAGGGCCTACCCGACATACTCGATGGCAAGCCGCTGCCAATGGCATCCAATCGCTGGTATTGGGGGCCGACCCGTGTAATTGGGGATATTCCCGAACAGCGTGGTCGCAACGCCATTAACGAAATGCCCTATTTCACCTTTCTGTACGCCGACCTGCACGCCCATATGGTCGCTATGCCCATGACACTGTTGGTGCTGCTGTTGGTCTTGGGTGAGATTTTCGGGGCGGGGCGGGGTCTGCGCGGGCCGATCACCTCCGTGTTTGCGATGCTTTTGCTTGGCCTCGTGGTCGGCCTCTTGAAACCCACCAATACATGGGATTGGCCCACCTATATGGGAATTACTGTCGCGGGTCTGACCTTTGCGGCATGGTTGGGTCAGGGTCGTCTGCGCGGTGAAGGCGAGCCTGTCGCATTTTATTATCGCCTGCGCCGCCTGCTCGATCTACGCAATATGTTGTCGCTATGGCCTTTGCTTTTGGTCATCCCAATGGGCATGATGCTCCGCAGCGGCCTATACCTTTACCAAAATCGCAGCTACGAAAATAAGCTGCATCAGAATCTCATCCCGACCTATTGCCAGAACTTGCCCGAAGATATTCTGCAATCCCAAATCCCCCCTGCTTGTGATGGTCTCTTGAAACCAGAGATTACCATCAACAGCATTGCCATGTGGGGTGTTGGGGCGGTGGGTCTTGTCATCGTGCTCTATATCGCCGCAATGGTCTTGATGGGCAACCGCTTTGATCGGCGCGGCATCCTCAGTTGGATCGGGTCATTGGTGGCGTTTGGGTCATTTAGCCTGATTGCCATCTACCCCTATGAACGTTTCTTCGCCACCGCCTATGGCAAAATCTTGCCGTGGGAAAGTGATAAAACGCCGCTGTGGGCCTATATGGATATTCACGGCGTATTCCTATTTATCATCTTTTCCCTGCTGCTGTGGCAGACCATCCGCTGGCTCAAATCGCATAAAGTTGGTGAACTGCGCCCATATGGAGTCGCCACACTCGGAGGTTTGTTCTTCCTGCCTGCTGTTCTATTGGTCACATTGGTCATGGGGGTCTTTGGGGAATATCGTGTCTTGATTGCCGCCCTGCCCCTCTTTGCATGGTGCATTTTCTTGTTCCTACTCCCCGGTCAAAGCGCTGTCGAGCGGGCCATCTACACCATTGCCGCCCTCGCCCTCGCCTTAACAATGGCCGTCGAACTCGTGGTGCTCGAAGGCGATATTGGCCGTCAAAACACGGTCTTTAAATTCTATATTCAAGCATGGCTGTTATTCAGTATCGCCTGCGGGGTTGGATTAGCATGGCTCATCCGGGCCGCCGAGCAATGGAGCATCCCGACACGCGGGGTCTGGCAAACGGCGACAGCTACCTTGTTAAGCATCGCCCTGCTCTATCCCATCATGGCGACCCAAGCGCGTTTCCTTGACCGCATGAACGCGCAGGAAACCCCGCTGACCCTTGATGGCATGGCCTATATGGAAGTCGCCCCACACGGCGAATATGCCGACCCCAATGACCAAACCACCAGCGTTTGGTTTAATCTCAGCGGCGATTATAAATTGATCCGCTGGATGCAGGACAATGTACAAGGTAGCCCCACCATCATCGAAGCCCAACTCAGCGAATACCGTTGGGGCAGCCGTGTCAGCATCTACACAGGCCTCCCCACCATCTTGGGCTGGAATTTCCACCAACGTCAACAGCGCAACATCAACCTGCTCAATAACATGGTCTGGAATCGCGCCAACAATGTGCAGGCCTTTTATACCACCACCGACATTCAGACCGCGTGGGATTTGATCCGCTTCTATAAAGCCGAGTATATTGTGGTCGGCACGTTGGAACGCATCCAATACCGTGATTTCCGCACCGACCCCGATGGCACTTTTTATCAGCGTCAATCACTAGGGATAGCCAAATTTGACACAATGGTCGAGATGGGTCTGCTCGAAGTCGTTTATGCAAACCCGGTGTGTGTCATGCCCGATATTCGAGACGTTGAAAAATGCCCACCGGAACGCATTAGCACCGACAAAATCTATCGCGTCATATCCGATGTTCGCACCGTTTTAGATTTACCCGCCAATCAACGAATTTTTGGCAAGGTCACACCCTAAAAATGGCACAAATTCAGCAATCAACTTCATCGCGCCGCAACTCCAGCGCATTTAACCCACTTTGGCTGTTATGGCTCATTCCGGCGGCAGCAGTAGTCGTATCTATCGCAAACTATTTTGGCTGGTTCCATTTCGATGGCGTCATTCCCAAATTTGACAGCCTGCGCTGGGAATTATTCACCAATTGGGCCGGACGTGAACTCGATGATGTGCTGGTCTGGTGGCTACTGGTGACACTCGCTGGCGCGGCGGTGTTCCCTTTGATGTTCCGCCTCATGCCCGGTCTCTCCGATAGGGGCTATACATTGGCGCGGGCCGCTGGTTTGATGCTGATCGGTTATATTTTCTGGTTTCTTGCCAGTATCGGTGTCCTGCGCAATGAAGTCGGCGGGATGGCCTTTGCATGGATTGTGGTCATTATCTTAAGTTTAGTTGCATGGTTTCGCGGATCAGATTGGCCTGTGCGGGCGGAAATCCGCGCATGGCTACGTGAAAACCTGCCCCTGATTATTTTCACCGAAGTGTTGTTTCTTGGCGCGATGATTATTTGGGCCTTTGTGCAGGCCCATAACCCCGAGATTACCTCCACCGAAAAACCGATGGAGATGGCTTTTATCAACGGCGTCCGCAACTCTGCCACCTTCCCCCCCAAAGACCCTTGGATGGCGGGCTATGCCATCAGCTACTACTATTTTGGTTATGTCATCACCGCCTCGCTTGGCGATTTGAGCGGTATGACTACGGGAATCGCCTTCAAATTGGTCAATCCGTTGCTGTTCGCCATGACCCTCACGGGCATTTTGGGTATCACCTACAATCTAGTACGGGCGGGTGGGCATTTACGCACATGGCGCGTGGGCAATCGTCATGCCGCCCTTGCGGCTGGGTTGTTAGCCGCGTTTTTCATCACCATTATGGGCAATCTAGGCACGTTTTTGGTCGAAATGCCCTATCGCGGGTACACCTCCGAAACGCCGATTATCAAAGATGTGGTCAACGCGGATTATTTCGATTTTTGGGATGTGCGGGATCGCACCGGGCCATTTATGGTGCAAAATGTCACCGATCCCCAAACGGGCCTGCCTGCCGTGCATCTGCTCGATACCGATACCTATGTCAGCCCTGAAGACCCTATAACGCAGAATTACGTATTCGCCCCGG
Source organism: Chloroflexota bacterium (assembly GCA_024434115.1). Lineage (GTDB taxonomy): Bacteria > Chloroflexota > Anaerolineae > Aggregatilineales > J027 > CFX10. The sequence continues at coordinate 122,784 of QMIT01000004.1, forward strand.
ATGAAGACCGTGATGGTATTCCCAATTGGGATGATACCGATGATGCCGAACTTGAAGAAGCGGGCAATAAGTGGGAATTTTGGTGGTGGTTTAAACAAAGCCGCCTTGTTTATGACAAAAAATTCAGCGGTGGTTATGAGGAAGCCATCACCGAATTTCCGCAGTTCAGCTTTATCTTGGGCGACAATCATCCCCACGTGTTGGCCCTGCCCTTCACCCTCCTAATCATTGGCCTAGCCGCCAGCCTTGCCATGCGGCCCACCAAACTCGCCAATTGGGAAATCCTCCTTTACGGTGTATTTTTCGGCGGCATTGTCTTTATGAATGCGTGGGATGCCCTCTATCTTGGCCTATTGGTCGGGGCGGAGGCACTGCGCCGCTTGATGCACAATGGCACAGGTGGATTAAATGGCTTTGGTGAATTAGGCCGCGTCATCACCCTAGAAACCCGCCGCAAACAAAACCTTTATCTAGTCGGGCCTGTGTTTATCGCCCTCATGTTGCTTTTCGCCACCTCCGATACATTGGGCGATGGCTTATCTATCGGCGAAATCCTCATCGGTCTAATATTGGTCGCTCCCGTTACCTTGATTGTCAATTGGGCCTTAGATGACAACGATTGGGGGTCAGTCGTTCGGCTGGGTGGCTCGCTGGTGATTCTCTTTATCTTACTCTATCTCCCATGGCTGGTCAGTTTCACCAGTCAATCGCAAGGCATGTCAGCCAATTTGATTTATCCCACTCGTTCACAGCAGCTATTTTTGCAATTTGGCATCTTTGGCCTGCTGATTTTGCCCTTCATTTTCCAGCAAATGGGTCGGGCGGGGCGGCGTATTCGGTATGGCGTGGTGATCGGGTTGATCTTGCTCGGTTTGATTTTTGCTGTTGGTGTCCCACTGTTCTCCGCCTATATTGTGGACAGCCGCACCTGCCCCCTACAAAAAGGCCAAGAAGGACTCATTGGGACACTTGCTGAACCCGCCCGTTCCAATTGCCAAGCGCGATTTCGGCTGTTTAGTGAACTGCGCGACGATAATGAAGTCCGCCAAGTCAAACTTTTGGGGCAGGATTTAGGCGAACTCTCCAAGACGCGCTTGACCCTCTATACCGTCTATCAGCGCCGACTCGGAGCCTTAGCTGGTCAATTCGTCCTGCTGACCATCGCCGCCATTATCGTGATGCGCCTGTTTGCCCGCAATCCGAATGCACGAGACGATGATAAACCGACCCCGATTATTGATTACAGCCCCGGCACTGGGGTAGCCCTCTTGCTGATTGCGATGGGCGTGGTCACGACTTTTGTTCCCGATGTCATCTACCTGATTGACAACTTCGGCAACCGCATGAACACCATCTTTAAGCTCTACTATCAAAGCTGGACGTTGTTCAGCATCGGCGCGGCCTACGCGATCTTTGCCATTTTGAACGGCGCTCCCAATCGAGCCGATGAGGAAAATCGTATCGCCCCGGTGTCCGTTTTTGTGCTGCGTGGGGTCTATGTGGTAGGGCTGCTCTATCTTTTGTGGGCGGGGGCGCTGTATCCTTATTATGCGGTACGGTCACGGGCACTATACGAAACGAATTTGGATGACCAATTGGCGATGATTGAGGATTGCCAAGCCCTCGGTGCAACGGATTGCCCCGGCGTCCCTAAAATCTCACTGGACGCTGGCCCAACCATTGTTCAAGCGATCGGCACCGACGAATGGAAACTTATCAACGAATGTTTTATGAAGCTCGAACCCCGCAAAAATGATGCGATTTTGGTTGAGACTCCCGGCGGTGGCTACACAGCGCATCTGGGACGGGTCAGCATGTTGACGGGCATTCCTACTCTGTTGGGTTGGGACAATCATGAACGGCAGTGGCGCGGCGATACCTACGGCGACGTGGCAGGCAATCGTGAAGGGGATATTTTCACCCTCTACACTACTGAGGATTGGAACACCGCGCAGGATATTATAGATAAATACGGCATTGATTATGTCATGGTCGGCAATTCGGAGTTTAATACCTATGGCGGTCAAGACTCCGGTGGCCTCAGTAAATTTAGCGAACTTTTAGACCCGGTTTGTCACGAAGGCAGTGTGGCCCTCTATCGGGTCAGTGCGGAATAGGATCGTTTTGCATGGAAGTCCCCATGAATTTAGAATCCCGTCCTACCGTCAGCGGAATACGGCTCAATATTTCCGGTGAAGTGCTGGCCTATCTCGCCCTGCTCATTTTGGCGGGTGCGCTGCGCCTAATCTCGCTCGATCACGCCCCCCTGACCAACCGTGAGGCCCATGACGCCCTTGCTGCCTTGCGCTTGGTCAATACCCGCGTGCCGGGGGATACCGTCGTCGCCGACAGCCCCATGATGGCCTTTGTCAACATGCTCCTGTTTATTTTCTTGGGCAATGCCGACAGCGTGGCGCGTCTTGGCACAGCCATTATGGGCACATTATTGGTCTTAGGCCCGCTGTTGTGGCGTGGCTTTTTGGGGCGTGTCACGGCCTTAAGTTTCGCGCTTCTGCTGACCTTTTCCCCGGTGGCGATGGCCGCTTCCCGCACAATGGGTGCGGCGACATGGACGATGGCAGTGGTATTTATCGGCGGTTGGTGTCTCTGGCAATACATCCAGACCCGCAGCAAAGCCTATGCCATCAGCGCAACAATGGCAGGCAGCGCGATTTTGCTCCTGACCGAGACAACAGGCATCATGACTGCCATCGGTCTATTGTGTGGCTTGGCGTTGGCCCTGTGGTCATCCCGTAATCTAATTTCCGAAACTGACGCCAAAACGCCCGCCGAGACCCTGCGCGAAATTTCCAAATCATGGCCTTTGGTTGAAGGGCTGATGGGCGCATTAGCCTTAGTGCTGGTGGTCGGTACGGCCCTATTTTTCGCCCCATCTGGTCTCACTGCTGCGGGCAACACCATCAGCCAATTTATTGATGGCATCAACCATCGCACAGCGGGTGTCCCTTATCCCTATGCCTTTGTGGTCAGCCTGCGTTATGACCTCGGTTTAGTGTTATTTGGATTAGTGGGCCTCTATTTCGCCTTGAGTGAGGGCAATTTCCTAACCCGTTTTTTTGCTGGCTGGTTTATGTGGGCCATCCTCGCCGCCATTCTCTACCCCGGCGCAACACCCGATGCCGCCTTATGGATTACCATGCCTGCCGCTGGTTTGGGGGCGTTTATCATCACCCGCATGTGCCACAGCGCCCAAACGGGTTATTGGATTGTGCCGAATTGGGGCATCCCGGCCCATGCTGTTGGGGTGGCTTTGCTGCTGACCGCCCTCTCGGTGAATGGCTTGGTCGTAGGGCGTGCCTTACAGCGTGAAGCCTTCCCCGGCAACTACAAACCCATCAATTTTACTGCCACCGAAAAATCACAGGGGACACTGACTTCTGGCGCACGTATCGGCTCATTTTATGATCCGCAAAACTCACTCAGTACCTTCCCGCTGTATGTCACGGTTCAGCCAACCGCGCTGGTGGTGCAGATTTGGCGTCTCGATGGCAACATCGCCCCCCAGCTAACCGTCTTGGACGAAAACCAACAGGTGATTTATGGCCCATTCGCCTATCCCCCGGATGGCGGCAAGGGCATTGTGGAACGTTTGGATTTGCCAACAGGCACTTATTTTCTAAATGTCACCCCTTCCGCTGAGACCTTAAACGAGCGTGGGCAATATCTGGTTATGACCTATCCCGCCGATTACAAAGAACGGGACAGTTTCTATTTGGATATTCCCTATATCCTTGCCACATTCCGCATTTTGCAGGCCAATCCGCCTCTGCCTGTGACCGCGCCGCTGGTGTTGTTGTTCTCGCTCCTCCTGCTGATTATTCTGTTTTTCTTGGTGGGCAGTCTGTGGGGTAGCCGGGCCGCGTGGCGGGGCTTAGGTTTTGGCATATTGGCCTATTTCAGCTTATATGGTATCGGCTTGGGCTGGCAGGCCAGTGTCACTTTTGCCGATGACCCCCGCGAACTGTGGCAAAGCCGCGACACCGCTGTGAATTATGACGCGATGGTGGACACCTTGAAATTTATGTCGCGTCAGGACAACGGTGAAGAATATCGTATTGACATCACCGTCCACGCGCCGGATGATGGTGCATTGGCATGGGCGCTGCGTAATTTTGAGCGCACCCAGTTCGTCGAAGGCATAGGCATCGAAATCAACTCCGCCGTTGTCATCGCGCCCCCCACTCCAAGTGGTCAAGCATTAGACATCGGGGCGGATTATGTGGGCCAAGATGTGATTTTGACCCGCCATTACGAACTCAGTTGGCTGAGTTGGGTGGATACACTCGGCTGGCTAACCCTACGCGAAACCCGTTATCCAACCGTGCCGGATCAAAAGATGATGTTATGGGTACGTAAAGATGTGTATGGAGTGGATGAAGTCCCCGTCAGCCAGTGAGGGATTTGGCGCTCCACTGTGTAGTATAGGATTTATGGACACAAAACACGACGACCCAATTCTCAATCCGTTGATGACCCGTATTCAACGCGGCGATCAAACGGCCTGCACCGAACTGTATGACCTATATGCGCCGGGTGTTTATCGCTTGGGCTATAGCGTCTTGCTGCATCGTCAGGATGCGGAAGATGTAGTACAAGAAGTGTTCGTCTATGTCTTTCGCAATCTCAAACTGTATGATCCCAATCGGGGTCAATTCCGCACATGGCTGTATACGATTACCATCAGCCGCTGCCGTAATGCCCGCCGCCGCAAGATGCTGCCCACCGTCGCTCTAAGCGATTTATTATTACTCGGTCTCGAACCGCACGGGCCAGAAAGCGAAAATCCGGAGACCGCCAGTCTGCGTGAGGACGCCAACCGCGTCTTGGCCCAAGCCCTCAAAACGCTTTCATCCCGCCTGCGCGAGGCCGTTGCTTTGCGTTATGGTCAGGGATTGACCTATCGTGAAATGGGTGAGATTTTGAACATCCCGCCCAAAACCGCTGAGTCGCGCATTCGTTTGGCTCATGAAGCCCTCCGCAGTGCGATGCAGCCAAATGATATTGCATTACTAGAGGAATTTTTAGGATAGCTGTGGACATCAAGGAGCAACTTTTAGCCTATCTGGAAGGGACTCTCACCCCGGCCCAACGGCGCGAGGTCGTGCGACGTTTGGCTATCTCGCATCAATGGCAGGCAGAACTTGAGGCCATCCAATATTCCCAATCTCAACTCAAGCGCGAAATGCCTGCGTTTGGCTGCCCTACGCACAAACAATTGACGGCGCTGTTACCAGACATATTGGAAAAATCCAAACAGCCTTCCCGCCTCCGTGAAAAGATGGATTGGGCACAAGGCGGGATGCTGTTGTGCATGGTTGCAGTCATATTGATGATGGTACCTATCCTGATTAAGGCCCAAACAGCAGTTTTGGCTTCGACCAATCTCAAAAATATCCCGGCCACCACCAATACGCCTGTCGCCATCCGGGTCAGCACCCTCGAAGTACCACGTGCAGTGGTAGCTTCTTCCAACGGGGCGAATGTGGTCGAGGCCGTAGTTTATCGCATCCAAGCGGATTTTCAATATTGTGATCTACGCACGGGCCTCTTTTTGCCTATTTCACCCCGCACCCGCTCGGATGTCCGGGCAGTTGGATTGACACCTGCTCCTGTACCCGGTTCAACTCTTGAACCAAGCCGCGAGGCCGCTCTTGAAACTCGTCAGTAATTCGTTTTAAATCTGCTATACTTGGACGACCATCTTATACCAGACCAGAGAAGAACAATTTTCGACTTATGGCAACATTAAACCCAACGGCCCAAAACGACGGGCCACCCGTCCTAGAAAAAGCCCTTCAGCGACTCTATACGCTCAACTTTGAAACCATTGCCTACGTCATCATCTTCGCGGTGGCGGTCATCAGCCGGTTTTGGGATGTTGGCGCACGTGTCATGAGCCATGACGAAAGTCTCCACACCTACTATTCGTGGAAGCTCTATGACGCCGGTGATTTCCAACATACCCCCCTGATGCACGGGCCAGTGATTTTCCATATGGTCGCGTTTTTCTATTGGCTCTTTGGCCCCAGCGATTTTAGCGCCCGTGTCTACCCGGCGGTGCTGGGGGTCCTGTTGGTCATGTTCCCGCTATTGTTTAGGCGTTGGATCGGCAAAACTGGAGCGATTATCACCAGCATCGGCCTCATTATTTCGCCGATGATCTTGTTTCACAGCCGCTATATCCGCGAAGACATCCCATCCGTTTTCTTCACACTTGTTATGTTCTATGGCATTATGCAATACATAGATGGCGAAAAACCCCGTCGCCCCGTCTGGCTGGCGGTGATTGGTGGCGGGATGCTGCTCTCCCTTGCCAGTAAAGAAGTCGCCTTTATGTATATTGCCATTATTGGCAGCTTCTTTACCCTCTATTGGATTTTGCGGATCATCCAAGACCTGAATTTCAAACGCCAAATTTCGGTTGATGATGTTTATGTGCCCAGCCCAACCATTGACGATGAACCAGAGGTCGTCAAAACCACCCCGGTTGAAACCCCTACCCCACTTTGGCAATTGTTGTTTGGGCATCTTGTCACGTTCGCCTTTGCAGGCATTTTGGGGTATCTCGTGGGTCACTTGTTGGGCATCTTTACCGAAGCTCTGCAACCGGGGAACATGTTGCTTGGCCCGCTCAGTCTCACGCAAGGCCGATTTTTCACGCTGGTTTTTGCTGCTGTCTTTTTTGTGTTGGCAGAATTGTTTGGCCCAACACGCGGGCTACTATTCCTCTTCCTCGGTCGTGGCGCACGCCTCGTCAAAACCCGCCCCGAACCTAATGTCGCTCAAATGGTCGTCAATTTGCTGGCCGACGCCCGCAGCACCATCATTTTGATTACGGCGGGTTTGGTGATTGGTGGGGTTGCGGCGCTGTGGGCCTTTAGTATTTTGGACATCATCAAGCCCGAAACCGTTTTTGAAGAATTTACCTTTGCCCAGCAGATCCAAGAACAGGCCGCCACTAATCCCAATATTATCAATGAGCTACCCGGCCCCGGTCAGAAAATCGAGGCCATTGATGTTCGGGTTAATGAAACCGAACTCGGCCACGCCGCGACATGGCTGCTTGTCCCCATCGGCGTGATCTGTTTCCTGACCATCTTGATTGCCGCCCTCAAAACCCCGACCTCACTGCGCTTTACACCGGGGGATGCCGCTGTCGTAATCGGTGGGGTAGCGCTCAACATTATCGTGCTATTTTTGAATGTCGTCGGGCCAGATTTTGGTCTACCCAAAGCCGCCTTGTGGATTTTGCTGCCCATTGACCTGCTCGTTGTGGCCTTTCTGCTGCGTCCCCCTTGGCAAGATGTCTTGATTATTTTCTTGGTTGCCACGATCTTTTTTGGGGTGTTGTTGGTAGCCGAACGTCGCAGTTTGAAAACCGAAGACGAAGTACAGCAATCCCAATTTGCTGCCGACCCCAACGCCCCCGAGATTCAGCAGGATGTCCAACACCACAACAAATATATATGGTTCTCATGGCTGGCCGGAACAATTATTACGGCAGCCGTCCTATTGACGCGCATGTTCACCAATTGGTGGGATTTCCTCAATCGCCAACCCGTTTTTGATGTCTTGATTGTGATTGGTACATTGGCCTTTCCATGGTTGGCGGCCTTCCCGCTGTTTTGGGCAGGCTACACATTGGACGCCGCCCCACTCCCGGATGACACTTTTAAAGCCGCCATCTTGGTCGTCATTCCATTTTTCTTAGTCAGTGCTTCGGTTGGCTTGGCATGGAATTATCGCCTCTGGCCTATCCCGCTGGCCGTATTTGCTTTGTTGTTTGTCGTCTTCTTCACGACCTTTTTTACCAATGGCAATGGCGTCGGTACAGGCTTGATCGGCTCACTCGGCTATTGGCTGGAACAACAAGGGGTGCGGCGCGGCAGTCAACCGCAGTATTATTACACCTTCCTTGAAATCCCGGTCTATGAATTTTTGCCGACCATCATCGCCAGCATCGCGGGGTTTGCGGGCCTATCAGGTCTCTTTGAATTCCGCCAAAAAGCCAACCGCTTTATTCGTGAGGCCGCCTATCACCAAAACGCCCAATCTGCTACGCAAACGGAAGCCGCCCTCACTCCCGAACAATCCCGTTCCCTTTATGAAATGGTCGGCAGTGAAGGCGAAACACTCACCAGCATCTCAACCGAAATGATTGAGATGGCCGAACGCAGCTATTCTGCCGGCGAGACACAGCTAGGATCACCCACCGTCGCAACCAATGTCGCAAGCCCAGCCTCCCCAACCGAAGCAGTAGCTACGGATGAAAACGGCAACAATCCAGCCTTGCCTGATCTAAGTGATTGGTTGGCCGAGCAAGGTGAAAATGGCAACTACAGTGTGCCAAATTGGGCACGCCCCTATGACCATGACGAAGAAATGGCGAAACGCTCCAATGGCGACCCGACCTATTTAGGCGGTTTCCCCTTCCTGCAATTCATGGGCTATTGGAGTGTGATGATTATCGTTGCACTCACAATGGCAGGCGAAAAGATGCCTTGGTTGACCACCCATATCAGCGTGCCATTGATATTTGTTGGCGGCGCTTACTTGGGAACGGTGATTGATAAAATCCGCTGGTCAAGTGTCAAAGCCAGTGGTTGGGTATTGTTGGCCCTCGTCGTACCCGTATTCCTAATCGCCCTTGAACAGCTATTGATGCCAGCCTTCACCGGGGGAACCGATTTGCCATTTCAGGGCCGTTCCCAAATGGAATTGGAAGCCACCGGGCAGTGGATTGCCGCGCTCATTGGCGTCATCATCACGGGCTATTTCATGGTACAGTTAACCATCCAGACCGGGTTTGAACAAGCCCGTAAACTCATCTTCGTTTCGGCAACCATTTTGCTGGCGGTTCTGACTGCACGGGTGGCGTGGCTCGCGGCCTACATCAATTACGACTACCCCACTGAATTTATGGTCTATGCCCATTCCGGCCCAGCCGTCAAGACAGTCATGGAAGATGTCTATTACCTAGCCGAACGCCACCCCGACGGCATGAACATGCGTATTGTCTATGATGACGAGTCTTCATGGCCCTTCACATGGTATCTGCGCGATTTCCGCAATTACGGCTTTATGGTTGGCGAGGCCACCACTGTCAGCAGCAACCCTGCCCAGTTAGACGGCGCGGAAGTGGTCATCGTTGGCAACAAGAAAAACGCCGAAGTCGAGCGCATCCTCGGCAAAGATTATTATCGCTTCGACTACATCCGCTTGTGGTGGCCCATGCAGGCCTATTTCAATTTGGACTACAATCGCATCGCCAATCTTTTTGAATCCGACACCACCAACCCTGCCGCCAGCTATTATCGGCGGGCTATTTGGGACATCTGGTGGGCACGTGATTACAAAGGCTATGGGCAGGCCGAGTGCATTGAACGCGATATGCGCCAATGTCTGGTTGAAGGCAGCGAAGACGCCTATGACCCAACCTGCATCCAGCGCATTACTGGCGAATGTGGTGCCGACAGTCGCTATAACGTTGAAAATTGGCCTGTTTCCGACGCACTGTATGTCTACGTCCACAAAGACTTTGTTGCCACCATTTGGGATAGCGGCCTTGATGGACAAAGTGTCACCGAACGGTTGGTTCCCGATCCTGAAAACGTGGTACAGCGTGAAGTGGTCCCCAGTGCCGCGTTTGGTCAAGGCGAAATAACCGAGCCGCGTGACATTGAAGTAGACGCCGATGGCAATTTGGTCGTGGCGGATAACAAGAATCGCCGTATCGCCATCTACTCCCCCGATGGCACATTCCTACGGGAAATGGGGGTTGGTCAACTGAATGAACTATGGGGTGTCGCGGTTAGTCCGGTGGATGGCAATATCTATGCCGCCGACACGTGGAATCATCGCATTGTCGTCTTCAACCCCGCCGGTGAATTGATTGATACCTATGGCCGTAATGGGGTCATTGCCGATGGCACGGATTCAATCGAGGGTTTCTATGGCCCACGTGATGTTGCCGTTGATAAGAATGGCTTCATCTACGTCGCCGACACAGGCAACCACCGTATCCGCGTCTATGACCAAAATTGGAACTACATCCGCGACATTGGCTCACGGGGCACAGGCGCAGGCCAACTTCAAGAACCCGTCGGCATTGCCATCCATCCAATTTCCGGCGAACTATACATCGCTGAAACATGGAATCAGCGTGTCTCGGTCTTCAAGCGCGATGGCATCTATGTCCGTAGCTGGGATGTCAACATGTGGGAAGGCACGCAGTTCTCACCCAATCGCCCCTATCTCACCATTTCGCCAGATGGCACGCTCATTTTTGTCGGCGACATGGACAGCAGTGGTGGCAACAGTGGCCCGCGTGTCGTCGGTTATGATCTAAGTGGTCAAGCGATGATTGCCCTCAATGGTGGCCTCGCCGTAGACGCGAATAATCTCGATCAAAATGGCAATATCGCAGGCGTTTTGATTGTGGGGGGTCTGGCCTTTGGTCAAAACGGGCAGCTTTATGTTGCCGACGCGGGCACATCGCGCATCGTGGTCTTCCCGCCGACGGGGGTTACAGGCAATCTTGCCCCCATTCAAGACCCCAGTTATGGAACAGGCGAGAACCCCTCTACAGGCAGTGAAACCACGCAGGGTGAAACCTTCCTGACCACCGCCGACATGGAATTTTTGGATGCGTTTGGCCTGTCCTATTGGCGTATCCTCAGCACGGGTGATTACGAAGGTTATAAGACCCTCTTCTGCCCAGACGTGCTCAGTTATATCCCGAATCGAGACACCTTCCTCAACACCATCGCCAAGAATTATTTGGGCGTGAACGTAGATCAGACCGTCTCGATGCCTGAAATTGTGGATGGCAAAGTCGTCATCCGGTGGAGCGGCTACATTGTGCGGGGTGTTGGTTCGGGCAATGAACAGGTCGAAACGATTAATACCGTCGCCCCACTCGAAATGCAGCGCAGTGGCGCAGGTTGGTACATCTGCCCTGAAAGACCTGTTTTCCGTCCCGGTGGGGGTTGATTTTGGTAAGGGCGTGGCTTCCAACCGCGTCCTTTTTATGCAAACATAAATTTTGCACAAAAATTTCCACCACCTGCTTGATTCCACTTCAATAGAATTGTAGAATTTTATGGTGTATCATGTGTATGTGATATCTCGTCAGGTTAGTTAGAGTGATGGTGAAACGCCTATGCCCTTATATGCCTATCAGTGTCGCGCTTGCGGCCACGAATTTGAAACCCGCCAAAGTTTTCATGATGCCCCGTTGACGGATTGCCCCAACTGCCAGACCGAAAACGCCGTCTTCCGCGTCATTCAAGCCGCTGGAGTGGTCTTCAAAGGTTCTGGTTGGTATATCACGGATAGCAAAGGCAAAAAAGACAGCGTGTTGGGCAGCACGAAGTCCAATAGCACTACTTCAACGACAACCGAAACCAGCACCCCCGTTGAGACCAAAGCCAAGCCCGCCGAGGCTGCCGCCGACTAACCCAATGATTAAATCGAACGCTACTACCTGAGCAGTTCCCAACTCATGGGAATTTCTCAGGTTGTTTTGTTTATAGGCCTATAGCTAAATTCAGCACGGCGGCTTTAGCCCCGTGTAAGGCGAAATTGCAGTACCACCGACTTCCCCAAGCGGATCATATCCCCGTTTTCAATCGGCACAACCTCGCCCCGCAGCAAAGGCTTATCATAAAACACCGTGCGTTCACGGTCATCCAAATTTTCCAGATAATAGCGGCCTGTCTCGTCATCTAAAAACACCATGCACTGGCGCCTTGCAATCGCCCGATCCCGCAGGGGTACATCAACCTTTACCCCCCGCCCAACCGTCAGTGCAAAATCATCTATCGGCCAAATCTGCCCCACATCACCTTTGGCCTTGCTCTGAATAACTTCCAAATAAACTTCCGGTGTTTTGGCAGCCTCCTCAGCCTCAATTTCTGCACGGGTCTGGGCCATCTGACGCCGCTGTTCAAGTCGCCATTGTCGGCGCTGTCGCTGGGTCACAATTCGCCCAATTAATGCGACGGCCACCACGACAATCAACAAGCTGACCAACCATGCCTCAGCAGAAATTCCGCTAGTGGAGGAGTCGCCCGATTGAGAGGCGGCAAAAAGCAAAACTACCACTACCACTAGCCCTATCAATATCCCAATCGTATTCAGAACCATCCGCAAAAACGAAGGCTTAGGTCGGGGGGCTAGAGGTTCTTCTACCACTTTCGGCTTGGCGGATGTTGGGGGCCGCCGAGGGGTGGCTGCGATTGGACGTGGTGTTGGTTCAGGTCGCGCCGCCCGACTTGCCGCATCTGCCCGCGAGGATAATGGCTCTGAAATCGGCAGGTTCTCACCGGAAACACTTGGCGCAGGCCCAATCCATTTTTGCAATTGTGCCATGCCATCCGACTCTCGAAAATCGGCCCGTCGTTGCCGTAGTAAATCAAACGGCATCCAATGTTCCGCGCCGGGGGGTGCATCGGGGACAATACACGCAATGACCGGACGCCCTGTTCGCAAAAAAGGCCGCCACCACGCCTCAAATGCAGCGGCAGATTCCCCCAACGCACTTTCTTTGGAGACCACTGCCAACAAATGCGTCGCTTTTTGTAACGCAGCCGTTGTTTTGCGCTGCAATGTGGCATCCTCGGGGTCGCTCTCCGGCGGCTCCATATACAGCGTATATCCAGCCTCACGCAGTTGTTGATAAAACCCTTGCGCCCATTCTGTGTCAATCGGCGCGTAAAGGAGAAATAATTTGGGATTGGTCATGTAATCAAACGCCCCACCACCAACGCGGGACTATCGGCACGCCGTAAAGTTTGGGCGATCTTGTTGACGGGATTCCCCATCGGCGTCACCCGTCGGCGCTCCACCTCAAGACCCACCTCGCGCATCACCTTCTCCGCTAGGCTGACCAAATCTGGCTTACCATTCGGCTCGTCATCTAACAAATCCAGCATAATCACCAGATGTCCCCCCGGTTGCAGCAGTTCAGCCGCCTCCCGTAATGTCCGTTCGGGTTGGGCATACTTCTCTAGGCTAAAACTGAATACCACCAGATCAAACACTCGGGTTTTAAATGGCAGACTATCCCACGCCGTCTGCACTCGCAAATACCGTGCATACGGATAGCTCGTCAAGCCATATGGCCCGACGTGCTGACTCATCCCAATGGTATTAAAACCCGATACATCGAGGCAGTAGGCAAACCAACCCGTGCTGTCGGAAATATCCAGTGCATACCCCATCGAACCAATCGGCAGCATCTCAGCATCTCGTCGCGCCGCTTCCAATATCCGCCAAAATTCCGCCGTGACGTTCGCCCGCCGCTGCCAATAGAGAGCAGGCCACCCCGCCAATCCCGTTTGGGGTAACTGTCGAAACGTATCTACATCCGGCGGCAACCACCCCTGTGATTGAAGCTGCTGGGCCATCGCTACCGATTGCTGATTAAAAACAACGGCCTGCTCAGGTGTCACCAAGCGATACACCCCGTCTTGGAGTGCATAGACATGCCCCGCTTCTTGTTGGCATACCAGTCCACTACCTGTCTGGATTAATGCACTTCCATCCACCGGGCAGCGTAAAAAGGAGAGATGAATACCCCCACGCTTTTTGAGTCGTTCTTGAGTCAACTGGGGTGGGGTTGACCCGTTACCATTCCCATATGAATATGAATCACCCATGCGCCGACTTGCCTCGCTGTATCAATACCCATGCCCCAAAGACCGCCAAACCCAACAGCGGCCCGACACACATGGCCGAGATAATCCGGATAGAATCATTATCCCAGCCCGCCGCCCCTGTCAGCAAATAAACCAAGACGGCCCCAATCACAAACAACACCAGCAGCACCCCACCCAACATACTGCCTTTGATAACGGCCTGCTGCACAATGACCTGTGGTGGCGGATTGGTCTCAGTAGTTTGGCCTTGAGTTGCATCTTGAGTTTGGCCCTGATCAATTTCACTCACCCTGACTTCTCCTCATGCGGAATATCTGGAAATATAAGAACACCACAATTAACACAGCGCCGCGCTTTAGGATCATTCGGCGACAAGCAGTTGGGGCAGGCCCGATAGTAGCCGCTGAGGATTCGCTCTGGGTCATTCAGGGGCAACCGGGACAATCGCTGAAGTACCGGGTCTTCTTTGGGGATAATCCGCTCCAAGATAAGCACCACCACCAGCATCAGCAGCGACGAACCCGTAAGCCAATAGCCCACGCGCAAATTATTGACCTGTGTCCATGCCATGTCGTCGTCTACCCCAAACGCCATATAAAACCACGCCATCGAAATAATGGCAAATAACCCCAATCGCCATGCCAATTTGTACCACAATACCTCATCATAAAACATCATCCCCATCACTCCACGTACCATGCTGACAATCGCGGTGATCGGCAGTATTGCCAACAAAGCCCAAGGCGAAACCAAACTGTAGGGGAAGAAAAAATTGTCAAACATCCGTCCCATTAAATCAATAGCCGTTCCACCCCGCACATGCCATGGCAAAAATAGCGCCACCAACAAACTCAGCGCCGCCACAAATTGCATCGCATACGTCGCTCGAAAATACTTGCGCATGGCCGGAATGCCTCCATATCTAAAGTATACCGCAGGCAGGTTTAACCAAATTGCCTATATTGCAAGGTTGCCTTTTTTCTAGGCGCGGCTTATGCTGGTGAGTGACGACTATTTTCTTTGCGTCTTTGGCAGCTTTGCAGTCTCATAGCTTTATTGAACAGGTTCTATTATGCAAATAAAACACAGGAGTTCCTCACGACGATGATTCGCCCTGTTACAACAGTAGAAGTCTCTCCTAAACTCCCGCCCGAACTGAAACCCCTCCTTGATTTAGCATACAATTTACGTTGGTCTTGGGATCATGAATCTGTAGAGCTTTTCCGTCGCCTTGATGGTGAGCTATGGATTGGTTCTAACTACAACCCGGTTTGGATGTTGGGCCTGATTTCCCAACAAACCCTTGATGCAGTTGCCCGCGATACTTCATTCCTAAATCAACTCAAGCGGGTCGTGGAGGGTTTTAATGAGTACATGACCAGCACCGATACATGGTACGAGCGCACACATGGCAAAGCCGAGAAACCCCATATCGCCTATTTTAGTATGGAATTTGGACTGACCACTGCCCTCCAAACCTATTCCGGTGGTCTCGGTGTCTTGGCAGGCGACCATCTCAAGAGCGCCTCGGACTTAGGGCTACCGTTGGTTGGCGTTGGGATGCTTTATCAAGAGGGCTATTTCCAACAGTATCTCAATCAAGATGGCTATCAGCAAGAATCCTATCCCATCAATGATTACGCCAACTTGCCTATTCGACCCGTGATGGGAGCCGATGGCAAACGTCTTGAAATCTCTGTGCCGTTGGGCAAAGTCAATGTCTATGCCTACGTATGGAAGGTAGCGGTAGGTCGTGTTAATCTCTACCTGCTCGACGCCAACCACCCCTTGAATTCAGGCGACCTGTATAACCTGACTGACCGCCTCTATGGGGGAGATCGCCGCACCCGTATCCAACAGGAAATCCTGTTTGGCATCGGCGGCATCCGTATGTTAGAAGCCCTCAATCTACGGCCCCAAGTCATCCACATGAACGAAGGCCACAGTGCCTTTAGTGCTCTTGAGCGCATCCGCATTTTTATGAAAGAAAATCCCGGCGTCACCTTTGATGAAGCCCGCAATATCTTGGCAACCGCCAGCGTCTACACCATCCACACCCCCGTGTCGGCGGGTCTGGAACGTTTCGGTTATGATCTGATTGACGAATATCTGACATGGCTATGGCAGGAATTGGGTCTCACCCGTGATCAGTTCCATGATCTAGGCCGCGAACGCATGGGGACTTATACCCTATTCTCGATGCCCGTCATGGCCCTGAAGATGTCCGCCGCCACCAACGCGGTCAGCAAATTGCATGGCGATGTCTCCCAACAAATGTGGCAGTGGCTTTTCCCTGAAGTGCCTCAGACCGAAGTCCCGATTCAACATGTCACCAATGGGGTACACGTCAAGACATGGGTCAGCCGCGACATGGCGAGTCTCTTTGACCGCTATCTTGACCCCTCGTGGCGCACCAACGCTGCTGAAGAAGATGTCTGGAATGAGGTTGACCGCATCCCCGACACCGAAATCTGGCGTGTCCATGAACGGCGTCGTGCCCGTCTAGTCGCCTTTGCCCGTACCCGTCTAAAGGAACAACTGGTGCGGCGTGGCATGTCACAATCTGAAGTAGAATCCGCCGAAGAAGTGCTGAACCCGGAAGCCTTGACCATCGGCTTTGCACGTCGTTTTGCCACTTACAAACGGGCCACTCTCTTGTTCCGTGACCCGGTGCGCTTGGAACGGATGCTGAATAATTTTGACCGCCCGGTACAGTTTATCTTCGCTGGCAAGGCCCACCCACACGACCAACCCGGCAAGGAATTCATCCGACAGGTGGTCAAGTTCGCCAGCGCACCCGAATTCCGCCATTCTGTCATTTTCCTTGAAAATTATGACATGAACGTCGCCCACTATCTGGTGCAAGGCGTAGACGTGTGGTTGAACAACCCCCGCCGCCCTCAAGAAGCCAGCGGCACAAGCGGCATGAAGGTAATCTATAACGCGGGGCTGAACTGTAGTATTTTGGACGGGTGGTGGGCCGAAGCCTATAGCCCCGAAGTCGGCTGGGCCATCGGCAATGGGGAGGAGTACAACACCGAACAAGAGGAGCTTCAAGACTATATCGAAAGCCAAGCCCTCTATAACATGTTGGAGAAAGATCTGATTCCGCTGTTCTATGATCGAGGGCGTGATAATCTCCCGCGTGAGTGGATGCGTAAGGTCAAAGCCAGCATGAAAACCCTCTCCCCCTTCTTTAACACGGATCGTATGGTCGAAGAATACACTACCAAATTCTATCTCCCCTCCCGTGACCGCATCCAAGCCCTGACCAAAGACAGCCTCAAAGAGGGTAAGCAGTACGCTGACTGGCTCATTGATGTCCGTCGCGCTTGGCCCAATATCAGCATTCAAAAAGTGCAGGCCTCAACCGAGCATGTGACCGTTGGCGAAGCGCTCAAGGTCGAGGCATGGGTCAATCTGGGTGCGCTCAAACCCAGCGACGTGGTAGTGCAACTCTATTCCGGCTCACTCGATAGCAAGGGCATGTTGCAAAGTGGCAGCGCCGTTGATATGGAGGCTAATGGCAAACCGCAGGGCGCCCTCTATCATTTCGAGGCCACCCTCAATTACACCCAGACGGGCGAGCAGGGTATTTCCGTTCGTGTGCTGCCCAAGCACACCTATCTGGCCGACCCCATTCTGACCGGCCTCATACACTGGGCCGACAGCGAATAAAAATCAAAAAGGAGGGCTACAAACCCTCCTTTTGATCTACCCATTTTTACCAATACATCTCAACCGAGGCTACCATTACGCACTGGCCGCTACGGGTTCAACCACTAAGGCAGCTTCGACATCCAATTCGATCTTGATTTCCTTGCCAACCAACACGCCACCCGTTTCCAGTGCGACGTTCCAAGTCAGGCCGAAATCTTCACGATTGATCTTGGTGATGGCATTAAACCCAATGACCTTCGCCCCCCAAGGGTTCGTGTTTTCGCCCAAAAATTCCGTCTCCAAAACGACCTGACGGGTCACACCATGAATGGTCAGATCGCCATAGATTTTGCCCGCATTGTCGCCCTTGACTTCAACTTTGGTGCTCTTAAAGGAGATGTTGGGGTGATTGGCGACATCAAAAAAATCGGCACTCCGCAGATGGTTATCGCGGTCATTCGCCCCCGTGTTGATGCTGTTGGCATCAATCGTGACTTCCACCGACCCTGCCGTAGGATTGGCTGGGTCAAAATCAATCGTGCCGCTAAAATTTTGGAAGGAGCCGCGCACGGTAGTTACCATCATGTGGCGGACAGAAAAATTGACGCCGCTGTGTGAATTATCAATGTTCCATTTAGCCATTGGAAAGGTCTCCCCAGTTGTTCTCTCATTATTCTCATCATCAAACGGACTGTAGTCCGAATAGATAAAGAATAACATACGACTGGGGGGTTGTAAATTAGAATTGCATTAGAAAGGGACGGGTGTCCGTTTATGCTAAAAGTCGCATCACGGTATTGAGGAGGCCATTGATAATCTGGGTCGAGCCGTAGCCCATGACCTTACGTTGAAAATACGCCACATGAACGTCCAGCATGACATACAACATGTCCGCCGTATAGTCCACATCTATCGGGCGGCCCGTTTGAACAAGCAGTGCGCGGATGGTCTGCCGCCACCACAGATGCGCCGGGTGTCCCAAGCCCATCGCTTCCATTTGCCCCACGCCCTCGCACAATAGCGATCCGTTGGCTTCAACAAAATTCGCCACCTCAACCAAGAACCAGCACAACGCCTCTACCGGGTCGCCACCCTCACTCAATCGAATGAGTGTGCGTTCCTGCAATTCACGCTGTTCATGATCCAGCAGGGCATGACACAAATCTGCCTTATCGGTGAAATGCCGATACAGCGTCCCTTTGCCGACCCCGGCTGCATCCGCGATGGCCGACATCGAAACATGTTCGACACCTTGTTCCGCAAACAACTGACGGGCGGTTTTAAGCAGTAGCTCTCGGTTCTTAACCGCGTCGGCACGGGTCGGACGTAGTTCTTCCTGAAGCAGTAGGTTATTCATAGGGATGTTTCACGTTGTTAGTGCTAGTCTGCCGTTATGGAATCATTCTATCATTATAAGTCAACGCCATAAGAGTCTTATTTGTTCCGTTCGACTTTTTCTATTTCATCCTGCTTCATCCTGCTTTCCGCCGCGCTCCATTTTTTAAGCAGTTCCACCTCGCGCGTCTCCAACTTCAGCCTCTCCGCTGTCTCATCAGCGTCTGGCATCTCAAGGGTCACGGGCGAAGTCAGTGGCAGTGACATTTCCACAATCGTGCCCTGCCCCGCAATACTTTCGAGCGTCATTTCACCGCCATGTGTCCGCACGATCTTGCGTGAAAGATAAAGGCCTTGACCCGTCCCCGGCGTTTCAATCACTTTGCCATCCGGCAGGGTCGGCGTTCCCCGATAAAACCGTTGGAAGATATTCGGCAGGTCTTGTGCCAAAATGCCGACCCCTTGATCTTCCACCCGAATCAGCGCCGTGCTTTTTTCGGCCTGTTCAATCGCCGTAATGTGTATCGTGCTGTTGGGTGGGGAATACTTAATCGCGTTGTCCACCACATTCCCGATGGCCCAACGCAGTCGGCGCTCATCCCCCAAAACATAACACGCCTCGGCAGGCAATTTAACCTCTAACAACACTTCGGCTGCCGCTGCGGACTTCTTCCATTGGGCCGCCACCCGCCAAATTAAATCGCTCAACAAAATGGCCTTTTGTCCACGCTCCAAATCTTGCCGATTGATCGTATTCAACTCACGCAGTTCGCCAATAATCCGCTGCATGGCCCGTGCATTCCGCGCAATTTCCCGCGCAAACAACATCAGCGAATCACTGGTCGGGGTTCCACGCAAATCCACCGCCCGCAAAGCCGCGTCTTGGGCCACATGGGATACAGGCAGGTGAATTTCATCGGATAATTTTTCAACCAATTCTTCATGCCGCTGTTCTCGCTGCACCGTCTCGGTAATGTCCCGCAACGTGACCAATTTTCCAAGCCGCCCCCCGGTTACCGTCACAATTGCAGCAACCTGAGCCTCCAAGATACGGTCTTGATGCAGCACCGGCATAGGCTGCCCCATCGCATATAATCCCGGCGCAAGGGCAGGCCCCAGCGTCTCGGTGGTCGCCGCCGTCAATTGCTGGAATGATGCCGAGCGTAACGTTCGGATGCCGCCAATCAGATTACGTGCCTGTGTATTCATCATCAACACCCGACCATCTACATCTAGAACAATCAGGCCGTCCGGCAAACTTTCCAAAATCGCGGCCAGCCGAGAATTTTCACGTCGTTCGCGCCGCAGACTTTTAACCATTAAATCATTCTGCTGCCCCATCACATCGGCAAAATGGTCGAGCGCCCCACCTAGCACCCCGATTTCATCATTGGCACGCAAACGGCTTCGAGCATCCAATTGACCTGCCGCCAGTGCCTCTGCCGTCCGCCGAACACGATTAACTCGACTTAACAGACGTACAGTAAATAGATAGAACACAATCAAAATCGCTGCTGTCAAGGTTGCAAAGGTGAGGCTGGTCAATTGCCGTGCCATATCACCGCTATACGCCGCATAGGTCGGTTGATAAATCCCCAGTACCCCAATCGGTTGTGTATCTACGGTAAAGGGTATATACGCCACCTGATAGCGTTCGCCATCAAGCGTGATATTTTCTGTCGGCACCTGCCCCACCAAGCCTAATGTCTGGTTTACCGTCTCCAGCGGCAAATGAAGTACATCCAAAACCGTCTCATTATCTGGCAGAGTGGTACGCAGCAAACGACCATCCCCCGCAAACACCGTCAAGTTCTCGGTTGCGGGGCTATCGAGCGCAGTCAACACATGGTCAAGCCGCCGCCCCACCGTCACAATTCCCATCATTTGGTCAGTCGGGCTAAAAATCGGCCCACTCGTCACCAGCATCACGCCTTGCCCAGTCTGCACAAGACCACTGCGCGGCTGCTGGCTCATCGCCTGAAAGATAGGTTCAAGGGCGGAAACATCGCTCTTTTCCGCAACGGTATAATCCACCAGTCCGTCTATTTCGACTCGCTGTAGACTGAGGATTTCTTGCGAATCTGCTCCGGTGACGATCACGAGGTCTAAGGTTGCTAGTTCGGCAAGGGGTTCAATCAAGGTGTGTAATGCTGGGCCATTCTGTGAGGCAACGTTTTCCCGTACCCCGCTGGTAAACGTGATACGGCGAATTTCCTCCCGCATCTCCACACCAATTTGGGCGGTTTGGGCGGAGAGGGTCTGGCTTCGTACCAGCACATCCCGCACCTCGTCGTCCTCCTGTGTGCGCATGAGATTTTGTGATACCAGATACGCTCCGGTGGTCACAATGACCAGCATCACGGCAAACAGGGGGACGAGCAGACGGGTGCGTAAACTCACATAATCGGAAGATGGCTGGATCGGCTTGGCGCGAAAAGGAATAATGGGCGTGGTCGTCTCATTCTCAAAATCACGCACGGCCACGATTGACTTATTTTTTCGCCCCATAAATCGCCCCACAGAACAATTGTGCTTACCTTAAAGAATGCCCTAAGAGGCATCGGATTGCAAGTCACCCAACAACATTCTAACCAATAGGTTTCCCATATGAAACTAATTGGTTACTCTCTACGTCCTTTATAATGAGAAATGCAATGGATCGAGTTTTCAAACAAGGATTATTATGCGCTCAAATCAACTCCCTACACGTTTCGGTCTAATCGCCATTACCCTGAGTGTGGTCTTGGTGACAATTATGCTCAGTACCGTCGGCCTGCAAGCGACGGCTCAATCTGGCCCAACTTCCACGCCTACCCCGCCTAGCGGTGCTGGAACAACCGCCCTC
Organism: Chloroflexota bacterium; assembly: GCA_024434115.1. Taxonomy (GTDB): domain Bacteria; phylum Chloroflexota; class Anaerolineae; order Aggregatilineales; family J027; genus CFX10. Next base: position 144,306 of record QMIT01000004.1, read on the forward strand.
ATCACGGATGAGACCAATCCATATGATGAACCCGCCGAATATACAGGCGACGCGGAATGGACCCTCACCGATCTGACCTTCCAAAGCAATTATCCGAACGGCTTTGAATTCCATGCCAAACCCACCAGCACCAAAGGCGCCGTTGTCTCGGCCTCCGTCCAGTGGTCACACAACCCCCATGCAGATCGGGCACGTGCCATCGGTGAAGTGGATGCCAATGGTATCGCTACCGCCATCTGGGACGCCACCAGCAACCGTGTTCCCCCATGGGTCGCCGTCAATTATCGTTGGTCATTTACCGATAGCGCGGGCAACAGCTATCAAACCGAGTGGATTGTGGGCGCGGAATACGAAGACAATACTCGTGAATGGACACGCGCCGAATCCGAGGACATTATCGTGTTTATCGAAGACGGCCTCACCCAAGACGTGATTGACATGACCTTCGACGCAATGGAGCAGCGCCGTCCCGACTTCATCGCCCTCTTTGGCCGACCACTCGCCTACAAACCGCGTGCTATCCTCTTCTTCGATTACGACACGTTCCTAGAATGGCGCGGCGTCACGGTCAACACCAACAACACCATCCTTGCGGGCCAGACCACTGATTATTGGGGTGCGACGGTGCAAGCCTTCCTGTTTGGGGATTTGGAAGAAATGTCCTATGGCACTGTCCCCCACGAAATCGCCCATCTCTATCAGGCCGACCTCTATGACTTCCGTGCGCCGGGGTGGTGGATCGAAGGCAATGCGACCTACTTTGAAATCTCCAAAGGCTACGATTATGAACAGCGGGTGCGTGACCTTGCCTTCTTCTACGACATTCCCCCCCTGTTGCAAGGGCTTGGCCCGGTTCCCAATGATCTCGGCCCGGATGAACGTGGACGTTTAGGGTATGACATGGGCTACACCTTCAACGAATGGCTGATTGATAACTATGGCCCGGAGGCCCACCTACAAATCGTGCAGTTGCTGGAAGAAGGGGTCTATCGCAACGAATCCGACGAATTTAATGTGATCTTGGAGCAGATAACGGGTCTATCTATTGCCGAAATCGAACGGCGTTGGCGCACATGGCTCGGTGCATCTCCCGAAGCCCCAACCCTGATTCCGACACCCACCATCGAGATGCGCTTCCCACCCACCGTCACACCCTTTATCTTCCCCACTGCCGCGAGCCAGTAATCTCCACCGGGGGTGTATCATTGCGGTGATATACCCCTATTCTGATTCATTCTCATCGTCGTTTTCACCCTCATATTCGTCTATCTCTTCATCAAATTCCTCAAGTGGGGATTTTTGTAAATTGTAGGTAGCAAACAACGCCGCCACTAACATCAATCCCGCCCCTGTCGCCATCAAATACCAACCCATCCCCAAAGAAATTTTTATGAAATCATCGTTAGGATTGTTTTTGTAAAATGTTTGATATGACCAAAAATAGGTATTTCCGATTAGTCCTATATTGACGAGTGCCACAATCCATATACCAATAGCTTCTTTGGGATGCACCATGAAAATAATCAAAGCCGCACCAGCACCAACCAATACGTTAAGTCCTACAAAGTTCCGGGCAAGACCATCAGCGAAGGTGGCGTCTCTTTGAAACAGTGTTTCACTTCCCTCAAATGACCTAAAATCAAATAATGCACCATCATTGATATTCCCTTTGCATGTATCACTTTCATCCGAATCCAAATAATCAATGCAAGTAGATGCGGCGAAAACTCCACCTATCACAAGCATCGTTCCAAGAAATAACAGAATGAAGGGCCATTTACCGATCATACGATCTCCTATCATATTTTCAAATTCCTAACGGTCAATTATGGCTATCCACCATACCAAGTGCCAGCACTTGACAATTGCATACCGTTTCATTCCCCATATTAATCTACTTTCCTGCTATGCACTAACACAATCACTCTATCCCCAGAATTTGCATTCCGCGCCAATCTGATGCACTATATCCCCTGCCGTAGAGCATTACTTTCAAAAAATTACCCGCTAGGATTTTTAGGAGCTTTTGACGCGCCATGAGCGACTTTAACATCAACACCCATGAGTGGTATCATCCCGCCCCTTCCATCATCGAAAACGCCCATATCCGCGATTACGAAGAAGTCTATAAACGTGCCGCCGCCGACCCCGAAGCGTTTTGGGCCGAACAAGCCAGCGAATTGCACTGGTTCGCCCCATGGGAAAAAGTCCTTGACACCAGCAATGCGCCCTTTTTTAAATGGTTCGTGGGTGGCAAAACCAACATCGCCTATAACGCGCTTGATCGTCACGTCAAAACATGGCGCAAAAATAAATTGGCGCTGATTTGGGAAGGTGAACCCGGCGATCAGCATACCTACAGCTATTGGCGCTTGTGGCAAGAAACCAATAAATTCGCCAATGTCCTCCGCAGCATGGGCGTTCGTAAAGGGGATCGGGTCACCATTTACATGGGGCGCGTGCCCGAATTGGTCATAGCCATGCTCGCCTGTGCCAAAATTGGTGCGATTCACTCCGTCGTCTATGGCGGATTCAGCGAACATGCCCTTGCAGATCGTATCGAAGACGCCCAAAGTCGTGTCGTAGTTACCCAAGACGGCTCGTGGCTGCGTGGGCAGATTGTCGAACTGAAAAAAGTCGTGGATGAAGCGGTTCATCGTCAGCCAATTGTGGAAACGGTGATTGTCTTTAAGCGCACCGGACACGGTGTCAAAATGGAACAGGGCCGTGATTATTGGTGGCATGATTTGATGGGCCTGCCCATTGCCAGCACCCAATATGAAACCGAAGTCATGGACGCCGAAGACCCCCTGTTTATCCTTTACACCAGCGGTACAACGGGCAAACCCAAAGGTGTCTTACATACACATGGCGGCTATCAGGTCTACACCAGCACCACCCTCAAATGGGTCTTTGATGTGAACGACGATGATCGTTATTGGTGTGCCGCCGACCCCGGCTGGATTACGGGGCACAGCTATATCGTCTATGCCCCATTGATTTTAGGCGCGACAGGCTTCTTGTATGAAGGCGCTCCCAATCATCCCTACCCCAACCGCTGGTGGAAGATGATTGAATATTACGGCATCAGCATCCTCTATACCGCCCCCACCGCCATTCGCGGATTAATGCGTTTTGGTGAGGCATGGCCCAATCGCCATAACCTCAGCAGTTTGCGCTTGCTTGGCTCAGTGGGTGAACCCATCAACCCCGAAGCATGGAAATGGTATCATCGTGTCATCGGCAAGGAACGCTGCCCCATCATGGATACATGGTGGCAGACCGAAACCGGCGGTTTTATGATTACCCCCTTACCCTCTGTTGGCCTCAAACCCGGCAGCGCCACCCGCCCCTTCCCCGGTATCGAAATTGATATTGTGGACGACAACGGCAATCCTTGCCCGCCCGGTGTGGATGGCAAGCTGGTCATCAAGAAACCGTGGCCCAGTATGTTGCGTACCGTCTATGGCGACGACCAGCGTTATGTGGATCAATATTGGAAAGCCTATGCGAAACAGGGCTGGTATCTCGCGGGTGACTCGGCCCGTTTTGACGAAGATGGTTATGTCTGGATTATTGGCCGTATTGATGATGTAATCAAAGTCAGTGGGTATCGTTTAGGCACTGCCGAAATTGAATCCGGTTTGGTGAGTCATGCCGCCGTCTCGGAAGCCGCTGTGATTGGTGTACCAGATGAAATCAAAGGCAGCGTCATTTATGCCTATTGCATTCTACGGCAGGGTTGGGAAGCCAACAGTGAATTGGTGGATAAGCTGAAAGAACATATCCGCCACGAAGTTGGCCCGATTGCCGTACCAAGCAAAATCGAATTTGTGGATAAACTTCCCAAGACCCGCAGCGGTAAAATTATGCGGCGTGTGTTAAAAGCACAGGCACAAGGTTTGCCGTTAGGTGATTTGAGTACACTTGAGGAATAAACCAACATGCAAGATCCAAATCGGGGCCGGCGAACAACCCGTTCCCCCAAATCTTCCCCACCTGCCAAACGTCCCTCTCAGTCGTATCGTGACCCACGCCGCGACGAAGCACCGGATGAGTATGATGATCCGCGCTATGAACGGTATGCCGACAGTGAGGCAAGTCCAGCCCGCAAGCGAGGCGGGTTTAGCCTCAATTGGCAGGATATTCTGTTCGTAGGGTTGCTCGTATTGGCAGCGGCACGCGGAGCTAGGAATAAGGATGGGGATGGCTGTTTGCCCGGCAAAGGCTGCCAGCGGGTAACACTTTTGCTCGTCACCAGTGCCGCCCTCATTGGTGGTGCAATCTACCTTTCCAGCATTGACCAAAACACCTTTAGCAATCAGTTCATCGGTGGGATGGCCTGCATCGGCACGCTTTTATGTTTTGCAAGTGCGGGTACGCTGTTGCTGGTCTTGTTTGGCATCATCCGCCTTGTCAATCTTGATCTAACGCCTGATAACGCCATGAATAAAGCCGGAGGGTTGCTAGGCAGTGATGGATTGCTAAACGATGTGTTGGGGGGGCTGTTTAGTAATAAACGCTAGATTCGGGACACATCAAGCAACGAGCCTTGTACCCAATCGTTTCTTAAAAATCACGGGAGACGTCACGAACAGTGGAAGATAATCCAGTTATCGCCCTGTTTCTCGTACTCGGCATCATGATTATCGCCTCCCGCATTGGTGGCACCCTAGCTCGCCGATTCCGTCAACCGCGCGTCTTAGGGGAGCTAATTGTCGGCATTTTGCTTGGCCCGACTATGCTCGACCTCCTCCATCTAAATCTATTCGATCTAAAACAGGCCCAACTCAGCGAGACCATTCATCAACTCGCTGAGTTGGGTGTACTGCTGCTAATGTTCAAAGTCGGCTTGGATGTCCACCTAAAGGAACTTGCCAAAGTCGGCAACGTCGCGGCTGTGGCAGGCTTGGTTGGCGCAATCCTCCCTGTTCTCATGACTCTGCCATTAGCAATGGTGTTTGGTGAAAGATGGCAACCTGCCCTACTCGCAGGGGTTGTATTATCCGCTACTTCGGTGAGCATTTCAGCACAGGTACTGCTCGAAATCGGTGTCCTACGTACCAAAGAAGGCAATGCTCTGCTTGCGGCGGCACTGGTAGATGATATAGCCGCTATTTTGCTGGTATCATTGGCAATCCCTATTACCAGTGGAGGTCAAATCCACGCGGCAGAATTGGCCGAAATCGTGTTACGGATGGCGCTCTATCTAGTGGGTGCTTTTACCGTAGCGTGGTTCAGTATCCCCCGTCTCATCAACTGGCTCAATCAATGGCCTGACATCAAGGCATCGTATGGGATACCAGCTATCGCATTGGTTTTGGCACTCTTTTTTGGCTGGTCAGCGGCCTATCTGGGAGGAGTCGCAAGTATCACCGGGGCATTTATCGCCGGTTTGGGCCTTAGCCGCGCCCATGAAAGCGTCAAACGTCAGATAGATGTTGCCACCACCAACATTGCCTATGCCTTTTTAGTACCCGTTTTTTTTATCAGCGTTGGCCTTCAAACCGATCTCAGCACCTTTCCATTAAGTGCCCTCCCCTTTGCCATCCTACTTTTAATCGTAGCCGTCGCCTCCAAAGTTTTGGGCTGCGGCGTCGGGGCGAACCTGACAGGGTTCACGCGCCAAGAATCGCTGCGCTTAGGGGTGTGTATGGTTTCACGCGGCGAGGTCGGCTTGATTATCGCCTCACTGGGCCTAAGCAGTGGAGTTTTTATCGCTGATGACCCGCTGTTTGCATCGTTATTTTTGGTGATTATACTGACAACCGTGATGACACCCCCGCTGGTACGTCGGTCTTTTCACGAATCCGCACCTGTTCGAGAGGTCAATCGAAATTATGTCCAAACTGGTAGTCCTGATTACCGCCCGGATTGAAGAGGGTCACACTGTTGGGGAGGCATGGCAGCAAGCAGGGGCGCCAGGAGTGACACTCATCGAAGGTCATGGCCTCCGCCGTATCCAAGAAGCCACCCAGCATACCGAAATTCTATCCGGCACGTTTTCACTCCTTGAGGTCTTTAAACAGGTAGACATCAGTAGCTTGATTATTTTTACAGTGTTGGACGAAGATTGGCTGGTAGATCGTATCCTTGACACCACTGAAAAAATACTGGGTGATCTACGTCAGGCCAATAATGGTATCGCCTTTGTTATCAATCTGGAACGCACTGTCGGGATCAATCGCTACTGAAAGTGGCAAATGGGTTATATAACCCACCTTCATAATTTGACCAAGGACGACCTCTCCACAGGTTGTTTTTAGTTCCCCTGCCTACCCTTCATTGATACCAGTCCACAAGTGTCAAAAATTCTTCAGTTTCACCCTCAAAGAGCCTATTGTCTTAAAAATTCAATGTGAAATCTCCCATATCCTTACAAATAAAAGCACGCTGTTAACTTTGCAATCGCATGATCTTCAATGTTGATCAACATTATTTGTGTATATTGACAAATCAAGTATGGGTCATTTGTGCATCTTGCCAAAAAATGATTTTTTAAATTTCTTTACCATGTTTCTATAAAAAAATTTAGCATCCAAAACATTAGCGCCAAGCAAAAGTTATTTGGTTAGAAGATCATTTTAGGCGCTCAACCAAAGCTATACCGTAATTACCTATTTCCTCTCTTACATACCTAACCGATCAATATAGTAAGGTGGAGCCATATGTCAAACTATTTAGAACCTGAAAAAGTACCATCCGCCAATCTATTGATGGGTTATGTGCAATCCATCCCCACCGAAGCCCTTACCAAGTGGCTCCCCGACAACCCCTACGCTAGGAAATTAACCATCTGGGCAACAAGCGTAATTCTCACGGGGCTGTTCGCGGCAATGCTACTCCCTAACGGGGACATGGCCGTTGCCTTCACCGCTTTGATTACTGCCGTCGTCGGTACTATTCTGTTTGGCGAAGAGCGGATGCCATTGGTTGTTGTAGGTCTAATGATGCTCCCATTAGGTGGCCTCGGCGATTTTCACGGCATTGTCGAAAACATGGAGTGGGTGCTGTTCATCAAACTTGTGGCCCTGCTCACTTGGGTTGATTTTTTGAACCACACCAAATATTTTGAACATCTGATTGAACGCTATTTACCCCGTCAATTGCATGGTTTCCCTCTGATTGCCCTTTTATGTGTACTAGCCGCCTTCTCTGCCGCTTTGATTGATGAGGTCAACTCCATTGTGCTGTGGTATTTTGTAACCAAGGCGATTATCGGTTTTACCCCCAAAGGCAAGCTAAGATTAAAAGCCGCTTCATGGACAGCAATTGTGATTTTGTTGGTAAGTGCGACCAATATCGGCTCACAATTTTTGCCATTGGGGAATCCAGTCGGCATTGCCATTTCGGTCATCTCTGGCTTATCAGCAGTAGATTTTATTACCTACGCATGGCTACCGGGAATCGTAACCCTCGTCTATTTCAACGTGCGGGTTCGCTATAAATTCAGAAGCCTTATCTGGGAATTCAAATCCGTCACCGTCGAAGACTCCGATTTTGAAGTTTTAGAAGAACACATGGATCAGTACGAAGTCGTGGAATACGAGGAAACACCGACGAGCAATGCAACCCACCCTGTTGAGCATAAAGCTGTGCCGATTCCAATTCTTCACAGTCTATTCGGCATCGGGGTCATTGGTTTGGTATTGGCAACTCCTGTCTCCAACTTTCTCAACTACAGTCCAGAAACTGGCTTGGGCATCTTCGTTCTAGCCCTATTCGCTGGCACGCTGTTCGTTGGCAGCGGCTTCGGGCGTCATACCGAGCTTGTTCTGCGCGAACTCCCGTGGAATACCTTGTTCTTCATCGTCTTTTTGTTCGGGATTGCGCATGGCCTAGAAACCAGTGGCCTAACGGAATCAGCCGCCGAGCAAATTTATTCTACTTTTGGGACGAATGAAATTGCGGTCAGAATTGTCATCGTGCTGGTCGCCGCGTTGGTAACGGCCTTTATGGACAACGTGATCGCGGTCGCGGTGATTGCGCCAATCATTATTGCGCTAGGAGATCGTGGTTTTGAAACGCATGGGCTGTGGTTCTCGTTGCTTTCAGCAGCAGTAGTCGCAGGCAATTTGACCCCCATCGGCAGCACCGCCAACATTATCGCCAATGCCAAAGTGAAATCAAGTTGGAGTACATGGTGGAAAACGGGTGGCATATTAGCCGTCGAGTGCTTAATCATAAATCAAGTGCTGCTCTATCTATGGGAACAGATCATCCGCTGATTAATCCACCTCATACAAGCCCATCTTAGCAAAGGTGGGTTTCGTTCATTTCTCCTGCCAATCTCCATACAAATGCGAATTCATACCAAGATGGATGGCTTGTGAGTTTTTGTTGGGCCAAAAATGTTGAGGGATTGGGAGTTTCTGGATTTTGGTGGGGGATTTATGGCTAGAGCAGAGGATTTATCTGCTCTTTATTATTTAGCTGTGGGACCTGGACTCGAACCAGGACTAATGGATCCAGAGTCCACTGTTCTGCCGATTAAACTATCCCACACTATTTGGTTGTGAATCGCATTGTAGCATGGTCAGACCCCACTGACAAGGGTGTTCACGCTGACTATTCGGGCCGATACACGAAACCGGGACTACCCAAATACATCCCCCCATCCATATTGATGCACAACCCTTCGGCATAAATATACGGAGTTGAGATCATCTCCGATGGCAGGCCTGACATTTTGGTAATGGGGGTGTGCCCATGAATAATCTGTCGGGTGCGGCTGTCCCCATACCGCTGCATGAACTCGGCGGCTCGGCTGAAATCCCGAAAGGTGAAACGCTCGGCAAAATCTTCTAACAGCCGATCTAGGCCTTCGGTATCTTTGTCTTCAAACAACTGGTGGAAAACGAAATTAACTTCATCAATCGTCCGGCCATAGCGGGTATAAAACCACGCATCGGCGTGAACTACCAGCAGCTTGCCCAGCGTGAGCATGGCGGGTAACTGCATCAACCAATCAATATGTGAAACCTTTAGCCGTTCCAAATCAGAGGTCTTGCCGCCATTACGCCGCCAATTTGCCAAAAACGTTGAGCCATCATAGGCCAACACTGCCTGCGGAAAAAAATGAACGGCCACCATAATCAGATCATGGTTGCCTAATACGGCCAATACCTGCCCGCCTGCATCAGCCGCCTCGTGCTGCAAACGCATGACAAAATCAATCGTACCGATGCCATCTGGCCCACGATCTACAAAATCCCCCATAAAACATAGCGTCGCCTCGTGCCCTGCCCAATGGAGCTTTTCATCTATCAATTTCGCATTTCGCAGCAACGTCGTAAGTTTGTCTAAATGCCCGTGCACATCCCCGACAAAATAAGTATTCCCCATATCCACCTCAACATGTTATGCCAGTGCTGGCGACTGTTCCTCTTTGTGTCGTTCATATGCCTGAATTTCGGCCTCCAAACTCGGCGGAAAGAGGCGTTTACGAAAAATCAGCGCCAGAACAATCCCAACCATCACTCCGAACCACACTTGGAAAATGCCAATCATCAAGACGGCGGCTCCTGTCGCGCTTTTTTCCATCACCACAATGCCGGACAGCATCGCGCCCACCGTCAGTTCGCGCCCACCTGCCCCGCCCGGCAATGCACTCAACGCCGACACCACCACTGAAAAGCCAAGAATAAACACCGCTTGTACAAACAACGCCGTTGAAGCTGTTTCACCCAGCCCCAACAACATCAAGTAAAATCCAACGCAGTCGCAAAAATAAGCCCCGACACCAAACCCAACTGTCCGGGTAATATGACGCAGGTGAGCCATTTCATAGCTACTCTCATAGATCACGTGTAGCGACTGCTGGAATCGGCCTATAAAGGGCAAATAGGCTATCCATCTAATGAGTACCAGTGCCAATGGGCGTACCTGCACCACTGCAATCACCAGCGTCATAAAGACAATTGCAAATACGATGAGGCCCCGCACATAACCCTGACTGATGGCATCCGACTCGAATAAATCACCACCACCGATCAAGGCGGAAACCATTACCAAAAGCACCACCGCGAGTCCATCTACCAGCCGTTCCGCGATAATAATTGGGACTGTCCGCGTGGCGGGTACTCCGGTCATATTTTTGAACACCAGTGCCTTGATGACCTCGGCTGCCTTGCCCGGACTCAATGCAAGGGGCAGGCTTGCCAACCACAAAATGAAGCTGTCCTGTAGCTTTACCGTCGCAGGTTGGGTTTCGGTTGCGGGTTGTGTTTCCCCACGTAGCGTGGCATTAACCCCAATAACGCGCAAAAAATACTGCCATTCACAATAGCGCAGCACCCAATTGACAAGTTTGAGGCCAATAACGGGCAGGAATATCCACAATGGAAATTCACCCAATTTTTTGGCTAGGTCACGGGCATTGAAGAAAACAATCACCCCAACCACCACTGCCAGCATAAAAATGAGGCTGCCAATGATTTGATTTCGATATTTTCGCATTTTTGCATACTCGCATATTTGCCTATAGATGCCTTTATCAGCATAGACGACCTTGCACATCAGCGTCAATGTCTAAACTTCTCAGAGGGATAGATAGAAAGTTGCGAAAAGGCCCATTTCTCGCCATACTAGACATTCGTTGAGTGTTATCCTTCTATTATTTTTTACTTTTCTTGGGTAAGGAGTCTGGTCATTCATGGCAAGTCGCCCTATTACAGTCGGCACATATAATGTCAACAACCTGTTTGACCGTTTTGACGATCCCTATAGTTACAGTGATGACACTTGGAGTCCAAAGGCTACCAAAGCCAAAGACCTTGACCAACTCTTCCAATTAGGTCAGCGCCTACGTGAAGATGAACCAGATGTATTGGCGATGCAAGAAGTCGAGGACAAAGGCGTTCTGTATGAATTTAATGTTGCCCAGTTAGGACGCCATTTTAAAGATTTGGCACTGATTCCCGGCAACGACCCACGTGGCATTGATGTGGCACTTGCCAGCACCCTGCCCCTCGGCCAAGTGGTGTCCTATCAATTTATCCGTGACAAAGACACTGGGCGCAAGTTATTCTCGCGGGATCTGCTCGAAGTCGAAGTGATGCACCCGGATAACCCCTATCAGCGGTTATTTACCATTTTTGTCAACCATTTCAAAAGTAAATTTATTGACCCCAAAGTCAAAGCGGCGGATCGTCCAGCGGCAGAAGCCGAAAATGACCGCTTGCGGTGGAAACAAGCCACTGCTGTCGCCCAAATTGTCAAAGCGCGTTTCCCCAACCCCAACGACTTTTTTATCATCGCAGGTGATCTAAACGACACTCCCGATGCGGCGACCCTTGCGCCCCTGTTGCGCGACCCCCAACTGCGTTTATTTAACGTGCTAGATTTGGTTCAAGATACTTCCAAACGCTGGACACACTATTGGAAAGCCCAAAAGGAATATAGCCAGCTAGATTATTTGCTGCTTTCCCCCGCCCTTGCCCAGTATATTGTGCCGGGGTCGGTACAGGTCGTTCAAAAAGGATCTATCGGGGGATCAGATCACCGCCCAGTGTATGTCAAACTACAACTCTTTTGATTGCTGCTTTTTTATGTCGTTTTCGAGATTGGGAGGTTCTGAAACATGAGAACTCGTGCTGTATTGTTAGCAGGTGGTGAAGGCACACGCTTGGGGGTATTGACCGCAAAACGTGCCAAACCCGCCGTACCCTTCGCTGGAAAATATCGTATTTTAGACTTTGTACTCTCCAATTGTGTTAATTCCAATATTTTTGATGTTTTGGTACTGACCCAATATCGCCCCCACTCTCTCAATGAACACATCGCACGCGGCGAGCCGTGGGACTTAGACCGATCCTTTTCCGGCGGGGTGCAGTTGCTTCAACCCTACAAAGGCCGCAAATCCACCGACTGGTATAAGGGCACAGCCGACGCGGTAACACAAAACCTGAATTTTGTACGTCGTGGCGCACCCGATAACATCTTGATTTTGTCGGGCGACCATATCTACAAAATGGATTATTCCGAACTGATTGACTATCACGAATCAAATGATGCCGATTTGACCATCTGTGTCATCGAAGTACCCATGCACGAAGCCAGTCGCTATGGAATTATGTTTACCGACGACAAAATGAATGTGCTGGAATTTTATGAAAAACCCAAAAATCCTCCCGGCAATCTCGCCAATATGGGGGTGTATGTCTTTAAGACCCCGGTGCTAGATTATTATTTGCAGCAAGACGACGCCGATGAAAATTCCGACCACGACTTTGGCAAAAACATTATCCCTAAGATGATTAGCGACAAGCTGCGCATCATCGCCTACCCCTTCAAAGATTATTGGGTAGACGTGGGGACAATGGGTGCTTATTGGGAAGCTCATATGGACTTGCTGCGTAATCCCCCGCTACTTGACTTAAATGACCGCAGTTGGGTCATCCACACTCGGTCTGAAGAACGCCCCCCGGTCAAAGTGGAACGCGGTGTTGAACTCATTGACAGTATGGTCACAAGTGGTTCAATCATTTCCAGCCGCGCCTATGTGGAACGCAGTGTACTTTCGCCGGGGGTCGTGGTTGGGCCGGGAGCAATTATCCGCGAAAGCATCATTTTGACGGATGCTTATATTGAAGCAGGGGCGGTGGTTGAGCGCTGCATTATTGATAAGCAGGCCGTCATCGGCGAAAATACCCGGATTGGTCGCCGCAGCGAGGAAACCAACCCCGAAAAATTGCAGCTAACCAGCGTGGGCAAAAGCGCCCGTGTGCCCGCCAATTTCACCATTGGCGCAAATGTCATTATCGGCAGTGAGGTGGACATTGAAGACTTCGATAAATTCCCTGACCGAATTGTGCCAGACAGCGCACGAGTAGGCTATCTGGGGCCGGACAAATCGTAATGATGAGACATATTTCGAAATATCTGCTGATGGGTGTCGTTTTGTTGGCACTCGTCAGCAGTCCCTTTACCAATCTTGCCAACCACCCAACCCCGCACACCGCCTACGCCGACGACTCGATTGAACAGCGGGTAGACGAACTAATCCGCCAAATGACGTTGGAACAAAAAGTCGGGCAGATGTTTATGGTCAGCATCTATGGTACACGCATGTCTGACCCCAATCTGCGTTTCTTGCGCCAATATCAACCCGGTGCGATTGCGTTGTTTGGCTCGAACCTCGATTATCAATCCGCCACTGAAACTACAGACTACATCAATGTGTTGCAGCAAATCGTCATCGAATCCAACAGTATCCCGATGTTCGTCGCGGTAGATCAAGAAGGGGGACGGGTATGGCGGTTGGTCAATGGTTTTACTCATTTCCCCGAACCCCTCTATCTTGGCGCGGCGGCGGATCCCAATATCGCTTATGCTGTCGGACAAGCGTTGGGCCGCGAAATTAAGGGCGTCGGCGTCAACATGAACCTCGCACCAGTCGTAGACTTGACCACCCGCTTTGATAACCTCACGCCGACTAGTGTGTTGTTTCAGCGCACGATGGGCGAAGACCCAGTGGTAGTGGGTGAACTTTCCGGGATGCTGACACGTGGTATGGCTGATGCTGGCGTGATTGGCGTCGTCAAGCATTTCCCCGGTCACAGCCCCACCCGCACCGACAGCCATACTGATTTGGCGGTGGTAGATATTGACCGCCAAACCTTTGAGGAGCGAAATCTATGGGCGTTTCGACTGGCAATCGAGTACGGCGCGGAAGTCGTGATGGTCGGCCATCTGTATTATCCAGCGATTGAACCCGTCGAGAATCTGCCTGCCTCGCTGTCCCCCACTATGATGGGCATTCTCCGCAACGATTTAGGCTTTGATGGGGTCATTATGACCGACGCCCTCGGCATGGGCGCGATTTTGAACCACCACAATGCGGAGGAAGCCGCCCTTCTTGCCATTGATGCCGGAGCAGACATGCTGGCGATGGGGCCAAACATGGCTTTTGCTAAACAAAAATCCTCAATGGAAGCAGTGGTCGCGGCGGTCAACAGTGGGGAATTATCCGAACGGCGCATTGATGAATCAGTACGGCGCATTTTATTGCTAAAGGCCCGCCATGATTTACTCGATTGGGAACCTCTCGATTCCTCCGACCCCGCCACGCGCATCCAGCAGGAACTAACCTCCCCGGTCATGACACAGGCGTTTGAGTCGGCGGTCACGGTTTTGCAGGATAAAAATGGTCTTTTGCCCCTCCGCCCTACCGATAATGTTGCGCTGATTTTCCCTGCCATCTACAGCGACATCGGCAGAACGTGCAGCCAATATCTGCCCGATGTCGAAATTTTAGGCTACACCTATTTCGTCGCCGATTGGGAATATGTCAGCACCCGTAAATTGGGCGAATCAGCAGACAAAATCATCATTTTTGTGGAGACGCTCTATGTCAACACCGAGCAAGCGGCCTTGATTGAACGTCTGCCCCCCGAAAAAACAGTGGTGGTTTCGCTGGCGACCCCCTACGATTGGGAATTTATTAAACCGGAGTTCAGGCCAAGCGGTTATGTAGCGGCTTATGCCAACATCCCCGAAGCCCAACAAGCGGCCTGTCGCGTCTTGGCGGGTGTCGTGCCCACACGCGGAATGCTGCCCCTAACCATGACTGATTTTACTATCGGCTCAGGCTTGGTCTATGATGCCCAACCCATCAGCACCGCCTCCAATCCGACACCACAAGGCGATACGGTTATAACGCCCATCCCGTAAATCAAAGGGGTGATTTTCCATCCATCGCCCCTCCTCCAAAATCCGTCAACTCAATCGCTCAATAATCGTGCCTGTGCCCAAACCGCCGCCACAGCACATCGTTTGCAGGCCATAACGTTTATCATGCGTCTCTAAAGCGTGCAGTAGCGTCGTCATCAATCGTGCTCCCGATGCCCCCAATGGATGCCCCAGCGCAATCGCCCCGCCATGAGCATTGACGCGGTTCATATCGGGGTGATATTCCTTCTCCCACGCCAGCACGACTGTTGCAAACGCCTCGTTAATTTCGATCAGATCAATATCATTGAGCGTCAACCCGGCCCGACCCAACACCTTGTGTGTCGCGGGGATAGGCCCACTCAACATCAACACCGGGTCAACCCCCACCAGTGTTTGGGCCACGATTCGAGCACGGGGCTTGAGGCCGAATTTTTTAGCCGACTCCGCATCCATAACCAGCAGCGCCGCCGCTCCGTCCGAAATCTGGCTAGAATTTCCGGCGGTCACGATGCCATTTTCTTTAAAGGCAGGCTTTAAGGATGCCATTTTTTCTAGCGAGGCATTAGCGCGGAAGCCCTCATCATTGCAGATGGTCACGCGGTTGCCATTTTCATCCACTGTTTCGATGGGCACGATCTCGCCCGAAAACCAGCCCTGCTGCGTGGCATGGGCAGCGAGTTGATGGCTTTGTAAACTGAATTGATCGGCCTCGGCGCGGCTGATGTGCCATTTTTCCGCCATCATCTCGGCTGAATCGCCTTGATGGGTAATCGGATAGGCGTTCAAAATTTCGGGTGTATAGGGAAATCCCGGCCCATTTTTGATGGTCGAGAGCATCGGCACACGTGACATACTTTCCACCCCGCCAACTACCATCACATCGGCCTGCCCACTGGCAATCATGCCATACGCCAAATGGAGCGCCTCTTGGCTCGATCCACATTGGGTATCGAGGGTTGTAGCCGGGACATCCATCGGCAGTCCGGCGTGCAACCAGACTTGTCTGCCCACATTGACGGCCTGTTCCCCTGCTTGTGACACACACCCCCACAGTACCAACTCTATTTTCAGCGGGTCAAGCCCGGTGCGATCAAATATTGCCTTAACCGGAATTGCTCCCAACGCCACTGCATGTAGCCGACTAAGCCCACCGTCCCGTTTGCCTGTCGGGGTGCGGACTGCTTCCACAATCACCACTTCACGCGCCATATAATTCACTTCCTTTGCTTGCTCTACCTTGTCAGCGATAATAACCGATGTACTATAGTGGTCGCCAAAAATAGTGGATTTTTCGAGAGGTTTCTCTCCCACCCATGAAAAATAAAACACCTATGCCCACCCTAGACGAAGAACGCGCCCTCTATACCGACGGGTATCAAATCATTGCTGGAGTAGATGAAGCCGGACGCGGCAGCATCTTTGGCCCGGTCTGCGTCGGCATGGTCGTCCTGCCATCGCAAAATTTGGATGACTTAGTACAGGCATTAAACGAGGTGCGCGATTCCAAAAAAATCTCACGGCGTAAAGTCTATCGGCTGTCCGAGACAATCAAGGAGGTCGCGGTCAGTTGGGGTGTAGGAGCGGCTTCGGCCCAAGAGGTAGACAAAATCCGCATCACAGCGGCGGTGTCGGAGGCAGGGTATCGTGCCCATGACGATTTGCAGAGCCGCACCCCGCTGAAAATTGATTATTTGTTGACCGATAGCCGCATGAATTTATCGAAATTGGCACTCCCTACCAAAGCGATTGTCAAAGGCGATATGCTGTGCCTCTCGATTGCCTGCGCCGCCATCCTTGCCAAGACCTACCACGACACATTGGTGCGCCAACTTGCCGAGCAATATGACGAAGCATATCAGCTACAAACCAATGTTGGCTATGGCACAGCCGCCCATATTTATGCGGTTCGGAAACACGGCCATACCGACGATCATCGCAAAACGTTTATCTTAAAGGCGCGTCAACTCTCGCTGCCGGAATAGGGTTTATTTAAATCCAGCGACAATTCAATCCCAACTGGACAGTGATCCGATCCCATCACATCGGCCAAAATAACGGCTTCTTTCAGCGCGGGTTTTAGTTCAGGCGACATGATGAAATAATCCAGCCGCCAGCCAATATTTTTTTCGCGTGCGCCAGATCGCACCGTCCACCATGAATAGCGCCCCGTGACATCGGGATACAGGTGGCGGAAGGTGTCTACATAGCCCATTGTGCCAATCACTTTGTCCAGCCACGCACGTTCTACTGGCAAGAATCCAGAATTCTTCTCATTCTGCTTGGCATTGGTCAAATCAATCGCTTGGTGGGCGATATTGACATCCCCGCAAAAGACCACCGGCTTCCCTTTGCTGCGGCAGTTTTCGCAATAACCAATAAACGCTTCGCTGAACGCCAACTTAAAGGCGACACGCTCCGGGCCAGTCGTGCCGCTGGGGAAATAGGCATTGATGAAGGTAAAAGCAGGATATTCAACCGTCAGTACCCGCCCCTCAATGTCGAATTCAGACAGGCCCATGCCATACGACACTTCTAACGGTTCGACCTTGCTATAAACTGCCAAACCGCTGTAGCCTTTTTTCTCCGCCGCTACCCAATAGGATTTGTAACCTGTCACTTCGCGTAAAGCCGCCTCTAATTGGTTGGGGTGAGCTTTGGTTTCTTGCAGCGCCAAAATATCCGGTGATACCGAGGTAAACCAATCCAAAAAACCTTTTTTGTAGACCGCACGAATCCCATTCACATTCCACGAAAGCAGTTTCGTCGTTGGGCCAGTCATTGAATTTTCTCCTTCAAATCGGGACTGTCGCATTTTAGCACAAATTTGCGAAAAACCGAACACCTGTTTGCTTGCATATTGCTTAGGGCGGTATGGGTTCGCTACAATGTGACACGCATCAGAAATGGAACAATCAATGACGACTACAACTTGGCAAAAGCAATTGACAATCTGGTATCAAGCCGCCCGTCCCCGCAGTCTGACCGCGACCTATATCCCGGTAGCGCTTGGTGGTGTGATGGCATGGGAACATGATCAATTTAAGCTGTTTCGCTTCCTGTTGGCCCTTTTGGGAGTGCTATTTCTACAAATCAGCGCCAATTTGCTCAACGAATATTTTGACCATAAAAAGGGTGCGGATGAAGGCAAAACACATGGCCTCGGCATGATTATCGCACGCGGTGTTCTCACCCCCCGCCAAGTTTTAATCGGCGGTGTGGTCACACTGGCGCTTGGTTGCTTAATCGGCCTCTATTTTGTTGCCATCACCGGGCCGCTGGTGTTATGGATTGGCGTCGCCGGGGCAATTGTGGTGATTTTATATACAGCAGGCCCACTGCCATTGGCTTATATTGGATTGGGCGAACTGGCGGTCTTCATTTTTATGGGGCCGCTGATTGTCTTAGGCACATATTATGTGCTGGCAGAGGAGGTTAATATTGATACCATTTGGGCCTCCCTACCCATCGCGTTTTTAGTCGCCAACATTCTGCACGCCAATAATCTGCGTGATCTGGATGCCGACCAAGCCAGAAACAAACGCACGCTGGCGGTTATTTTTGGACGGCGTTTCGCGGTCTTGGAATATCAACTTCTGACGGCGGGCGCGTTTGTTTCAACGATTATTCTGGTCATCTTGAATATCGCACCTGTCACGACTCTGATTGTCGTTTTACTGCTGGCGGAAGCATGGGTACTCGGCGTAATGGCCCAACACAAAGATAATCCTGCCGAACTGCATCAAGTATTTGTGCGTACCGCCCGCCTACATCGCTGGTTTGGCATTACCTACGTCGTCGGGTGGCTGATTGGAATACTTATCTAAAAGGATTTACCTTTATCCATGACAAGTGCCGTGCCTTCAATGGATGTTCTACAATCCACAAAAACCAACAAAAATCTCTGGGGATGGCTTGAAAATACCTTCCTTGCTTTACTGGTGCTGATTTTTGCGGGACATCTCTTCATCTATCTCGCCTTTGGTATCAACCTCATCCAATTCCCATTTGACTATGACCAAGCGGAGGGCATGGAGCTTAACAACGCCATTTTAATCGCCGATGGGAAATGCCCTTACTGCGATAACGACCCCTTCCCCTTTTATGCCAGTGGCTACCCGCCCTTTTATCATGTGGTAATGGTGCCCTTCGTGTGGATTTTTGGGCCGGAATATTGGTACGGGCGACTGATTGTATTTGTGGGGACATTGGTCACGGCGGGGGCAATCGGATGGGCCGTACACCACCAAACGCGCCATAAAACTATCGGCCTCATCGCAGGGTTAGCATTCCTAGCCTCCAACTACGTCTATCACATTGCTCCCTTGCTCCGACAGCACTTGTTTATGGTCATGCTGGAAACATTAGCCGTTGTGCTGGTGACGGTAGCGCATGAATACCCCGACACTGAAAAACACAAACGGCGGCGGTTGCTTATTCTGGGATGTATCTTATTGGTCGCGGCGGGCTATACCAAACAGCTTGCCTATGCGACAGTCGTGGCAGTCTTTTTGTGGATGTTCCTGCGCAATCCACGCCGAGCCATTGTCTACGGGGCAGGGGTGATTGTGGCAGCCGGGGCGATTTTTGCGGTTCTCTATCTCATCACCGATGGTTATTGGTATACCAACATCATCGCGTCGAATGTGAATCCCTTTGTGCCGGGGCAATTTTCTGGCCTAATGAAACAATATCTCCGGCTGCACTGGCCCATTTTGACATTGGCCGGGTTAATGGTCGCCTACGAACTCTATTTCACGCGCCTCTCGCTGTACAGCCTATGGTTTTTGGCGGCGACGGCGAATACGGCCCTCGCAGGCAAATGGGGCGCAGGCGACAGCTATTTTGTGACCAGTTTGGCGGCGGCCTGCATCCTCGCGGGGATTTTTGTCGCCAAGACGTTGCAAGGCGATTGGCAATTCCCCGAAAATTATCTGACCCGTCTATTGGGATTTTTGAAGAAGCTACTTACCAATAATCGCCCTCTCATAAGCCACACCGCAGGATTCTTATCGCTCGGTTTGGTGCTCATATACAGCCTGACGGTAATTAAGCTACCCACTAGTGGCCCGATTTTTGGTAAATTGAGTGATACATTGGGAGTCGAGCCGAAATTTGGACATCGTTATCCGCTTTATGATTCAGCAGGTTGGACGGTAGGCTATGCCGTGACGGGCCATTTCACCAGCGACGAAGATGAGACGAACGGTTGGAAGATCGTAGATCGTATCCGGCACGCTGAGGGGTTGGTCATCTCAGAAGACGCAGGATTCACTATTCAAGCCGGGCGGGAAGTCATCACCAATGGCGTACAGTTAAAAAATCTGTATGAGCAAGGCAAGTATGACCCCACCGAACTAATCACGATGCTGGAAAACCACAAATTTGGCTTAATCGTCTTGCGGGCAGGCTTCTATCCTCCCCCCATCCTCGAAACGATCTACGATGCCTATGCCGTCACTGAGGCTATCCCCATGAACGGCTTCAATTATGAACTTTGGACACCCAGGCCAACATGGGACGAGCGCCGCGCCCTACGAGACTATTTAAAATCCACCAACCCAGATGCCGAATCATTTGCGGTGCAATTGAACATCCCCGAAAATGAAGATGTAGGCGAATGGCTGCAAAAACAGATGAATCGCTGGGGATGGCAGCCAGAAAACTTGTCCGAACCCACCGAGAATCCTTGCGCGGATTATCCGTTTATCCGTCAAAATCACCGCGCCGTTTTACACATTTGCCATACTGCAACGGGCGACGGAATGCAGCAGCTAGAGATTGAGGTTTCGCCGTCCAGCCCTTATTGATTGGAGCAAAAAGATGAATGTTCTTTTTATCGCCGCCGAAGCCGACCCCTTTGCCAAAACAGGCGGTCTAGGTGATGTGGTAGGCAGTTTACCCTGCGCACTCCGCAAATTAGGCATTGATGCACGGGTGTTGATTCCGCATTATGGCACAATTGATGGCGAAAAATATGGTCTCACCTACAATTTTCAATTTCGCCATACGCGCACAGTGGGCACAGCCGATGTGCTGGTCAGCAAAACCGACTATAAGGGTGTGCCGATCTACTTCTTGCGAAGCTGGCCCTTCTTTAGCGAACGTTACGTCTATACCGATACCAATTGGGACAATCAGCGGTTTATCTTCTTCTCACAGGCTGCAATGGGAGCGGTGTGGGAACTGGCAAATGGGGCCGATGGCGACAATTGGTGGCCGGATGTCATTCATGTACATGACTGGCACACCGGACTCATCCCCTTTTTGCTGCATACCACCCGCTTTGTGGATGGCTGGAACAAAATTGCCTCGGTGATCTCAATCCACAACATGGCCTATCAGGGCAAAATGGCGGGCATCTGGCTGGATACGGTAGGGTTGCCGCCGCGCGACCATTGGGCACTAGAAATGACCAATCACGGCGGTGATTTGCTGGCGATTGGCTTGGCCTATGCTGAAAAATTGAATACGGTCAGCCCGAATCACGCCACCGAACTGCATTATCCACGCTTTGGTGAAGGGCTTGAGACCTTAATCTGGGTACGGGATCGTGATTTCTCCGGTATTTTGAACGGGTTAGATATGGAACTTTATAATCCCGCCACTGACCCGCATATCTTCCGAAAGTTTGACGCCGATAATTTCCGCACCGAGCGCATTCACAACAAGCGCAGTCTGCAAGAATTAGTTGGACTGCCCGTCAGTGATGACATTCCCGTGATTGGCTTGGTATCACGGCTGGTGGATCAAAAAGGTATTGATTTGGCAGTGGATGCCCTGCGCTGGTTGTGTGTGGATTCGGATGTGCAGGTCATCGCCTTGGGGTCGGGCGAGGACGAGCTACAATTTGCCCTGTGGAAACTGAGTAATGATTTTCACTGGAAAGTGCGGGCCTATACAACTTATGACCCCATTCTGGCACAGCGCATCTATGCGGGGAGTGACTTTTTGTTGATGCCAAGCCGCTATGAGCCGTGTGGCACATCGCAAATGATCGCTCTGCGTTATGGCTGCCTGCCGATTGTGCGGGAAACAGGTGGGCTAAAAGATACGGTAACGAATTATGACAATGGCTCTGGCAGTGTGGGGACAGGGTTTTCATTTTTGTGGGAGACGCCGGAAGCGGTCTTGGGGACGCTGCGTTGGGCGATTGACACTTATCGGCATAAACACAAGGCTTTTGAGCGGATGCAGGAGCGCGGAATGCGGATAGATTGGGCGTGGGACAAGAGCGCCCAACAGTACATTGACTTGTATGAGAACGCCATTCGGGTCAAGCGCGGTTGGCTGAACGGCTAGGTATCCATCGGGACATTTTGGTTTAAAATCAGGGTTTCCAGATATTTATATATTTAAGAATAGAATATACGTTCTATGGTTGGGAATTATATAAGCCGGATTTGAATCCGTAACAATTGTTACGCTTTCGGTGAAGTTTCGGCATGAAAGCGGGTTAAAAAGGGTTATAGAGTTTCATAGTGGCTAATAAACGGAGGCACGAGTAGGCGCTGTGAAACGGGATGCACTTGTCAAGTGGTGTCACTTGATATGGGCGTAGGTTATATTTGGCCGTTAACATCACGAAAATGTGCTAGGGTCGCTCCCCCTAATTTCTAGGATTCTTCTAACGTCCATCGAACGATATTATGTTAGGATACAAGAATAGAATCAAGCACTCTCTGAGAGGCATGATGGGTCAAGGGTCAGTTCACAACATTGCCATATTTGTTTTGGGGTCTTTCTTCAGCGAAGGACGGGCGTTTACACAAAATATAACATTAAAAGAGTTGGAATATTTTAAAGGCAAAGATTCGACTTACTCCATGTCTAGTCTGCCAATTGATGAAACTTGTACCCTCTATTTCTTAAACCCTCCGGAAAACAAAGGATTCTTTTATACAGATATTGGGGTGCTTCGGTCAGAATTCAATGTTTCCTCGATTGGTTATATTGTGATGGTAGATTTTTCTAAGCCGCAAATCTTTAGGATAGTACAAAGTCTTTGGTATACTGCGAAAGCATACTGGGATGCAGTTATCGTTTTAGCGGATACCCGAAATAAATTTGGTAAGACCACGCAAGATCAATCTATCGAAGAAATGTACCAGCATGTATTGGGGGCCAAATGGGGTGCATCCACTTATCCTTGCGACGTAAAACAACAACGATACAAAGCGTTAGAGGTGGTATCTCATTTACTTGATTTGATGCCGGATCAGCCCAATATCGAGGCTATACAAAAAAAGTTACGCATCGAAATTGAGGCCGGAAGCCAAGAACGCGCGGTTCAAATCTTGTTGGTAGAGCCTTATTACCCTAGCGAGGCGAGAGTTCAAGTCGAAGATAAGGAACAACCATTTCAATTGCCAGAGCGTATTGAAATTGAAGCGGGTTATGCAATCGAGTTTCATAAAGTGCCGAAAGATAAATGGCTCAAGTTTGAATGGATGGAAACCTTTCATCTACAATATCCGAATTCCTTACTGGGGTGTATTGTTTTGCTGACTCCCCTCCTATCCATGACATCTCCTAAGGTTACGGAGATTGTAAGGCATTTCGAGTCTTTCTCACCATACCCTTGTGTTTTTATGGGATACTTAGAAGATGGTTACTCCTTTAATAGACAAATTGAAAGACTCACGAGATTAAGCCAAGCCGATGATGAGGTTGTTTTAATAGGAGACATCCATAAACCAGAAGATGCTAAACGAGCCGTCAAAAGGCTAATGGATGCATTCCTGAAAGACGAGTTGGCAAGTTCTATAAAAGCAAAGTTGGCATGAGGGCATATTGTTGGATATTGACGGCTTCCCCATCGGCTTTTTTCTTTTTTTGGCCCTCGCGGTATTCGGGCTGTGTATTGGCGTGAGTTTATTGATTATGGCCCGGATTTCGGATGACAAAGAAACCAGTGTACTTAAACAAGTTTGGCAAACTTTTTTTGGCAAGCCCACTCCCCCACATGAGATACATAAGACACCAGAGACGCCAGATGATTTAGGGAAACACGATCAGGAATAGGGTAAGGGTTCTAACAAAGGTGGTATTGGGATGACATCTTCTTCGATACGGTTAGGGAAATTTCTGGGGATTGAAGTTGGCTTGAACTATAGCCTCTTGCTGATTGCCGCGTTGGTCACATTCCAGATTTCCAGTCTCGTTTTGCCCAATGAAGCCCCCGGCTACAGCGAAGTGTTCTATTGGGCAATCGGGATGGCAACGGCGGTGGTCTTTTTCCTTTCTATCCTTTGGCATGAATTCGCCCACGCGCTGATGGCCCGATTTTTTAAGGTGCGTGTCCGTCGGATTGTACTGTTTTTTATGGGTGGGGTCGCAGAAATTGAGGACGAACCACGCACACCGGCACAGGAATTTTGGATTGCGCTGGTTGGGCCATTAAGCAGTCTGTTTTTGGGGGTTGTCTTTATCATCCTCTATCTGCCTTTAGGTCATCATGATATTTATGGTGAGGTGTTTTTCTGGTTGGGTGAGATCAATATCGTGCTGGCGGTTTTTAACATGATTCCGGCTTTCCCATTGGATGGAGGGCGAGTATTCCGGGCCATTTTCTGGTTCTTCAGCCGGAACTATCTACGCGCCACCCGCTTGGCAAGCTATCTGAGTCAGGGGATCGCTTATCTCGCCATTCTCAGCGGTTTGCTTTCAATGTTTACAGGGCGAGTCTTGATGGGCAGCGGCTTGTGGGGCATCCTATTGGGCTGGTTTTTGTTAGGGGCAGCCAAGAGCCATTTACAGACCGCCCAAGTACGGGAAAGCCTGCGTGGGATCCCATTGGGGCGTTTGGTGCGACAGGGGCAGCCGCTCAACCCGGATTGGCCGCTGGCGTATGCGATTGACCGGATGGCAATTGGTGGCTCGGCTACTTCTTCCCCGGTAATTCGGGATGGGCACACGATAGGCTATCTGTCACTGGATGTCCTACGACGTATTCCCCGGATTGGCTGGGGCGGGGTGCGGGTTGAAAATGTGATGACACCGATTAACACCGTGCGGTCAGTGGATGCCTATCAAGATTTGTATGACACCCTGCGGAATGAGGATTTGCAGCGCGAACCATATTTGCTCATCACCGCCAATCAACAGCCGATTGGGTTACTGTCGCAGCGGGAATTGATCGCATTCGCCGAACAGCAGGCACGGGGGATTTAAGTCTGTGGTCGAAATTCCTCAGCGAACAAATAGACTTATACTCTTTCATGGCTAAATCTGGTTAACCATCCCCACCCCAAACCCCTCCCCACTGCGTGGAGAGGGGCTTAAACAGGGCGTTTTACTTGGCGGAGGTGAGGATTTAATACCAAGTTTGGCTTAACAACCAGTGGGAAGTCTAAAATTTTTGGCGCAGACCGGACACAGGTTGTTTTCCCGGTCTGTTTTTTGTATAGTTCAAGTCTCAATTGAAAATTGAAAGAATAGTGGGCAAGTCCCTTATGCAATTTTCACGGAAAGTCAGAGTCCTGCTGGCGATTCTGGCAGTGATAGTTCTAGTATCAGGTGCGTTGGCGGGGTATGCCACTTATTCCTTTTACTTTAGCCCCATCCCCAAAACCGACGGCTCCCTTCGGGTTGCTGGATTACAGAGTGAAGTCGTTATCTACCGCGACAATTGGGCAGTGCCGCATATTTATGCCGATAACCCCCATGACCTATTTTTTGCACAAGGGTATGTTCATGCCCAAGACCGCTGGTGGCAGATGGAAATCAGCCGCTATTTGGGTATGGGGCGACTCAGTGAACTGGTCGGGGTCAATGAAACGATCCAAAATGCAGACTGGGCGATTCGAACACTGGGGTGGTACGACGCGGCTCAACGTGATTTGGAGACCACCTCCCCCGAAACACGGGTCATTCTTGAGGCCTACAGCGCCGGGGTCAATGCTTATATCCATGACCAAGGCCCCAAAGACCTTGCGACTGAATACAGCCTGTTAGGGTTGGATGCCGTGCTGGGGATTTTAGGCGGCGATTTTGAATTGGAAACATGGCAACCGATAGATTCACTGCTGTGGTTCAAAATGATGGCGTGGGAACAAGATGCCAGCCTATGGTCGGAAATTGAACAGGCCGAACTTTCGCGCAAACTTGAACCCGACCTGCTTGAAAGTTATAACGGGGGGTATCCCTACAATTTACACCCGACGGTGTTTAATACTGCCGAATTGGGCTTGACACCCGCTAACTCACCCTCGCCGACTAAGCCGCCCATTTTGCCCGATGAGACAACGTTTGAAGGGCCGATGGGGGCACTCGATATGCCGCTGGTGGGAGGGCTATCGCCTGAATTGATGACCATTCTCGGCTTCACAACTAGCCCCGCATCGAGTGCTTGGGTCATTCAAGGGGCACACACCGAAAGCGGCTATCCCCTCATCGCCAATGATTGGCAACAAGCACCGGAAATCCCATCGGCGTGGTTTGAAATGGGCCTGCACTGCATCGCGTTTAGCTCCGAATGCCCCTATAACATGGTCGGTTTTACCAGCGCAGGGGTACCGGGGGTATTGATTGGGCATAACGATCAAATCGCGTGGGGCATGTCGAGCTTGGGGGCGGATACACAAGACCTCTATTTGCTACGCTTGAACCCTGAAGACCCCACCCAATATGAATTTGAGGGCGAATGGACCCCGCTGGAGCAGCAGACCGTCCAGATTGAGATACGGGATGCTGAACCCGTCGAATACCCCATTTATCAAACCCGCTTTGGCCCGGTCATCACGGATTTGGATAGCGCCCTGCTCGATGGGAAGATTTTTAAGAGTCCACATCAAGCCATCGCGCTGCATTGGTCGGGATTGGAAACCGCGAGTGATCCGGTGGGGGTGGTCTTACAAATCAACCGCGCCCAAAATTGGGAAGAATTCCGCACAACACTATCAGATTGGCAAACAACGCCGATGAATTTCCTGTATGCGGATACACTGGGCAACATCGGCGCTCAGGTGGCGGGGTGGCTGCCCGTGCGCCGGGTTGGGCATACCGGACAAGTCCCCATTGCCGGGTGGGAAGATCGCTATGAATGGCGTGGGGCGGTTCCGTTCGAGGCCCTGCCCAATGTCTTTAACCCACCGGATGGCATGATTATCAGCGCCAACAATGCGCCCGTCCCGCTCAGTTATTACAGTCAATTAGCCCAGAAACTGAACGCGGATGACCCAGCTTTGTTTGGGCGCATTGAGCAGATGAACACGGTGTTCGGGCAGCGGTGGAATGCGGGCTATCGGGCCGCCCGGATTGAGACCATTCTCGAATCCATCGAACGGCACACCCCTGAGACGTTTGCCCGGATACAAGGAGACAATCAGAATATTTTTGCCCAAGAATTGATGCCCTATCTGCTGAACGTCACGTTTGACTCACCGGAACTGACCGACGCGCTGAAT
This sequence comes from Chloroflexota bacterium, assembly GCA_024434115.1. Taxonomy (GTDB): domain Bacteria; phylum Chloroflexota; class Anaerolineae; order Aggregatilineales; family J027; genus CFX10. The sequence goes on from QMIT01000004.1 coordinate 171,383, forward strand.
TGGCTGAAGGAATGGGATTTACAGAATCAGATGGACAGCCCACAAGCCATCTTGTTTGCCCTATTCTGGACACGTATCGCGCAATTGACCTATGCCGACGAATTGGGGGAAGACCCAGTATTGGATGAACAGTTGATGTGGTCGCTGTCGCAGCTTGCCAAAGACAAACACCATCGCTGGTGGGATGATACCCGCACTGAGTATACCGTCGAAACCCGCGACGATATTTTTGCCGCCGCCTTCCAAAGCGCCTATGACACACTGGCTGAACGACTTGGCCCAGATCGCCTGCAATGGCGATGGGGGGACTTGCACGCCGTCACCTTTGTCAGTCGGGTGATTGGGCAGGAGGAATTTTTGGGCATTAGCACGATTTTGGACAACGGCCCCTTCCCCATCAATCGCGGGCCACAACCCGTCAATGGCGGCGCGGCCTCGGTTAACCTGACGGCTTTTACATTGGTCGAGACCGAAACCGAACTCGATATGGTGATTACCAGCCTGCCGTCCATGCGGATTATCATGGATTTGAATGACTTTGGCAGCAGCCGCGCCATGCACAGTACCGGACAAAGTGGACACCCCGCCAGTGGTCACTATGATGATATGATTCCGGCATGGCAGGCCGTTGAATATCACGATATGCGCTGGGACGCTGAGATTATCCGGCAAAGCGCGGCAGACCGTCTTGAATTGCAGCCTTCCAACGAAACCGAATAGAGACAGGATAAGCCCATGCGAACTACCATCATTGTGCTACTCGTCGGTGTGTTTTTATTAGTGGGTGTGCCTGCCCATGCCCAACCTCAAAGGCAAGACTCCCTACCCCCGGATGAACCTGATACAGCCGCATTTATCAGCGCGAATCTCCATTTGCAGACCAGCTATCATGCGGTGTTGTGTGTCGCGGGGGATACGGACTGCCCGACTGAAATTACGACCCGTGTGCCCTGTTTGACCGCCGATTGCACTAATGCCGACCAAAACTATGCCGTCAGCCAGACGTTCGACACCATCCAAGCGGCGTCGGATGCCGCCCAAGCAGGTGATTTGATTATCATCATGCCCGGTCATCATGCAGGAGTGGAGGTGGACAGCATCGGTGGGGATGAAGGGGCGTACATACATTTTATGGGTTGGGGCGACCCCGGCTCGGTGGTGATTGATGCCCCCGCCGACCCCGATAAGGGTTATCTGCGCCATCATTTCTATTTTGTGGATGCCCATCACTACATCATCCAAAATTTGGCGTTTGAGGGGGCAGAACGGGCGGGTATATTCTTTACAGGATATTTTGAGGCGACAGGGCATTTTTCACATCATTTTGTGGTGTTGGATGTCTACAGCCATGACAATGGATCATGGGGGCTGCATACTACCGCCACCAATTATATCCTCATTCAAGATTCGTTTTTCACCCACTCTGAGGAAGAACACGGCATCTATATTTCTGGCTCCGGGGATAACGTTGTGATTCGACGTAATGTGGTTCAAGGCAATACGGCAGCAGGGGTGCAGGTCAATGCCGACCCCCTCAGCGCTGGGCTGAATGTGTTCTATTGGCTGCAAGAAGCGACGGGCGATACATGTGACGTGTCCGAAGAAGCTATTGATTCTGGTGGGTCGGCGATATGGGAGGACATCAAGGCTTGTTACGACAGTCAGGGCTTGCCGGATTTAGGTGAATTTTTTGAGGATGGCATCAGCGAAAACGTCATCATCGAACAGAACATCATCACAGGGAATGGCGAGGCAGGTGGCGCCGCGATTAATCTAGCGTCGGTGCGAAATTCGATCATCCGCAACAATCTCATCTATGGCAATGATGCCGCCGGAATTACGTGTTGGGACGATGCCTATGGCGAAGACAAGGGTTTGGACCCATCGCCATTTGGCTGTCAGGATGTCCATATTTTGAATAACACGATGGTGGATGAATCGGGTGGACGGGGGGCGCTGATTTTCAGCAACAATGCCCGCAGCATGGTCGTGTTTAACAACGTCATTATCCGCGAACGCGACGATGCCTATGAACTGGCTAATCGTGCGGGGGAGGGCTTGCAATCGGGCAATAATTATTATTCGGCCCGCTATGACGAAGAATCACCGGAGGCATCGCCTGAAAGCAACTCGATTACGGGGTTCACGGTGGCGGAGGGACTGGCACAATTTAGCAATCCCAATTTTGAGGCATGGATTATTGAAGATGGGGCATGGCCCGTGTTGAATCCCAATCGGCCCGATTATCACCCTGTCACTGGCTCGGTTTTGTTGACAGAGGGCAACCCTGACTATGGCCCGGTGCTGGATTTGGCCGGACAGCCCCGTGTAGGCACTGAAATGGGTGCTTTCGGGCAGCAACAATAAAGGAAGTGGATGTGAGTAAACTAGCTGGGATTTTCGTGTGGGGGGTGCTGCTGGTTTCGATATTGGGGATTTTGATTCCTACCACCCATGCCCGTCAAAATGACGATGGGCCGATTCTTTTGGTGGCAGGCGTTGATTTGAACGGGGAAGGCTATCCGGTTACGCGGGTTAATCTGGCGGACGGGTCAGAAAATACATTGGTCACGTTCGCCAGCCGTCCGGTCTGCCCCCCGTCGGTTTTCCAAGACGGCACGGGGCTGATTTATGAGATGGTCGAAGCCCAACCCCCTGCGCCGGAAAATGTCTATCATGTCAACACCCAGACGGGCGTGCGCGAAACCTTAAATGGCATTGATGGCCTGAATTGTCCGGTGGTTTCACCTGCTGGGGATAAAATCGCGTGGGTGCGAAATAATCCAGAGATCGGTGGCGGGCAAACGCTGGTGGTGACAGATATGCAGGGCACGATCCTCCACGAAATTATCAGCCATCCTAACATTTATGATGTGGAATGGTCGCCGGGGGGCAGCGCCTTGATTTATAACGTCACCAGCGATGAACTCCCCTTCCCGGCCTTGTATAGTATTCCGGTTGAGGCGGAGGCAGAACCGCGTGCCTTTTGGAGCCGCTATCTGGGCTTGGCTGACGAATATGAATGGATACCAGATGGGTCGGGGGTGTTGGTGGCGTATCACACCGAAGACAATGCCGCCTTGACCGTGCTTTCAACCGACTGCGTAATCGGGCTTGGGCCAGCGTGTGAAGCCGAACCGATTGCCACCTTTTCTGGGGAGGATGTCATTGATTTGCTTGCGGCCTATTCTCCTACTGTGCAGGAAACCGTCATCGCGGTGCAGTCGGAGGATTTGAATGGCAATCTCGCTACCGATCTGTGGGTCGTTGATCTTTTGGCAAGCACCTCTGCCCGACAATTGACCGACACGCCCGATCTTGCCGAAACAGACGCCTACTGGTCATTGGATAGTGGAAATATTTATTTCATCGGTAGTCAGTTTGATGCCGACACGGGAACGCTGACCGGGGGTATCTATTCCATTGCGGCGGATGGCAGCAGTCCGGCGGGGTTACGGTTTGCCTCGCCTGTTTTTTCACCGGGGGCGATTTTGTGGGTGTATGAATAATTGAATTCGAGCCAGAGGTATAAACTTAAGACGCGGGGATAAATCCGCCGCGCTGAATTTAGGGAAGAAAAAACATCCCCACTCCCAGCCTCTCCCCACTGAGTGGAGAGGGGAGAAATCAATCCTACACAAATGGAAACACGGATGCCTGCCTGACATCCGTGTTATACTGGAATTACACTATCTTTTCAGCAGAGTGGTGTACAGCCCCGTCCATTGCCCCGCAGCAATCCGATGGGGTTTTCTGTTCCTAGCCCGCTACTTCGTAGTGATCGTCCCATTGGAACAGGTAGTTGGGGCCATAGACATAGAATGCCTCGTTGACCCGATCATAGCCCAGATAGTAGCCGTGCCCGCCGCCAATCACGACTGTTGTGGATGATGACGCACTGACGGCCTTGTCAATTTGAGCGTCAGACAGTTCGAACAGCTTGACCCCATTGCCTGCTTCGGTGGCATACCACGCTTCGATGCCCGTGATGACTTCGGTCAAGACCTGATTGCCATCTTCATCGGTGACATAGCCATCGTCATAGGTGTAGTAGATAGCAATTCCGGAGGCAACATCAAAGGTGTTGATGCGACCATCGTTGATCCCACCGCCATCGGCTGAGGCCATGCCGACACCAGCTGCCAACATGACGGCGACAATGCTGAGTAGCGCGAATTTCTTGAGCATGAGTTCCTTCTCCTTTAGATTTTGGGTTGATGCTCAGGCGCTGTCCGTGACCTTTCACGATTTTTGCCAGCGCGTGTTTGATCTTATGTTTTCTATGATGCCCTCCAAGTGTAAGGAAACTATGAACGCGGAGTTACAGAGCCGTAACGACGAAAACCGCATGGTTACAGGGTTGTAACGGTATGATAAGAGTAGCTAAGGAGAGAATTTTGGGGAGTTATTCGATACGTTCCGCGTAAACATGGGGCGAATCTAGGATTACCCACTGATTCACTTCATCATAATCTTTTACCACTGCGGTTATCTTGTGGCGCGTATACATAAATTCCGGTTTGGTCGAGGCGCGGCAGGCATTATAATCAGCTACGCCTATTGCATCACCACCCAAATCCACGATAGCGCCTTGTGGGAAAAAGATGAGTATTGCCCCCTGAACATTTAGGCCAACTGGATAGACTTGTTTCACTTGATCCCAGATTGTTTGTCGCCTAATGAGGTGAGCATTCCAGATGTCGTCGAATTCTTGTTTGGTAATAGAATGTATCCATTCTGGGGGCTTGAGTAATTCCTCTATATCCACTTTACCTTCGGCAAGGCAAATACTCCATTTGGGATGTTTGAAATTAGAAGCAATAACGTCCACCCCATTGACAGTAATCTGCCGAATATAAACCCCATCCCGCAATTCCGCGTAAGTCGTACCTCCGATTAATGATTCATCATCAGGGTATTTGAAATATCGGACTGCTGTCACCATTTTGCTCCCTAGAAATAGGGCGACCCACACCCCACTGGAGTGAATCGCCCACAAATTTAATGTAGGCCAATTCATGCCACCAATCACCAACCGCTGAGTTTCGGTCACAATCCACCATGTCAGGATCAATGAGTTTTATAGCTCAAGATTCGGTTGCCAAAAGGTAATAACAACATCATCAAAATCAAGGTCTTTTTCAATGCTGACTTCAAATTGTAAATCCGGAAAAGTTGTCTCCAATGCACATTTCCAAATATGGGTAAGAACAGTCCCGAAATAGAGAATATTGGCATAGCCTAGATTTTCGAAAGTCTTATAGAGAAAATCAGAGGCGAGATGAATATGATTCATAACCTTCTGAATTGCAATCAAATCAGCATTCGTGCTTTGCTTCCATTTCTCAAAATTGGAAACGTCAAAGGCCTCTTTCCTAAAGACTTGCCCTTCATGGAGAACAAAATCGGGCCAGAAAATTTTAGTTATGCTTATTGCCAGATCAGGTGAAAGATTTTGACGGGCAAAATCAAGAAGGCTAAACCCTTTTTCATGCCATCTAAGGTAGTCAGGTAACTCTGAGACATCTGGTTGTGGAAAATCATCTATCATCATTTTTAAGGGGCAGCCAATGACCGCCCCCAGTATTATTTAGGATTTAGCGCAGGCCCAATTCGTTGCGGGCAATCACCAAACGCTGAATTTCACTCGTGCCTTCGTAGATTTCGGTAATCTTGGCATCTCGGAAGAAACGCTCCAACGGCATCTCTTTGCTATAGCCCATGCCACCATGAATCTGAACGGCTTGATGGGTGACGTACATCGCGGTTTCGCTGGCAAACAATTTCGCCATACTCGCCTCGGTGCTGTAGCGTCCACCGTGTTCATGGGCTGCCATTTTCGCCAACGCCGCATTCCAAATCAGCAGACGGGCCGCTTCGATACGGGTTTTCATATCGGCGATTTTTTGCTGGATCATCTGGAATGAACCAATCGGTTGACCAAAGGCCATCCGTTCACGGGCATATTGCACACTGGCTTCATAGGCCGCCACCGAAACACCCAATGCCTGTGACGCGATGCCGATACGCCCCGCATCCAAAACGGTCATGGCGATTTTGAAGCCTTTACCGACCTCCCCCAAGACATCTTCGAGAGGGGCTTGGTAATCTTCAAAATAGATTTCGCTGGTGGCGCTGGCCCGGATACCCAATTTAGGTTCTTTTTTGCCACGCACAAAGCCGGGGCGAGTGGTATCAATCATAAAGGCGGTGATGCCGTTGTGTTTTTTCTCCGGCTCGGTCATGGTAAACAGCACAATGTAATCGGCGACGGGGCCACTCGTCACCCAACTCTTGGTACCATTGATGATGTAATGCGACCCGTCGGGGCTGAGGACAGCGCGTGATTTCATCGTGCCTGCGTCTGACCCACTCATCGGTTCGGTGAGGGAATACGCACCGATTTTTTCACCAGTGGCAATCGGGACAAGGTATTTTTGTTTCTGTTCTTCGGTACCAAATTTCATGAGGCCGTGACAATAGAGGGAATTGTTCACACTCATGATGGTGCTGTGGCTGACATCGGCTTTGGCGATTTCTTCCATCGCCAGTACGTAGGCTACGGTGTCCATGCCCTGACCGCCATATTCTTCAGGGACTTCGATGCCCATAAACCCCAAGCGCCCCATTTTCTTGATGGTATCCAATGGAAATTCACCGCTTTCATCAAATTCGGCGGCGATGGGGGCGATTTCTTTTTGGGCAAAATTCCGGGCCATCTGGCGGATGGATTCCTGTTCTTCGCTCAATTTCAGACTTGGCCCAGAGGGCGCAATGCTGACAACCATGACTAACTGCTCCTTAAAAAATATCTCTAGCTCTGCAAACATAGCGAAATTATACCCACTACCTCCCTATTTTCGGGGCATTTTCTTTGGAGGCGCTCAAAAGCAGGGCAGTAGACTTTCAGCATTTTTAAATCTGGAATACACTTAAAAGATAAAGAAGAAAACAAAAGCAAATAATGATTCAGACTCCATAAGGAGACCGCTACATGAGAAACTTACTCTCTTGGAGAACGACCAGTAAAATTTTGGCACTGACCTTAACAACGGTCATGGCTTTAACAGCCCTACCCCCACATGGCAACACTGCCAATGCTCAAACTGGCTGCATCAACAAACATATGGTGTGGGATGGGGATACGATTTTAGGAATTGCCCAGAAATATCGGGTTGACCCCTACGAACTCGCGGCGGCAAATGGCGTTACCAATCCACGCTTTATCAAGATTGGGGATGTGCTGTGTCTGGATGGGCTGGTTTCGGCGCAACCCACGCCCGGTCAACCTGCACCCGGTCAGCCGATACCACCTCCGGCGACTGGTGGCCCAACCACGCCCCAAGCGCCTGCCACGCCTCCGTTGATTGGTGGTGGTTCACAATCGGTGAATTTATCTGGCCGCACGTATGCGACAGACGCGGCGGGTTATTACAGCATCCAACGTGGGGACACCTTGTTCCGCATCGGTTTGGCATTCGGCGTGTCGGCGGCGCAACTTGCGGCGGTTAATGCCATCCCCAACGCAAATTTGATCGTCACCGGACAACGCATTTTAATTCCACCTGCGACACCCTCCGCACCTGTGCCCGGATCGGTGCCCGCGATTAGCCTCCAACCCGATTTGGCTGGCCCCGGCGACACGGTGACGGTACGTGGGTACAACTATCCACCCAATACAACCATCAACCTCTATCTGGAAAAACCCAGCCTGAACCGCAAGAGCAACATTTTGACCTCGGTGAAGACCGATGCAAATGGCACGTTTAGCACAACGGTTATCCTGCCCAGCGCGTGGCCGGATGGTCTGGCGATTGATACCCGTACCGTTTCGATTTCGGGTCGTACCGCCGACAACGTGTTCTGGGGCATGAATTTCTTTATCAATGAAGCGTGGCTTAATACGCAGCCTGTTGGTTGATTTGAGGCAGGGTAAACGATTTTGAGTGATTCGATCCAAATTCAAGGTACACCCCTGCAAGATATTTGGCCCAACGCCACCTGTTATGGCTGCGGGCCAGCCAACCCAAAAGGACTACATATCAAAAGTTACTGGGCAGCGGATGGCAGCGCAGTGGTAGCAGAATTTATGCCCCGCCCCGAATATAACGCCGGATTTGATAACGTGATTTATGGGGGCTTGGTCGCCTCGCTGATTGATTGTCACAGTGTTTGGACGGCCATCGCCTATGCCTATCGTGCGGAGGGCCGCCCACATGGAGAACCACCCGCCATCAGTTACGTTACAGGTACATTGGAAGTCAAGTTCCTGAAGCCCACTCCGCTTGACCAACCGCTGCTGCTTTCGGCAACTGTCGAAGAAGTGCAGGGCAAAAAATCCGTTGTGCACTGTATGCTTGGCCCGGCGGGCATGGTTACGGCAGAAGGTCGCGTCACGGCGATTCGGATTGCGAGGGATAAATCTGTCGGCGCGGAGTAGATGCAAAAACGAAACTTCCTATATAAACTCCTTTTCTATTTTAGTTGAGTAGGAATCTTAAATCCTATTCAAACTTGATGTAAAATAACTCTAGGGAACGGATATACCGACTATTAACCACTAGAGGGAATTGAATGACAGTCAAAATCTATTTCTCAGATTTTTTTGGGGTAGAACCCGAAATCTTGGAAGAATATGGTGCGTTTAATATATCGCTTATAAACGACCTACCTTTATTTGTTGATCCCTTCCTCCTATTTAACAGCCCCAAACCTGAATATCAGGCTCTTCATAGTCAAATAATCAATTATGTGAGATTTCTCAAAGATGTCTCTCGTGGTGAAGGCATTGCTCCCGGTTTTTTAGAAAGTTGGTTTCAATTTCCTGAAGTACGCCAGAATTGGCTGGGTTATAGCTTAATTGGAAATCAAGGGAGGGGTCTAGGAAAAGATTTCGCTCAATCCTTGAGTAGGAATCTCTATACGATTTTTCGAAATTTTGGCAATGAAGAGATCACTAAAAGTAGCCATCTTGAAAAATTATGCTTAATCAAAGATGGAGTTGGACGTGATAACATTAGTGATTTTACAACCAACCTGATTTTGAATTTTTTGTTGGAATATACAGAAACCTTTGCAAAGAAACATCTCAATCCGTCACTAGTACGTCGCATTTCAATCAAAAAAGTCAAATTTAATTATGAAACAAAAACTTGGAGTCGAGCGCAATTTATATTGCCATACTATAATAATGATTATGTATTACTTACGCCAAAAGATATTCTCACTAAAGATGATACATGGATCAATAGATCTGATCTAGTCGATGAGTTTCTCCAAATAGCAGATTCTATTCCTAATAGTCAACTCCGAGCACAAATTAGCAGCCATTTTTTAGAAGCAATTCAGCCTCGAAGGGAAGTTATCAGGGGGCGCATTAGAAAAAAAGCGCCTACTAAAAAAGAAATTCACCAGGTTGTTTCTCAAATTATCGAACAGCATCCAGAAATGCTCGATTACTACATCCGATATAAAGAGAATACAGGAGATAACGCGAAAAGAATAAGTGAGCAAAAAGTCCAAGAGACTGAGACTATCTTTATCACTCAAATCACTCGATTCGTTGAGCAACTCAATACGCTCAGTGATTTCTACAAGTCTGATTCTGAGGATACAACATACGAAGAGAGCCTTGTGAGAGTAAATTATCTAAAGGATGTAATTGAGAACAAAGGTGGTCACAGAATTTTTTACCACAACGGCAAACCTATTCGCCGGGAAAGTGATCTACAAATATTATTTAGGCTAGTTTGGTTTGGAACCCCGTCCGACGTAAGCCGAGAGGTAAATGATGGTAGGGGACCAGCAGATTTCAAGATTTCTAGAGGAAGCCAAGGCAAAACACTTGTTGAATTCAAATTGGGCAGCAATACGCAATTGAAGAAAAACTTAGAAAGGCAATCTGAGATATACGAAAAAGCAAGCGATGCTAAAGTATCAATCAAAGTAATCCTCTATTTCGATAAATATGAATTAAGAAGGGTTCAAGAAATTCTCAGAGACCTAAAACTCATCGAACATAAGAATGTAATCCTTATTGACGCCCGTTTAGACAACAAACCCTCTGGGTCAAAAGCGTGAATTGACATTCTGTAGCTCAGATTTCAGGTGATAAATCAGTAGGGCCAAGTTAGGAATTAAGGGGTAAGCTGTTTTCTGGCCTACCCCTTCTACAAAGTTAGGCTTTACCCTCGGCACGTTTGGATTTTTGCGATTTTTCGGCGATAGGCTTATGCTCCATCAATTTTCCAAAGGGTGGATAAACAGCGGACATGAAGCGGCCAAAACGATGCCGCATCAGCAAAATCCACAGAGCCACGACAAAGGTGATGGCTGTGACGACCTGCGAAACATTCAACTCACCCACTTTGGGAATCTCCACGCGGATGAATTCCAACAAGAAGCGCACCAGCGAATAACCCATTAAGTACATCAACAGAAAATCCCAGCGTTGAAATTTGTCGCGCCGCCGGGTATAGAGATAAAACAGCAGACCAAACAGCACCCATGAGGCGAGGGATTCATAGAGAAACAGGGGGTGGAAACGATCCGCGCTGGTGTACGGCGCTTCGGGATAGTCAATTTTGATCCCCCACGGCAAGTCGGTGGGGCGACCATACAATTCTTGATTGACATAATTGCCCCAACGCCCAATTGCCTGCCCAATCGGTATGGTAATGGCGGCGCGGTCAATCCAATCGGGCAGGGCTAATTTTTTGCGATAGGCAACCCACAGCACCCCAAGCGCCCCGCCGAGTACCGCCCCAAAAATCGAGAGGCCACCGCTCCAGATGGCTAATGGGCCATCGTTAAAATCCAGCAAATAATCGAGGCTGAGTTCACGATTCTGGCCCGCGTCCCCTGCCGGAAAGATCACCGACCACAGCCGCGCTCCCAATACAGCGATGAGTACCACCCAGATGACACCATCCCAGACCAAATCGGGATTATCGCCATCCCGTTTTGCCAGCCATGCCACCATTGAGGTCGCGGCCAAGATGCCGATCACAATAATCAACCCATACCAGTGAATGGTCGGGTTGATGGTTAAACCCAAAATATCAAATGGGCCGATTTCTAACGCCCGCTGTGTAATTTCCACGCTACACTCCCCACAAGTTTTAAACAGGAACGTCGCCCAAAGAGTGTAGCGCCCGTCAACCCATTTGCAAATTTCACCAGCGGTCTGCACAATTCAGGGTAGACACTCTTGATTACCTATAGGAAAGCCTCATGACCGAAAACTTGATTTTGACGAAACCCAAAGGCCCTATTTTTGAGATCACCCTCAATCGGCCAGATAAACGCAACGCCATCCATGCCCAACTGTTGAGTGACCTTGCTGACGCAGTGGGAGAAGCCGAAAAACACCCGGATGCTAGGCTGATTGTGCTGCGAGGAGCCGGTAAAGCCTTTAGCGCTGGATTGGATTTGATGGCGATGGGGGGCAATGTGGAAATGTTTGGGCCGGATTGGATTGAACACCCGCATCTCATTACCCGTCACTGGCAGCGCACCATCAGCCGTTTAACAGAATCCACTTTGCCAACAATTGCCCTGATTCATGGTTACTGCTTGGGGGCGGGTTTGGAATTGGCACTGGCGTGCGATTTTCGCTATGCCGCTGAAGGCAGCAAACTCAGTCTCGAAGAAACACGCTTGGGTCTAATTCCTGATGCGGGTGGCACGACACGCTTGGTTGGGTTAATTGGCATTGCACGCGCCAAAGAAATGATTTTTACGGCTAAACGCATTGACACCACCACCGCTGAACGCTGGGGCTTGGTGCATTATGTAATGCCAGAAGTGGATTTGGAAAACGCGGCGGCGGCATTGGCGGAACAAATTGCCGGGTGCGCTCCCTTAGCAGTGGCGGCAGCCAAACGAGTGATTCAAGGGATTGCCGATGAAGCAACCGGATTACAATTGGAGGCGATTGAACAAGCGCCGCTCCTTAGAACCCGCGATCTTCAGGAAGGGGTACAAGCCGCAATTGAGCGCCGAGCTGCTGAATGGAAGCGGCATTAGATCAGAGCAATTCTTCAAGCCACTCAAGGGCCTTCGCTTCTTCAAAAAAGAATTCAAAGGTGACGTTAGGGATCAAGGCCTTTAGACGGTTAGCACCAAACATACGAATACCATAGCCGAGCACCCCTCGGCTAATGACCACTGCCACTCGTCCGTCCATATGGTCGGGGATAAGGGTGGCTAATTCTTCGGCACGCTGGCGATTATAGGGGGTTAGGCCCAAATTGGTAAACCGTTCAAGGATCAAATAGGGTTTAGCTTCCGGCCAATTTTGGATGACTTCGCGTGAGGCTTCATACCAAGCATCTATTGCTGCGGAGGAGGTATTTTCCAGACAAAATGCAGCAATTCGGTCATCCCGTAACCATTCCAGCTTGGCCCCATTGCTGTTGAATTCACCAATTTCTGCCATAAGTGACAAACCTTAGCGCATCGTTATTATATAAATATTATTCTCAACTCTAGCGCAGGGCAATTTAAATTCGGTTTGAATTCCCTTAACCGCAAACCAACCCGGAAATGGTTATTTAGCTCATCGTGATGGGCTTCTCGTCACTATTTGCACCTCCCAATGCCTCATGAATTTTTCGTAAATGGTCATGCAATGGACATCTCAAAGCCATATTCGAGCGATTGATTGGAATCTTGACAGTCACGAAAACCTGTTTGTTGAAAGCCAAGTTTGCGATACAGATGGTGAGCGGTTGTAAAACGAGTATCCGACCACAACGCCATATGATTTTTGCCCGCCGCCACCGCATGATCTATCGCTTTACGAATCAATGTTGGGGCAATGCCCTGACCCCGCAGCGAGGCATGGACATAGAGGCATTTTAGCTCGCACGACTGGTCATGATGCAGCTTTACCGCGCCCATTGCCTTCACCGTCCCATCTACTTCCACTACCCAAAATTCACCCCCGTCGGTACGAAAATAGGTGCAGGGGTCTATCCAATGTGGCTCTTCATCCAAATAAAGGCTAAGGCCGTATTCCCCATATACCTGACTCACCAACGCTTGAATCATCGGTGTGTCTTCGGGTCGCGCTAGTCGAAGTGTTCCTGTCATGTTGTTCCCTATCCCCACATTAAAACCTTTTGAGATTGTATCACCCCTGAAATGAGGGGGTTTTAGGCACTTTTACGATTCCGCCCAAATTTCATGCTATGATGTTTTTGGCATACCCATAGGAGGATATTATATAAATGGAAAACTACTATCTGATTGTCATCCCACTGGCATTTCTGTATTTGTTGGTGATGGCCTATTTTGTCCGTAAGATGAACAAACGCAATAGTTCCAAATGGGCCGATTTCGCCAACCAGCTTGGCCTCAATTATCGCCCCGGCAAATATTCGGTCAAAGTGGATTTTGTGGATTTTAGCAGCACCCTGCCCTACATGGATGGCAATTATCGTGGTCGTCCGGTGCGTTTGGGTTTTGTCATTGACCAAAAAGCCAAAGGGCGCGGCTATTATTTGCGGGTGGATGTTGGGGTGAATGACCCGGCTGGGCGTTTATTGGGGTTAGTCAATGGGCGCAAATTTAGCGATACAGTTAAAAATGCCAATGCGCCAGATGTCAAAACCGGGCATCGGGGGATTGATAAACGCTTCAAAGTCAAAGCCATCCCCGAACCATTCGCAGGCCAGCTTTTTTCAACGCACTCCGTTATGGGGGATCGGTTGGCCGAAGCCAAAGTCAACAACAACTCGATTGAGGCGTTTGGCGGCATGATCTACTATGTTGAAGAACCCAAGAGTCCACGCAGTTTTGGTAAGCCGGAAGAAGCCCTCATTCGGCTCAATCTAGTTTGTGATCTAGCCGAGGCAATTGAACAAACCCGTTAATCAGCAGCGGGGGAAAACATCTCTCCCGCCTGCTCCACTTCAAACCCACTGACCAGATTGTAGGCTTTCAACGACTCCTCAAAACAGTGTAGGGTACGACTGCCATAATCAAAAAAATGACCTTTGACATGTTCGGCATCCAACACGGTATCGGTTGACTGCGTGGCTTGACTTTGGAATTTGTGCATTTTGCGGCGGCGCTCCCAATCTTCCAAGCGATGACCCACTGGGCCGGTTAGAAGCAATTCCAACGTGGCCTGTATCCAACGCCCGACCCGACGCGGTGCAGCATCTTTTTCGGGGTAAAACGGCGCTTGGGCATTCGGCAGCATGGCATCGGCCCATTGATTTAATGAGCGCATTTGTTGATAGACAACCTGTCCGGTCAGTGGAATCATTTGCGTCAGTTCATGGGCCATAAACAAATCATGGCGATTTTGCTCAAGGGCCGTATCCGCCAGCACATAATTGGGGCAAAGCATCACGCCGAACACTTTGCAGACTCTAACCAGTACCACCGCCCCCAACCGAGCCAGCCATACCCGACCCTGTTTGACCACCAACAGATAATCTAGGTCGTCTTGCGGACTGCCAGCGTTGCGCATCGCCAGTGCCCCGGTAATCGCCACCATGCGCACAAAGGGGAGGTGGCCCAGCAATACCCCGTAGCGCCGCGCCTTGGGCCAAAGTTCCATCGAAGCAATATCACGCTGCTGGCGTGTTTCAAAAACGGGTGTGTTATCGGCTTTGCGAATGGTGTAAATGGGTTGTTGGTTGAGCGTGCCAACTTCAATATATTGGGTTAACCATGCCGAGGGATTAACAATGGCGCATTCGATTTCTTCCTCGGAGGCCGAACAGCCGATCAGAAAATGATGGATTTCGCGGGCCGTCATTGGAAAACTGAACACATCGGCATACAAAAGGGTCATTAAAATAGCTTGGTCAAGAGGTGAAGGGATACCGGGTTCCATACCTGCTCCTGCATTTGATCTATCTCAAAATGAACCACATTTCCCCACCTACGTTATACATCATACACTGAGGTTTAAGGCCAGCGCCATACCCACAGGTCGTCAAACCGACAACTGGGGTTATCGGTGGCATAATTTAGCAAAATTGCGCCGATATTCCCAATGGCAGGCGGCATAAATTCGGTGGTGAAAAGCTGCCCATTCACGTACATGGTCACCAAATCACCGCGCAGCAGTACCAGAATCCGGGTCGTATTGGGCAGCACCGGATCATCTATTTCGGGCAATAAATCATAGGTATGGCGTTCGACTACCCCATCACGCGCGTACAATAATCCCGTCCCACCATCGGAATCGGAATAGGCGACGACCTGATTGCCTTCATCTATACTACGCAGGGCCAAGCCACACGCGACATTTTGCCCCGCCAAGACTCGCACATCCACACTGACCAGCATATCGGTAAAAAGGTCATCCTCTTCGCCTTGCAGAAAAACACGGGTATAGCGCGGGATGATTTCGTAGTTTTGCGTCTCAACCGTCAGCACCCGCTCACCACCTGTCGGGATGAGGCGCAGGCGTTCAAACTCGCCTGCAATTTCACTCGGTTGCGACGACTGCCACGTGTTGACCTCGGCAGGGAAACGCGGTGTCTGGGTATCCGGGACAGTCAGCAGTACATGGTCAAATGCCACCTGTGCTGGAGTCGTATCCCCCCGCACCTGAAAGCCCCAAGTCCCTTCGGCAAAGGTGCTATCATTCAACTCACCCAAGAGTTCGCCGTTCCCGTAAAATCTCAGGGTATCGCCTTCGAGCCATGCCCCCAATGTCACCCGTTTTTGCGCGAGAGCCTCGACGGTTGTTGGCGGCTGCAATTCCACAAAGGTGTCATTCTGGCGGATCAGTACCTGCCATGTGCCATCCGGTGTAATCAAGAGATAATAACCGGGAGGGCGACGTGTGCCATCTTCATCCACCCGCAAGACAAAGCCCGTTGTCGCGCCGCTGTCCGCCATATCCGACTGCCATTCAAAATCGGCTTGGAGATAAAAATCAGTCAAGGGGAGGCGGCCTGTGACCGTTGAATAGACGGCGAATTCAATATCGCCCCGGATTTGCAGGCGGCCCGATTCAACTTGGGCATAACGATTGACCCAGCGCGAGGTGTTTTCCTCAAAATCCTCATCTTCCCAGACGCGGCTATAACCCGGAACGAGCCACATGCGATAATCACCGCTGCCGCCCTTTTGACCGACTTCGATCATATAGATGGCAGTATCGGGAAATGTCACAGCTAGGCTGCTGTCCACCACCAACGGCGCAAGGCGGTCATCATTTTCAGCAACCACATCGCCCGCAACATCCAAAACACGCACTTGGGGGTCAAGATCACCGGAAACCCGATTCACCAAAATCGTGATTTGTTCATTGGCTTGGGCGGCATATTCCCACAACTGCACTGAATTGTCGGCGGAAATATTGCCCATCACAGGCGCACCTATACGGATTTGGGGTGATTGGGCACGGGTAGGCTGTGCGGCGGGCTGCCACAACAAACCACTACATAAGCAGATCACCAGAAAGGCCCACCAATATTGGCTTGGGGTGGGAAATCGCATCATACATTCGCCCTTCTTCAACAGCTAAAACACCTCATTATGTTACCGCAGAATGGCGCAAATTCGGGCTACGTTCATCTGACAATCGCCTTCTAAAAAGTTTACAAAAATCTTGGAACTTATTTGAGACAGGGTACGTCATAGGAAGGCGCGTGTTTGTGATATGCTAATGTCATCAACCGCTGATTTCATTCGATAGGCTCAATTCGAAAGGAACCATCATGAAAATTCGTAATCTATTGCTTCTGGTCATTGTCCTCGCGCTGCCTATGTTATTGGCGGCCTGCGGGGGTGACAAGGTTGGCAATGCTGAGAAATATATGAAAGCCGTTGCTGACGGTGACCGCGACGAGGCGGAAAAATATGTCTGCGATGACAAAAAGGACGAATTAGCAGGCGACAATGTTGGCGACACCGAAGGTTTGGAATTCAAAGACATCTCCTGCAAGGAAGATGGCGACAACGTAAAATGTGATTTCAAGATTGCCATTGAAGGTGTGGATGAAGAGCAAGCCACGAGTGTCACCTTCAAGATGGATGGCGACAAGGTGTGTGGCGAAGTCGAATAAACGTCAAGCGATTTAGCTAATTCCCGACAGCATCGTGCTCCCACCAGCACGGTGCTGTTTTTATTTCACGAACCGTAGGGCCAAGATCAATGGAATTTTGCCGCCTCCCACATTAGGATGACAGGGTTCTCGCACAGCATCCAACGTCAATCCAGCGGACTGACCAGCGTCAAAATAATCAGCGTAGTTGTGGATATAATGCTCAACGGCATAGGTGCGACCATCGTCCCCGGTAAAGGTGCGCTGCCCACCCTGCCATGCCTGAAAGGGATGAAAATCGCTGATAAGGGCCACCCCACCCGGTTTTAAGGCCCGCCCCATTTCTGAGATGGCCCGGCGCATGGCAGTCGGTGTGAGATGGCCCATCGCCAACCCGCACAGCATCACATCTATCGAATTGGAGGCTAAGGGGAGGTTGGACATCTCCGCTTGGGCAATAGTTTCCAATATCCCTGCTTGCAGCATCGGCAGACTGTTATCGAGGCCAATCACGTCGGTTGCTCCATTTGCCAGCGCCAGCTTGCCCCAGCGCCCCGTGCCACAACCTAAATCAAGAACCCGTTTATCTTGCAACGGTGGCAACAAATCAAGTAGGGCCGTTTGTTCCACCTGCATCAACAGGTTATGGGCTTCGGCAGGATAGGTTTTGGCCCACTGAGCATAAGCACTCTGGCTCAGCAGGGTTTGAAATGAATGTTTGCGGAAGCGCGTCAATAAATTCATGATGATTGGGTTAAACGGGTAGGGACAACCGGCGATTTTATCCCTACCAGCCTAGCGGATTTAGGGCAGCGGCGTCAAGGTGGGGAAAGGCGTGGAAGTTGGGAAGGGCGTTGGTGAGCCATTCCATTCGGCAAATTGAGTCGAGGTGGCAACCCACACCGCCGTACCTGTTGCCGAAACAACCTCGGCTGTCGCTTGGGCATCTACCAGTTCATCACTGACCGTCACACTAAACATCGGGCCTTCGGTGACATAGGGGTCAAATTTTCGCACAATTTCAAACCATGTATTGCCCGGTTTGAGGTGCATGGGGTTGTTACGGTCATTATAGTTAAAGCGCAATTGAATTGAGCCGTATTCCCGATTGCGATACCACCAACCCTGATACCATTGACCATCACGGAACAGCCACGCCCGTGAATAGCCCCAGAGCTGATGCTCCAGCGCGATTCCCCCGACCTCGCTTTCATAAACATCGGGGCGATCCGTATGCCAGACTTCCAAAATCACCAAGTTATCGGTGGTAATCTGCTCGCCTGTACCTAGATCAATATGGGGCAGGCCGGAGTCCCAACGATAATATTTACTGTCGGCAGGGTTATATTGCCAGCGCACCTCGGATTGTGGGCTGTACCAATCAATAGAAATGTCACTAGCGGTATCGCCATCGGGATCGGGAGTCTCGGAAAAAGCCAACCCCACCGCCTGCATCCCTTGATTGACATCAATGCGTTCGGCCTCGGCCCAAATGCCATCGGTATCACCAAAAAGGGTGTGTTCAAAGGCTTTGCCCGGTTCGGGATAGCGACAAAAGGTTGGGCAGGGATAATTGGAAAAATGGGGGGTAATGGCCCGCCAACGCCAATCGGATTCTAAGATATAGTTACGAATCCAGTCATTTGAGCCGCTGTAGGCCAGCAAGCCCTGAAACATTTGGACCAATTCGAGATCAACTAGACGTGCCGAACGTATACTGCCGACCCGTCCGGGGCTGTGGCTACGGAATATGGCGGCAAAACGGGTAACACCCCCTTCGGCCTCATATTCAAACACAATATCGGCGGCACTTAGGCCATATTGCGGACGCACAATCGGCGGGTAGTTGCTAATTTTGACGATCAGATTGCGCCGATCACGGGCAGCCTCGTTGGGATAGGGCAAGCCGGTCAGAGGATTGATATTTTCAGGATATTCAAAAGGGCCAAGCGCTACCGCCGTAGATTCGGGTGATGGGGTCAGGCTAGGTGTAGGGGTGTTTTGGGTCGAGCCTATTGGGAAATTTTCATCCCCTTCAATGGTATTGGTGGGAAAGGCCGTAACCGTTGATCCTTGTCGGGCACTGGAAACGCCACTGTTGAGACTAAACATGACCAGCGTTACAAAAATCAACAAGCCAGCCGTTGCAAAAATCTGAGACCGCTTCATGGACAATTTCCTATAATTCGCCGAAAAAGCAGCAAGGAATTATCCGGTGGTCAGTCCGATTTGTAAACTACGACTTCTCTGCGTTTGCTACGTTCACCAGAATCCGGCGAGTCGGGCAAACAAGCGGCGGCGTTTAGCACGATTGGCCCGGCTGGGGGGTCGCAAGAGGGTTGTGCGCTCAGAGTCATAGGAGATTTTACTTTGTACGGTGGGTTCAGTAGCGGCAATGTGATAATTCATCTGGGGCGGACGGTCTACCAATGTCTGCTCATATTCGCCCTTCCGCAGCACCCCCGGACGCAAACGGGTATGGTCTAAATCAGGTGGGCGTGAGGCAGGGCGCTTGGCTTCAACCGCAAGCGTCTTAAAAATGAAGTCACCACCACCATCCCCAACTAGGCGGCCTACTTGGGGAATCTGCCGCCCGTGTGTATAGCTGCTGACTTGATCTTGCAAATACATACCGAGATGAGAAGCCCGCAAGATGCTATCTTTGGCCGCGTGGCCCTTTAATCCCCGCAGCAAAAAATAGGTAAAAATTGAATGGCCCTCACCGGAGAGACGATCCGAAATCATCTGGTCAGCCGTACCCGCTGTAATGATTTGACGGGCCGAACGCCGCAAAAACTCGTCATAGGGGTCACTTGAACCGCGCATCAAGGCCAAGCCGCTAAAACAGGCATCCAGCAAAAACAGCACATGCTTGGCGGGCATGAAGGCAGTCTGACGGATGAACTCATCCATCTCGATGAAGGTACTCCATAAGCCCTGTTCAGCGTCATAGGGCGCGATATACCCAACGTTACCCATCGCCGTCCGCGCACGGGTGATGCCATGTCCCGCATAATAAATCAGCAGGCGATCATCCTTGCCCACACGGTTGGGGTCGGTTAGATGATCTTCAACTACCGATTCAATCACCGCTTTAGTGGCTTGTTGGCCCGTCAATAAAACAATATGATCGGCAGGGAAACCGAGTTCTTTGATGAGAAAATCTACCAGCGTCACGGCGCCGGATTCAGCAGTTTCTAAGGGTGGCAGGCCGTCATTTTTGTAGCGATCAATGCCGATCACCAGCGCCCAGCTTTTGGCATAAGCAGTCGAGAATTGTTTTTGATTTGTCATAGTTAATAGCTGTAACGCTCACTTCAGATTATAGACAGCGCCGTGTGTTAGACTGAGATATAATAATTGGAATGATCCATCCTAATGATTGGAGAAAAATGAAAACCGAATCTAAACGATACACCTACTATTTACTATCTTAACTCAACTTTCTAAAATTTGTGAAACATTTATACTTTTTTCAGATTTAGCCTGAGGGTCGAGAAGTGTATCCGGCAAATAGCGCTCTATGACAGCAACGCCGCCATCTCTAAAAATCCGCCATTTAACGCGCCCGGCTGTCGGGTGGCAGATGGGTGATCCCTCAACCTATGCGGTGCCGTTTCACAATCTCAAAGTCATCCGCTTGGCTCTGCACGATACTATTGCCTTCCATCTCAGCCAAACTCAGCCAACTATTGCCCATGCGGAAATCACCACGGCCCAGACCGCCGCTGAGGGTGAATGGGTGCGATTGCTCAATGCCTCACTTCCACCAGACAGTGCCCCTTTGACCTTGGAACACGTCGTCAATTCACGGCTACGTTACAGTTATGAATTCCATTGGTTGGCCGAACATTATGCCAGCCAATTGAGCGGCGACACGGCTCAGTTTTGGAAGATGCTGACCAAGCGGTTGATCGGAAGGGAAAAGCGGTGGTTGGCTCGGCTATTGCCAACGGCGTTTTTATATCGCCAACTCCCCACCCTGTTGCGACCTGCGACGATCAACCCTCTCAATTTCAAATATGTGGGGTTACGCACCCTCGAAGCCACATGGACTGCCGACGAAGCCCTAACTCCGATTGAACAAGAATACGAAGACCTCTATCTGCGGGATACGGAGTCGCTGCTGCGAACCGTCCTCAAGGAAGTGCCTAATCTAACAGGGCGTAATACCAACTTATTTGCCCAACAAGACCCGACTGACCGACACATCACCTATCAGTGGGCAGTCGGCTGGCAAGAAAAATCTCAACATACTTCACGGGCCATCGCCATTGGTTTAGGGTTGAGTGTTTTGTTAAGCCTGCTGGATGTCCAACTCGGCGATATTTTTATCCTCTCCCAGATAGTTATTGTACCATTTTTCTTTGCCATCATATGGGTCGTTATCCTGCAAATGCGGCGGGCACTCGGCGAACAAGAATACGCCCGACGTGAAGCTGATTTACGGGCCGATGAGCAGGTGGAAATGCTCGAAAATGCCCAACGAATAGACCGCGAACTGCACAGCGTTTTAAGTGTGGAGCGTGTCTTATCGTTGATTTTGGATTGGGCTATCCGGTTCACCTTTGCTGATACCGCCGCCGTCATGTTGGTGGATGCTCAACACGGCACTTTGCATACAGGCAAACATCAAGGCTATCCCCGCGAACTCGTCAGTATTGATCTCAATATGCCCATTTCTTGGCAGCAAGGTGTCCCCGGACGCGCCGCCCGCACGGGGCAGACCTGTTATGTACCAGATGTGCTGCAAGACCCAGACTACCTGCCGCTGGTGAAAGGGATTCGTTCACAACTGGTCGTCCCGATCAAACGCGGGGTTGAGGTCATTGCCATTCTCAATCTTGAAAAAACAGTGGCCGATGGGTTTTCACTCGAAGAACGCCGCCGTATCGAATTGCTGTGCGGTCGTGCTGCCATTGCGATTATCAATGCCCAACTTTTTGCCGAGACGCAGCGTGAACGCGAAAAACTACGCACACTGTTGGCCGCCGTCAGCGAAGGGGTCATTGTCACAGATCGGGACGACAGGCTCATTCTGGTCAATCAAATGGTGATTGATCTGTTCAATTTGGAGGAACACAAAGACTATACCCGGCTCACTTTTGCTGAGACGTTTGAACATACCCCCCTCAATGCGATTTACTATCAAGAAAACGGCCTGCGTGATACTGTCGTTCGTGCTGAAATCAGCCTGCAAGGTCGCAATTTTGAGGTGTCACGGGTGCCAGTTCAGCATGTGGGGTATACGTTGGTACTGCACGACATCACACCGTTTAAGGAGCTTGACCAGCTTAAGACTGATTTTGTGCAAATGTTTTCGCACGACATCAAAAATCCCATCAGCACGATTATTGGCAGTCTCGGCTATCTGGAAATGTCCCAAGAGTTAAATCAGCGGGGCAAAGATAATCTTGGCCGGGCAGAACGGGCCGCTTTCTACATCAACCAATTGATTGATGACCTATTGCATTTGACCAAATTGGAAGCGGGTATTGCGCTCGATCTAAAACCTATCCGCCTTGCCACTGTCATCGCTGAGGCGGAAGACGCCAACCGGATGCGCCTTGAAGAGAAGCAACTAACCCTCGAGATTGTCCTTGCCCCACATCTACCGCTTGTCTTGATTGACCCATCACGTATCAATCAGGTGTTTAATAATCTGCTTGGCAACGCGATCAAATACACACCCGCCGGGGGTAAAATCACCCTGACCGCCTTTGTATGGGGTGGTAATTTTGTTGAGGTGCGGATACAAGATACGGGTATCGGCATCCCGCCCGAATATCTCAACACGATTTTTGATAAATTTGTGCGTGTCAAAAGCGACGAAAACGTGCGAATCAAGGGCACAGGTTTGGGCTTGGCGATTGTCCGCAAATTGATTGAGGCACATGGCGGCAACATCCGGGTCGAGAGTGTACTGGGTCAAGGGGCAACCTTTGTTTTCACCCTACCCTGTGCTTAACCCCCCACTTGGCCTATTTTTCCCCAATTCGCTGGTGATTAAGCTAGAATCAAATGACAAGTATTTGTATTCATAACTTAGAAGTGGGGGTAAATCCATGATCCGTTCGCTATTGGCCCCTCGTGCCAATGCTCAAACACAATCTACCGATGATGAAACTGCCGAAGCGCCCGTCATTAAACGCAACCTCACCCGCGAAAATCTTGAAGCGGCGGTGGGTGATGAAATTTTGGTCTGGCTCGACTTTGTTGACCCGGAGACAGAGGAAATTCAGTGGCTTCAACAGATATTCAAATTGCATCCGATTGTGGTGACCGATTTACAGCGTGAAGACCGCCGACCAACATTGGTGGTCTATCCAGAGTATATGTTTTTATCGCTATTTCAGCCTCAGATGGCAGTGGGGCAAGTGAAGGGCGAGGAAATACACTGCATTATCGGGAACAAGTTCTTTCTTACCATCCGAAAACCCAACAGTACCACCATTGAGGGCGTTTATAATCGGGTAGCGCAAAACGAAGAGGCATGGGGGCGGGGTACGATTTACTTTCTCTATCTGGTCATTCAGGCGGTCATTGACGCTTATTATCCGTTGTTGGATCGTATCAGCATTCAATTATTTGAGCTAGAAGAAAAAACGTTAAGCAATGGGGAAGGCAAAATTGCCCAAAAATCCGTCTATCGCATCAAACAACAGCTCATCGCCTTACGTCAGATGATTTCACCCCAGCGGGAAGTGCTGTCGAATGTGATCGGGGAGCAGCGCATTAGCCAAAGTCCTGCAAATCGGGATTTATTTGCCCATCTTTATGAGCGCCTGCTGCGGATTTATGATGTGATTGATGCCCAACGAGACTTATCGAATAACGTCTTGGATTTGCTACAGAATCAGGAGTCCATTCGCCTAACCGAAGCCGTCAACCGCCTTACCATCATTTCGATCATTTTTCTGCCATTGACCTTTTTGGTAAGCCTCTTTAGCCTAAATTTCATCACCACCGAGCCGGAACTGGAAATTCCAATGCCGGGATGGGTATTTTTCACCCTATTGACAGGCATCATGATACTATGCGGGTTGTTATTGGCGCGATTTTTCCGAAAACAGGGGTGGTTATAACGGGGGTGATCTGCCACACGGTCAGCCATAAGCCGTTTTTGGGTCGGCGGAAAATGGCGAGGCGTTCCCACGTCAGGCCATCTAATTCAACCGGGGCCGTCTCAAGAGGTTCGGTTTCACCAAAGGCTTGTTCAACAATGACGTAAATCGGTTGGGTGGTCGCGCCTTTCTCAATTAAGGGCGTCCACAGGTCGGGAGTAACGGTTGGCCCGTGCAATTCTTGACCCAAACAAGTAAGCTGGATGGGTTCAATAGCGTATAGTTCGAGGCGGTCACATAAATAAGCGACCATCATGACCTGCACATGCCCATCTGCCCGCTGACCCGTCTGCTGCAAATAACCCAATGTCGGTAACAGGCCATAAGCGTTCAAACGGCTTTGGAAATAATCGCGATTGTCAAAATAGGGCATTTTGAGGGCGGGGGCATCGTTGGAAGCGTTGACCGCGAAAGGCCAAGCAAACGTGATAGCCCAAATCGCCAAAATCAGCCCGACAGCGGCCCGCCATAACTGCCCTTGCAGTTTGGATGGAATAGATGGCAAACGGAGTTGGGTAAATGTCGCCAATCCACCGCCCATGAGCATCGCCACTGGAAACATGCCCGGCATCAGATAGCGGCTGTGGATACGTACCACCAAAATCAAGATGGGTATCCAGATAATCAGCAACCAAGAAATCCCATACAGACTTTCGCGGAGGGTTTTCCATAAACCCAGCGCCACAACCAGCAAACCGACAATCGTCATTGGCTCGGAAATCAGCAGTTCGGTCTTACTCCACGTCTCTTCCAGTTTGCCCGTGTCTTCGTTAGAAAACACACTTTCATCCAGTAGGGATTGATCTACCAGCACGTATTCAACGCCCTGCGTCTTGGCAATCGCCGCCGGAATCAGGATAGGCACAATCCACAGCAGCAGGGTCGCGCCGCCCGCCACCACCAGAAATTTGAAGTAGCGCTTAAAATGGGCACAGAATTTTTCGACTAGACTCCCCTGTCCCCACTGGCCGAGGCACAAGATCGCTGCGACAGGGATTAATGCACTGAACATCATGGTCAGTTTCGCCATTGAAGCCAGCGCGACCAACCCACCGACTATGCCCGCCCGCCGATAGGTCGGTTTTTGCGCCAGATAGACACTCTGCCACGCCGTCAGTGCCCCCAATGCCGCTGCGACGCCATCCGCCAGCACCATGCGCTCGTAAAACAGGGCATAGGGCAGCAGGGCATAAAAAATGATGGCGATCAGGGCGGCCCGTTGGTTAAATAATCGGCGGGTGGTAGCATACAGCGCCGCACTCCCCAACAAGGTGAATAGGGCGACAGCAGTACGTGACATATTCAGAGCGTGGGCCGGGTCAGTCGTATGGAATGGCGCTATCCAGACATAGAGCAAGAATTTACCGAGGCTTTTTTCGGCGGGGTGAGTCTCAAAATTGGCAATACCCGCCGCCCGTTCGATATGGCGGTGTTCGTCAATAAAAAAAGGTTGATGGGTGGGCCGATGGGCACGGAAAAAGAAATGGAGCAGCAGGACGAGGACAATTAAGCCATAGGTCGAAAAATTTCGCTTTGCCATCGGTATTCTTTCAGATTATTGGGGTGAATCGGCGTCAGAAGTGGACATCGGCGCTTGAACATTATCCCCACACACGCTGACTTGGCTGTTGAGGGGACAGACTTCCCACACTGTCACCCATACGCCGTCTTTGGGGCGCTGAATGGATCGCAACCGCTGCCATGTCAGATCACGCTCACTGGTTGGAATATCGCGGTAATCTTCCACAATCAGATAGAGCGGCTGTTCTTGTTGAGCGCGTTCGGTCAATTTTTGCCATGCTTCGTTAATGGTTTTATTGGTATAGCCATCACTTAGACATGTCAAATCCACTTTGGGATAGGCATATAAATCCATGCTCTCGCACAAAAACATCACGCCCATGACCTCGACCTGCTGACCAACGGGTTTGCCTTTGGATTCCAGATAATCCAGCGCATCCAACAGACCATAGGCACTATAGCGCGTTTGATAATACTGCTTCTCGTCACGGTCAGGCAATTCGATTTTTGGTGCATTATAGGCGGCATTATAGGCAAAGGGCAGCGCATAGACCACACCCCACACCAGCACGAATCCTGTAAGGGTGGCAGGCAGCAGGCGTGGGTACTTCAGTGAGACTTTGGGGATACGAATCTCTTTGGTCGCTACAATCCCCGCCCCTAGCAGCATCGCCAGTGGGAAAATACCGGGTGTGAAATAGCGTGTTTGCACCCACCCCACCAGCAGGATGGTCGGTAAATAGGCCAAGATTAACCAGAGCAGGGCATAAGTGGCACGGCGCGGGGCTTGCCAAATTGCCAATCCAACACCCAACAGCATCAGCGCGACCATCAATGGTGACAGCAGCATCGGGAAGGTGTCCCAGATGCCAACCAACTTATCCCAATTACCCTGCTTGATGAGGTTATCACCGGCTAGATAGCGGTCTACTAGTACATATTTTTCGCCTGTAACCACCGCCGTACCTACTGGGATCAGGACAGGTAGCCACACGCCGATACACACGACCCCTGCGACGACCAGATAGCGGAAATGGGCCATAAACTGTTTATGAAAAACGGCCAGCATCTGACGCAGATTGCCCAGTTTCATTTCTGGTAGGGGTGTGCGATTTGGATTGAATAAGAAAATCGCCATGACGGGCAGGATGGCAATAAACATCATGGTCAATTTTGCTAGGGCTGCCAAGCCGACCAACACTCCAACCACCACCGCCCGCCGATAATTGGGTCGTTGAGCAAAAGTCAAACTGTAAAGCGCGGTCAGGGTCGCCATAACCCCCGCTGGCCCGTCCGCCAATGCCATACGCTCATAAAACAAGGCATAAGGGGCAACGGCATAAAACCCAATGGCTATAAACGCCGCCGGACGCCCAAAGAATTTTTCCGTCAGGCGATAGAGCGCGGCTAATCCGACCAGTGAGAACAAGGCTACCCCCACCCGTGAAGCCCACAGCGCCTCGGATCGTTCGGTGTTAAATGGGGCAATCAAAATATACAGCAGGTATTTGCCGTGACTGTTCAAGCCCAACGTCCACAAATCTTCCACATTGGCGGCGCGGCGGAGATGGCGATCTTCATCAATAAATAGGGGAAGATGGGTAGGCCGATGGGCACGTAACCCAAAATGCAGCAGGCACACCATCACAAAGAGAAACAATAGGGCAGCAGTTCGGCGCGACATCATTCCATACCAATACAAACTACGTTGACTTAGAGCTGATTGCCATGTGTGAGCGGCTTGGGGCGCTTCAAATATTTGCGCTGCCATTTGGCAAGTGTGCTGAAGCCATGCACCCATGCCGGACTCAACTGCACTTTTTGTTGGGCGGCTCGCAACGATTCGGCAAAGCTGCTGGCTCCTTCAAACGGCGGCATCAACAAATTCGCTTTTCCCAACTCATAGGGAATATGGGCATCCGAACCGACTGTTCCCAAAACATGATGTTGGGCAGCGTAATCAGCCGATTTTTCGTTGTCTTCCATATGCAGACAGCGAGCGTTAAACACCTCAATGGCGTCCACCAGACCGATAATCTGATCCAGCCACTCTTTTTCCCATGCACCTTTGCGATGACGGTCAAAGGGATGCGACACACTGATAAACGCCCCTTGATCGCGCAGGCGTTGAATCGTCTCCTGCGGTGTTAATTTGGGCGGGATGGTCTCCTGAACGAAAAACGCCAAAATCTCGCCCTCGGTGGTCATAATTTCTTCACCGGGGATAATCAAATCCGGCTCCAATTTGGCAAAGGCCAGCGCACCATCAGCGGTATCGTGATCGGTAATCACAATTTTATCAATACCCTCGGCCCGACACACCTTTACCACCTGCTTAAAATGCGTTACGCAGTCACGGCTGTAATGGGTGTGGGAGTGGGTTTCGACTCGCCAAAGTTCAGCAGAAGGAGATGTTGTCCCCATGCAATTGGTTTCCTATCACTGGGCAAATGGACGCGAGGGAATGTTAGCGGAAAGCCCGCCCAACGACAAGGGACATCAAGGAATATCAAAGAATATCCGTCTAAATGAACAGTCGGCGAATAACTTGCCAATTCCACCATCCGACAGGACAATAGAACATACAGAGAAAATTTGACCGTTCTTAGGGAGCAGCGCCCTGTTATGTATAAAGTCACTGTGACCGTCCCCGCGACCACAACCACACTTGGCCCCGGCCTCGGCGTTTTGGGAATGGCCCTTGCGCTGCATACGACCATCGAAATGCAGGTGCGGGCCGATGATCGCCTGCATATCAGCGTCTTGGGTGAAAGCCGCGATATGTTCCCCACCACCCTCGATAATCCGGTGCTGCGGGCGGCCATGCACGTCTTTCAACATTTCGAGGTCGCCCCTGCTGGCTTACAGATAGACATCCTCAGCCAGATTCCCTGGCACACGGGCTTGGGAGCGCATCCCGCTGCGGTCTTGGGGGGCATCCTTGCCGCCAATAATCTCGTCAATGGCAACCTGACCAACGACCAAATTCTGGACATGGCCTACAGCTTGGGGGCGGGGTATGAAAATACAACCAGTGCCATGCGCGGCGGGGTCAGCATTTCCAGCCGGATTGACGCCCATCATGTGGCCCATCGCAGTGTGGATACGGTGCCATTGCGGGTGGTGATTGTCGCGCCGGAAGTGCCCAATTACCCGACTCGACTGGATAATCTGCCGCCCTATACCCTGATCCCCGATGAAATCTCGCATATTGGACAAACGGCCCTGCTGATTGAAGCCCTCCGCGCTGGGGATTATCGGCTGATGAAACAGGTGATGAAAAATCATGTTCACCAGACCTCCCGCACCAACCATATCCCCGGATATGCCGAAGCCGCCGAAGCCGCTCATTCCGCCGGGGCTGTCGCGGTGATTCTGGCCGGAAGTGGGCCAGCCGTGCTCGCCGTTGCCGAATCGCACCATACCCAAATCGCGGAGGTGATGGTCACAGCGTTTCAAGAGGCGGGATTGGAAGCGCGGCAGTGGATTCTCGGCGTAGATCGGCAGGGCGTGACGATTAGCGTGGTGGAATGAGAAGCCATGTCTTGCTGCCGAGGAATAAATTCCCCGGCTACAATGGGCAAAGTCCAATAAATTGGACTGGGGAGCGGTAGATATGCGATTTTGTGCCTCCCCAATCCCCTTACGCCTCTTTCGCAACAGCAATAAATGTTTCGTAGGGGCGGGTCGCCGTGCCCGACCTTACTTTAAAATGCGGGATGGCACAGGGCCGTCCCCTACGAATCATTTCCATTCCAATCCGCCAAATATCACCCTCTTATTCTTCCTATTTCTCCTCATCCTCACCGCCTGCCAGACGGAAAATCCGCCCCCAACCCTCAATGTACAGGCCGTCACCGCCAACCGCATCACACCGATGCCTGCCACGCCGACACCAACTGCCGACCCTCTCCCCACGCCGAATCTGCCAACCTGTGACCCGTCGCAAGTGGCGGAATTGTTGGCGGGGATGCCAGCCTATGAACCCAGCGAGGGGGCATTTATCAAACTAGCTGATAATCAATTGATGTTGGATGACACCCCGTTTGTGATACATGGGGTCAGCTATTACCCTGCCGAATACCCCTTCTGGCGATTTTTGCAGGCCGACAGCGCCACAGTTGAAGCCGATTTGGATACGATTGCCGCCGCTGGCCTCAACACGATTCGTATCTTCATCTGGAACGAGCCGCTGTTTACGTGTCCGGGTAATGGAGCGGTGCCACTCGCGCCCCAATTTGAACGCCTAGACCGCATCATCCAAGCTGCTGCCAGTCGTGGATTACATTTGATTGTCACCCTGCATGAACAACCGGACATCACCGCCCCACCCCTTTATGACAATCCACCCCCCATTCCCGCGCAAACGGCCTATATTGTCCAGCGGTATCAGGATGAACCCGCGATTCTGGCATGGGACGTGCGTGATGCCGGGGATGCCGATTATCAAGGCGGCACGCTTGGCGGCGTTCCGCGTGAGGCCCATTTTGAACGGGCGGCGGTCTTGGATTGGTTGTTCCGCGCTTCGTCCGCGATTCGGGCGATTGATGAACATCATCTGATTACGGCGGGGTGGTATACGGATAATGTGGCGACGGCGGCGGCGGTGGATTTTGTCAGTTTTCAATTTTGGGGCGAACCGGGCACGCTAGAAGATCGCATTACCCAACTGCGCCAGCAAACCGATAAACCCCTGCTGCTGATCGGCATCGGCTATGAATCGCAGACACGCAACGAAAGCCAACAATCCTCGGCTCTGCGTGAAGGCTTACAATCGGCGGAACGGGGGGTTGAATTTGCGGGGTTGATTGGGTGGGTGGTGTGGACGGCGTTTGATTTTGTGCCGGGGAGCGCCTGTGATGTCGCGGCGTGTGTGGAAAATGAGGAGGGGCAGCCGGATGCGCGGCATTTTTATGGCATTTGGCGGCAAGACCGTTCGCGCAAGCCCGCTGCCAATGTGATTGAGGTGATGAGCCAGATGTCTCTTCAAACAGAATAATGCAACTGACAAAATCATAGATATAATTAATATAATTATCTTCATCTTGGAGGTTTTACTAATCATGCAAATAGAACATAACTCGATTACCATACGTGTTTTTGTTTCATCCCCAGGTGATGTAGACACAGAAAGAAAAATCGCACTTAAGGTACTGGATCAGGTTGGTAAGGACCTACTAAGTAAAAAAATATCTCTGGAGGCAATAGCTTGGGACCAACCCGAAATGAGTACGCCTCTTCTAGCAGCTATAACCCCTCAAGAGGCGATTGATAGTGGTTTAGTTCGCCCTTCTGATTGCGATATAGTGGTTGTCATTTTCTGGTCCAGAATGGGAACACCTTTACCTTTCCCGCAATACAAAAAGGCTAATGGAGAAAGGTATCTGTCTGGGACTGAATGGGAATTTGAAGAAGCAGTTACCGCTTCACGTGAGCGGGGACGACCAAAGGTTCTCCTTTATCGCCGGACTGAAGAACTTTTGTTGGGAGTAAAAGATATCGAGATCATGCAGAAATATGAGCAATGGCAACGGGTAGAGAATTTCTTTTCTCGTTTTCAAGATACTGAGACCGGTACTATTCTTCAAGGGTATAATCAATATGATACACCTGAAAGTTTTGGCCGTGATTTTGAAATACATCTTAGGAAGTTAATAGATCAGATCATAGAAGAAACTCTTCGTCAAACAAAGCCAAAAGTGACTATTGATTTACCTCTACTAGAATTTTGCCTTGTACCTTCCGGTGAAGTCGAGATACAAGACAGAGTAATCACAGTGCCTTCTTTTAAAATGAGCAAATTCCCAATTACATATTCTCAATATGAGGCTTTTGTGAATAGTGATGGATATAAAAACAATTCCTATTGGTCTGGGTTAGGCTGGGATTGGAAAACACAGGGAAGTAGATTGTACCCTGAACGGTATTGGTATGATACGAAATGGCACAAAAGCGATCATCCTGTCGTTGGGGTGACATGGTATGAGGCTTTGGCATTTTGCAATTGGCTAGGTACGCAACTCAAATCCGAAGTTACTCTGCCGACTGAGTGGCAATGGCAACTCGCTGCTCAAGGTCCCGACAAATGTATCTACCCTTGGGGGAACACTTTTGATTCCCAGAAGTGTAATACCGCTGATTCGACTATCGGAGGAACTACTTCCGTCTACAAGTATCAGGAAAGCGCTAGTTATTATAACATTTACGATATGGTCGGTAACGCAGCTGAATGGTGTATAAATGAATACGATCCTTTTGTATCAATAGAATTAGAAAAAAACTCACCCAAAGTCATACGAGGAGGTTCATGGCGTCATCCTTCTATATTCGCGTCTAATATCACTCGCCAAAGCCAACTCCCTTATGATAGATCATATTATTGTGGATTTAGAGTAATCATGAAATATTAATTTGGATGTCTTAGAGAAAATTAGTTCTAACTAGGAAATAAAATGAAAAAATATAGTGGTGAAGACTTAAGGATGGCATATACGAACGCTCAGATGACTTTGACTCTGATGAGAAGTCAACTGAGAACAGGTCGTATTAGAGGAAAGGATTTTGATGAGAAGCTGGAATTTTTAGAGCAATTAATAAAAGAGACCCAAGAAAATTTTTTAGACTCATTTATTCAACAACAGCAATTACAGGGAATTTCTTCAAATTTACAGGAAATAAATGAATTACTAGCCACTTCTTTTGAACTAGAAGATATCTTAAGAAATATATTAGATATTATTATAAAACAAACTGAAGCTGACCGAGGATTCATCCTTTTGATTAGTGAAGATAATAGGTTTTATGTCCCAGTGGCGCACAATTTTGATCGAATAAAATTATCAGAAAATGAACTGAGTTTTAGTAAAACTATAGCCACGCAAGTCTATAAAACCAAAGAGCCAATTATTGTAACAGATGCTCAAAGGGATTTTGAGTATAAAGATAACACAAGTACACTGGTTTTTGGGTTGAGAAGCATTTTAGCTATTCCTCTAATCATTGCTGAAAAAGTGATTGGTGCAATTTATTTAGATAATCGTGTCCGCGCAGGTTTGTTTTCGGAAACTGACTTAGAAATAATAAAACCTTCTATTCAGAAAGCTGCTGCTGCGATTGAGGCAGGCCTAAAACATTACCAAGTTAAACAGCAATTGCTTCACCTAGAGGCCAAAATAGATTTGATATATAAGCAGTATGGCACATTTTCATCGGCTTTTTTGCTTGACAGTCAAAAAATCTCTTGGGATCTTTTAGTTAGCCTCAAAAGTCTTTATGTCTCTGAAGAATCCGCAGTAGGTAAAATCATATCAGTGATTACACAGTTGCCTTCTTATTCGCAGCAATTGATTCAGTTGACAAATATGTTTCAAGAACTTCCCGATCTACAAAGTAGCCCCCGTGGGCCAGAGTTGGAAGATATCTTTGAGAAGCCAACGCCCCAAAAACCTAATGCAATCGAAGGCGACCATTCGCTGGTATCTCATTCGGAAATCCAGCGACCTCCGGTTGCTTCATCCGAACAACATCAGAGCAAGGTTTCCCCCTTTTCTTCAACCTCATCCATGCACCCTCAACCGGAGACTGAAGGTCCTCAAGCCTCTAGGCCACGTCCGACTTTTGCAAGACGCCCACAATCTCAGGTTGCCCCTATTCCTCCTTCTTCGACCTCTCCATTTGCACGGCATCATGCTAAATCACCTCAAGAGAAGGAAAATGAAGAAACATTTGCTAGGGCACAAGAATATCCTCGAGTAGAAGGTCTTAAACGTTTTATTCCTCTTTCTTCAGAAAGTCGCGTCGCAAGACCTAGCCAAGACATTAGAATCTTTATAACTGGCGCTACTAAAGCAGGCAAAACACAATTCATTAAGGCAGTAAGCGAGATTGAAGTGGATACCCCCTTTGCCAAGTCTTTAGGTGAATCTCTTGAGAACTCTGAATCTAATCAAAAAATGGATTTTGGGCGAATTTCAATTGATGAGGAAACAGTCCTTTATCTGTTCGGTACATCTGGGTCATGGCGTTTTGACTTTTTGTGGGAAATAATGGCCCAAGATATGGCTGGGTTTGTCGTCATCGTTGATAGCACAAGACCCGAGACATTTGCAGATACCAGAGAGATCTTAGGGAGATTTCGTGCTTATGCTCCTGTCCCCTACGTTGTAGCCGCTAATAAGCAGGATCTGTCACAAGCATGGCGACCAGATGACATACGAATTGCCTTAAGAACGGAGGATCATACAAAGGTCCTTCCTTGTTCAGTTTTAGATTCCAAAAGTGTCGAGAATATTCTGATAGAACTGCTTTACTCAATTCTTGAGGAAATAGATGGGCCTCGTTAAAGCGAGTAACTTGCTGTGACGAGGCTTCATAAGATATGGCGGAAATGCTACTCATGCATCATACTCAATCCTCGGGCACGATCCTCAAAATCGCCATATCACCATGCACGCCGACGAGTGACACATCAAAACGGCCCAAGTCGAAAATCTGCCCATGCCGCAGCGTCACGGTTTTGACTTTGGGAGAGAGGAACATTACCTGTACTTCGCCGGGGCGCATCTTCAATAATTTCACCCCCACCGGGCCATGATTTTTCGATTCCCCGACCTTGATAATCACTTCATGGGGGTCGGCTTTGGCTTGGTCAAGGCGCGTCTGTGAAATCTGGACATCGCTGGTCACATGGGCATCCACCGCAATCCCGCTGGCGACGACCTGTGGGGTTTCGTCAATCATTTCTTTGGGCTTGCCCTCCACCAAACTGATGCCATAGGCTTGATACCAGCCGTTATAGAGGTCATAGCTGGTCACGATGACACGGTAATCTTCCCAACGTTCATAATCGCCATCGAGCTTGACCTGCCATTCTTCTTCATCGCCGCTGCCAATCTTGCCGACCAGTGCTGCGTGACGTGGTTTTTTATAAGCGCGTGTGCCTTCTTCAATACGTTCGCCTATACGGAGGCGCAGCTTGCCAAATTGCACCACATCTTGATTGTTATAGACCAATGGGCGGTCATTCACGATGTCGTATTGGCGTACCAGCATAAAATCATAGACCTTATCGCGCTCCGGTTGGGCCACTTCCAATGATTGGTCGCCCCACCGCACATCAAAAACCGCTTCCATAATGCCATCTTCGGGGGTCTTGTCTTTGCCACGTCCAAAAATCCCCCGGCGGCGCTTTTCATCTTTGACGTTGACATCTACGTAGCGATTGATGAAGGTATAGCCCTCAACAGTGGCGGCGGCGGCGACGGGCACTTTGAGATATTTCATGCCATCCGGTGCTTGAATTTCGATTTCCGCCACATCGCCCTTGATGGTTTGCAAGCCCACCTGAAGATGCCCGACCTTGACGGGTTGATAATTCTTGGCGAGATCAAGGCTGCGGGTCAGTGAAATCACAGCGTATTCCATGAGAATTGCTCCCTATTCCTGTTGTTTTAAGATCGAGACAGAGCAGCGGCCCAGCCTACACATATTAACTATACAGGACAGCCGATTTTGGGGGCAAGCGGAGCAGGTCTATACAAAGTTCACAATGACCGGAATTTGCTGTATTTACCCTGCGTAGGGCTATTGCATGGCGTCCAAAAATTATGATACTATTATCAAGTCTTTGTTTTACGTTTTAGGTTTTGGCTCGTATGAGCAGAAAGATAAGCACTAAAGTATGTCGCAAAATACAGTGACGGGTGTTGTGAAGTGGTTCAACAGCACCAAAGGCTACGGGTTTATTCAGGCCGATGGGCAGGAAAAAGATATTTTCGTGCACTATTCGGGCATCACTGGCTCTGGCTACCGTAACCTCGAAGAGGGGGATAAAGTCGAATTTATCATTACTCAAGGTGAACGCGGCCTTCAAGCCCAAGACGTCCGCAAAGTCTAATTTATAATTGAACATAAAGACGGGGGCCTCCAACACCCCCGTTTTTTTCTCGGCATCCCTCCCCCCCCACGCCAGACAATCATCAGCCAATCGTACCCTGCACAATTCTCAAGTCTGTGCGATAATTCACGCCTTAAACCGGAGGAGATTGTACTGGTATGTTGAAGCTGAAATTGAAATTAAGTGTGTTGAGCTTTGCTGCATTGGTGGTGTTATTGGTCGTCAGTTCGATATTTTTTAGTCTGCCCAAACGCACCAATGCCCAAGATGGCAGCACCCCAACCCCATCTATGACCCCCGTGCTCGATCCCGATTTACCTACCAGCTATCGCGTCGAAAAGGTCTTGGATGCAAGTTGGCCGATTGCGTTGGATTGGGCACCGGACGGCACGCTGTTTTTCACCGAGCGCTTTACGGGTTATCTGCGGCGTGTGTCTCCCGATGGCGCAATGCAAGCCGACCCGGTGTGGACGTTCCCCGTTTCTACCGATGGCGAACGTGGGCTGCTGGGCGTGGCGGTCTCACCTGATTACGACACTACCGGATATGTGTATGTTTATT
Source organism: Chloroflexota bacterium (assembly GCA_024434115.1). Classification (GTDB taxonomy): domain Bacteria; phylum Chloroflexota; class Anaerolineae; order Aggregatilineales; family J027; genus CFX10. The sequence goes on from QMIT01000004.1 coordinate 207,502, forward strand.
ACACCCGTGTTCCCGGTGATGGCTTTAATGTGCCCGTCAACCGTATTGCCCGTCTTAAGGTGGATGCGGATGGTAAAGGTAGTACCCCGGAAGTGATGCTGAATATCCCGCTGACCACCAATAATTTGTGGCATCAAGGCGGCAATATTCATTTTGGGCCAGATGGAATGCTCTATCTGGCAATTGGCGAATATTACATCCCCTCCAATGCTCAAAATGTGGATGTCATTCCCGGCAAGATTAACCGTTTCCAAGTCACCGATGAGGGCCTCATTGCTGCCCCCGGTAATCCTTTTGGGACGGCGACCTATGCCTATGGCATTCGCAATACCTTCGATTTTGACTTTGACCCCTATATGTTTGCCGTGACGGGTCAGATTTTTGGGGCGGACAATGGCCCGGACTGCGATGATGAACTCAATTTGATTGTGCCGGGAGGCAATTATGGCTGGCGCGATGGCTACCCTTGCGATGATACCAACCCGCTGAATCCCGAAAAATACATCTATCCCATCTGGTCTATCACACCCACTGAGGCTCCAACGGGGGTCGCCGTGTATACCGGATGGCAAATTCCCGAATGGCGTGGTCAGATATTCTTTTGTGCATGGAAAACAGGCAAGATGCGCCGGGTAATTTTGGACACAGGGCGTTCGCGCCTTTCCGCCGTGCGTGATGTGGATTTACAAGGACAGTCCTGCACCATTGAGGTCGAAAATGGGCCAGATGGCGCATTGTATTTCACCAACCAATACGGCATATTCCGAATTGTGCTACAGTAAGCAAGACGTAATGTTTGGTGTCTATGCTTAAGGGAACGTTTTAGTCGAGTGGGTATTTTTTATGAGCAATCCAAATCAACCGCGCCGTACCGATCCTAATAATGACCCTCGCGCCACTCGTTTGGCCCAAAGCCAACAGCGGCAGGCCCCCAATTTTTATCCCGAAACGGGAACCTATCACCGTCGCAAACCCCGCCGTCGGATAGGCTGCCTAAAAATTGCGTTGGTCTTGCTAGGGGTCTTCATCCTATTTGGGATGGTAGGTGTAGTGGTGGCCGCGATTGTCTTACCCCCGACCTATCGTGATCTAAAACCCGAACAGCAGGCCATTTGGTGTAACCGTGCCGAACGGGTAGCAATGGACTTTGTCTGCGATTGGAAGCCCACGCCGCCGTTCCAAGTCCTACCCACTTTAGCGGGTGGCGCGACGGTCAGTGGGCCAGATTTGTTATTGACCCTCGACGCAATGAATGCCGCATTGACTGGGACGCCGAGTGAACAAGGTGGGGGTGGTTCTCAGGGGACGGGACTTGGCACGCTGCCTCCGCCGCCTGTTTCGGGCACCATGACCCCCACCCCGACTGCCACCAGTACCGTTCCGGCAACGGCGACCCTTTTGCCCACCGCGATTGTCTTGCCTTCACCGACCCTTGCACCACTTCCGATAAGTACCAGTTTGAATTTGGGCCAACTGCGACCCGAAGGCCAATGGTGGAACAACTGCGGCCCAACCAATTTAACGATGGGTCTCAGCTATTTCGGCTACTCCAACGATCAAGGGCCAGCCGCAAGTTTTCTAAAGCCCAATCGTGAAGACAAAAACGTCAGCCCATGGCAGATGGCCCGCTACGTCAATGAATTCGCTAGTCAGCAGGTTGCCGTAAATGCCCTGTGGCGGGTGGGCGGCAATCAAGAACTACTCAAACGACTGCTGGCAAATAATTTCCCTGTCATCATCGAAAAAGGCTACGAACTCCCCGCCGAGCCGGAGCTTGGTTGGATGGGCCACTACCTGCTGATGGTCGGCTATAACGATGACCCCGGCTATTTCCTCGTGTTCGACAGCTATCAGGGCACCAATCGTGGACAGGGCCGTCAAGAAACCTATGCCTATATCGAGCAATATTGGCAGCAGTTTAACTACACCTTCATTGTCCTCTATTCACCCGAACGCCAAGCGGAATTGATGACGGTGTTGGGTGAACATGCCGATGAATCGCAAGCGGTGTATAAAGCGCTGGAAACCGCTCGCGCCCAAGCGACTGCCAACCCCAGCGATAAGTGGGCATGGCTGAATATGGGCGAGTCGTATACGATGCTGCGGCAGTATCAAGAAGCGGCCTCGGCCTTTGACCAAGCCTTCCAATTACAACTGCCTTGGCGAACGCTGTGGTATCACTTTACGCCATTTGAGGCCTATTACAATGTAGGTCGTTATGAAGATGTCATCCGCTTGGCGAATGATGTGGATCGCTCATCTGGCAACTATGTCGAAGAGGCTTCGTATTATCGCGGGTTGGCCTATGCTGCCCAGAATGATTTCACCCGTGCGATTACGCAATTTGAAAATGTGCTGCGGTTTAATCCCAATTTCACACCCGCCGCCGAAGCCATCACCGCCGTACAATCAGGAACATATACGCCGCCAGTCGTCAGTTAGGCGGAGTTGGAAAAGCAATGTCTGAACAAACACACGAAATTTTACGCACGCCCTTACCCCCGGAGGAAGCGCCCGACAATTCCGACCTAGATTTGTTTCGAGCACCCACGACATCCGAGGATACAGATCACATCCGGCCCCTTCACCCGCGTCGCAAACGACACTCCCCATTCGGGTTATTCGCCCGGACGGCGGTCAGTGTGGCAGCAGGCACGGTTGGATTTGTGCTGGTTGCAGGGGTCGTCTTAGCGATTATCGTGCCGCCATGGTATCGCAGCCTGCAACCGCGTTATCAGGAAATTTGGTGTCACCGCATCTCAGCGCTTTGTGAATTGAAGAAGAAGGCTCCCGAAGGGGATGTTTTGGGTTATGAAGGTCAAGATGACGAACTTGCCCTAACGCTACTTGCCACATCTGCCGAGCTTCCAACGGCAACTCCCACCGCAACCACTCTACCAGATATTGCGCTGGCCTCCAATGAGCCGACCTTTACACCGATTCCGCCCAAATCTGCTGGGGGTGGGAGCAATCCTGAAGATTTGCCTACCCCAACGGTTTTTGTACCACCGCCAACCGTCGCCCCAAGCCCTACCCCAACAGCCACCCCGATTCCAATTCCCTTCTCTGCCCAATTGGACTTAACCAGAATTAAATGGGAACAGCAGGGATGGAATAACTGTGGGCCAGCCACCATTACGATTGCCCTCAGTTATTTCGGCTACAGTGAAACCCAGACCCGCGCTGCCAATTTCTTGAAGCCCAATATCGAAGATAAAAACGTCAGCCCCAGTCAATTGGTAGAATTTGTCAATACTGATGCGGCCAATGATGTTGCGGTACGTGCTCTCTATCGTGTGGGTGGCACACTGGACATGCTGAAACACTTTATTGCAGCAGGCTTTCCGGTCATTGTGGAACGCGGCATCAATGTACGGGATACGGGTTGGATGGGCCATTATTCGCTCATTGTGGGCTATAATGACGCGACGGGTGACTTCCTGTTGTTTGACAGCTATTTGGGATCCAACAAAAATCAGGGCCGCCCCGAACGCCAAGACGCGATTGAATTGGGTTGGAAGCAGTTTAACTACACCTACATTGTGCTGTATGACCCAGCGCGTGAGGCCGAACTACGCGAGGTCTTGGGCAATTATGCTGACCCTGCCTTTGCCGCCAGCGATGCACTGGAACGAGCCAGAGCCGCCGCCACGCTCGATCCCGATGATAAATATGCGTGGTTCAATATGGGCACGGCCTTAACACTGTTGGGACGATACGATGAAGCAGTCTTGGCCTATAATCGTGCCCGCACGCTCGACCTACCCTATCGCATTTGGTGGTACCAATTTGGGCCGTATATCGCCTATTATCAGGCGGGCCAATATAATGAGGTCGTCACGATTGCCGACACCACCGAAAGCAATCAGTCGTATATCGAGGAAATTTATTACTATCGCGGTCTGGCGTATGCTGCCCAAAATAGACCAGAGGAAGCGGTTAAGGAATTTGACAAGGCCCTCCGCTATAATAAAAACTTCACAAAGGCTTCTGAGGCCAAACAAGAAGTTTTGGAAGGGCGCTTTGTCGCACCGCGTTAGACCTATTCAAGCATAGAGAGATTTGACTACATGGCACAGATTCAAGAATCCCCCGTCATCAAGGGATTAGCTATCGTTCAATTAAAGGTTTTTGAAGACCCGCGTGGCCGTTTTATGGAGACGTTCCGCAAAGAATGGTTCCCACAGCGATCATGGGACATCATCCAAAACAATCGCTCGGATTCCCAAAAGGGCGTGCTGCGTGGTCTGCACTTCCATCACCATCAAGTAGATTATTGGTACTGCCCGTTTGGTCGCATCCGGGCCGGATTGGTTGACCTGCGTCCCGATTCCCCGACCTTTCGTAATGCCACGACGGTTGAGATGGGTGAGGAAAATAATGTCGGCCTGTTCGTCCCCATTGGCGTCGCGCATGGATTTGCCGCTCTGACCGACTGTACGCTGATGTATGTGGTGGATAATTATTATGATGCCACTGACGAATTTGGCGTGGCATGGAATGACCCTGAACTCGGTCTGGATTGGGGTATCGAAAACCCAATTATCTCTGACCGCGATGCCAAAAATCCGCTGTTGAAAGATGTCTTGGCGACACGGGTCACGGGGTAAATTTACGGCAGCGCCCACCACCCCGGCGGCATCCAAACCGGGGTGAGATCATGCCCCTCGGTGATGCGTTTTTCAGACCCCGTCTCAAAATCAAATAGCATCAAGCCACTCTCTTGAGCAGTTACTAAACGAGCACCTGTTGGCCCCCATGAAACCGCATCCCATGTGGACGGCAAAGAGCGATTTTGTGGTGTATCGGTCTGAAATAACGTTAGGCCATCATCGGCGGGCCGAATTGTCCAATTCAAGTCTTCATTCACCAGTGCCAATCCATTGGGGCGCGGCGCAAGTTGACCTGTTTGCGGATCCATCACATGCCACAGAGTCGCACCATTGGGGTCGGCTATCGCAAAGGCAATCGCGGGCGGCCCATTATCTCCATCCAGCGGGACCCAGTATGGCCCGCCCCGATACTCGAAATTGCTGGCATAGGCTTGAACGGACAAATCCTCAGGGTCAATGATTTGCAGTGAGGCCACCCCCACATCGTCCCATGTAACATAAGCCAACCTTGTACCATCTGGCGACAGGGCGGGGGTAAGCGGATTGAGGCTATCGGGGGGGACAAAATCGCCGGTGGTCAGCACATAACGTAGCGTGCCATCTTCGTTAATCCGCACTAATGAGCCAAATAAGCCCCCTTGCTCGGTAAAAAACACTTGACTGCCATCCAAAGACCACACCGCGTCACTGCGATAGAGAGCATCGGCTGGCCCTTGATCTACCAAACGATGTAAATTGGTGCCATCGGCGTTAACAATCCAAATATCATTCGGCAGGCCATCGAGCGATTCCGGCGCGGATTCGGGCACATGAAAAGGGGACACCACTCGAAACGCCAGTGTAACCAAGCTGGCATCTCGCACAGGTCGCCCAACCACATACCCTGATTCGGTGAGTTGACGCAGGGCTGTTCCATCGCTTTTGACTGCCCATAAATTACGCTGCCCAAAACCACCGTCGCGCACAAAAACGATCAAACTCTCGATGCCCGTTTCGCTGGCGGCAATATCTATCGAAAAGGCGTTGGGCACGAGTAAAACCTGCCCTACCTGCAATAAATCCCGATCTGTGAGGCAATTGGCATCTTGCACGGCCATGATAGTCGTCCCAGCGGCAATCGCAATCGCGCCGAGCGTATCATCCGCCCGCACGGTATAGGTTTCTGTCCATTCAGTAGAGAGCACACATGGTGTTGGGGAAGGCGTGATATTGGGGTCAATCGTAGGGGTAGGAATTTCAGTACCAACCATTTGAGGGGATGCGGTTGGCGAGGGGCTGCTGATTTGGGGACTGTCCGATTTATCGTTTCCGCCACATCCGGCTAGAAGAATCAACAAACCGATGAGGGGCAGTCGAATGGCTACCCCTCGTATGCCACGTCGCATCTTAATTCACCAGTGCATCCACCGTTGCTTTGATTTGCGCCGACTTAATGCGATCTTCTTTGAGATAATCGCGGCTCATAATTTGATAGAGCAAGTGCAGTTCGGCAATCGGAATGACTGGCCCTTCACCGCGTAGTGTCAAACGTTCGGGGGCAGTCGTAAAAACGACAATGCCATAGACCGGCACATCTACCAAATTATTTTTTGCAAAATAGGCCCGAAGTTGATACACATCCCGCGCACATTCACGGGTTGGGTTATTGGAGGCCTTCCGCAGATTGCCATTCTTATTCCGAACACGCCACTCGGCTTTTTCGTTAATCCACTCCCCGCTGTAATTAACCACGCGAAGCACCAATGCACCGGGTGGGCCAACCAGTACAGCGTCAATATATCCTAAGCGGCGGCGGCTGATATTGCGCACGAACGTGTAGCGCGAATCCTGCCCCAAAAACGAGCGCATCGCTTCGCCGACCTCATAGGCCAGCGGGTTGTCTTTTTGCAGAGTTAGGCCACGCACCACCCCGCCTAAACCGCCAATCGCCAGCGGAATGCCAATAACATTCAAACACACCCCCCCCGGCGTGGAATAGGTATTTCCCAACAGCGGGAGCAGGAAAAAAAGGATACCCATCGCCGCAGCCAACGCCCCCATGAAAAACACCAAAATACCCATGATGGCGTAAAAACGGCCCCGGCGATTGACATTGTTAGAAGGATTGATATTCTGCATAAAGTTCAGAGTCCTAAAGCGATAGATTAAGTTCAGACTTATAAATCGCGTACTTTTTCCGCCACAATGACCACCCGCCCATGTGGGTTTTGATCAGGGTCAAAGGGATTCAGATTTAAATCCAGCGCGTGTTTAACCTCAAAGCCAGAACGGGTCAGCATAGTCGTGACGGCGCGGAATGGATAACCACGCAAAACATGGTTTTCTTCAGCCCGTTCATAATGCGGATGGTCTTCGTCTCGATAAAAGAAAGTGAAGTGCTGGCCTAAGGTTTGTGTCTCATAATCATAGTGATTCCGCACCACCACATACAAATCTTCATTATTGACCAATTCCTGCGTTTTCTGTCCAAAGTCCTCGGCGAGACTGCGCAGCGTCCGTAAATCGAACAAAAACGTCCGACCTGAATCGAGGGCGTAATTCACTTTTTGAAAAATGGCTTCAAGATCACGCACACTGGAAATATAATTCATGACATCGCCGATTGAGAGCACCAGATCAAAGGATTTTTCGACTGGCGTATAGCGACGCACATCCTCACAAACCAGCGTGGCATCTACCGAAGCCGCCTCCAAGCGTTGGCGGGTAATATCAATCATCCCCTCGCTGACATCCACCCCTGTCGTCATCATGCGCTGACTGCTAAAAAATTCCAGCGAAATACCCGTCCCGCAGCCCAAATCTAAAATACGCCGTCCGATCCAGCCGTTTTTCTGCAAAAAATTGAGGTAAATCGGGGTATATTCCAACGCATAGGCCGAAAAACCCGCAGCATCATAGACATAAGGTAGGTTGTTATAAACATTTTGCGGGACAAGCTGGTCAGTCATGAATGTTTTTTCCTAAGCGATGCTGAAAACATAGAGAAGTTATAACATGGCAACGCAGGCAAGGCAATTCGCTGGCAATTTCGGTAGAATGATACCGCTTTTATTTAGCAAACCATGAATGAGTCTCAATTGGAAAACGTAGTCAACACCTCGCCCACCTCCAAACGCCTGACTGGATGGCGCATGGGGCTGTGGTTATGGCTCGGTTGGTACATCATCCTGATTCTTTTTCAGCACATGATTTGGGCACGCTTCGACCTGCAAAAACCCGACTACGCCTACACGTGGACAAGCGAAATGACCACTGGCGAGGTGGACGGCCCAGAGACAGGCGGGTGGTTTCATGCCCGTTGGGATAGCTGGCGTTACGTGGCGATTGCCCAAGATGGCTATAGCGACATCAAATTGGCGACCTTTTTCCCCGGCTACCCCATCCTGATGCGTATTTGGGATGAAATGACCCTGCGCTGGATATTCCCCAATATGAATTGGGATGACCGTATGGCCCTTTCCGGTGTGATGGTCTCAGCCATTACGGGAGCGGTGTCGTGTGCGCTGATGTATCAATTGGTGGTAGAACGTCTCGGTCAAGACGATGCCCTGCGCGGCGTGTTCTATCTGCTGATTTTCCCGACTGCGATGTTCATGGCCCAGTTGTACACCGAATCGGCCTATCTTGCCGTCAGTTTGGCGGCTTTATTGGCGACCTATCGCAAAAAATTATGGCTGGCGGGTCTGTTGGCGGCCTATGCTGCGATTACCCGCCCCACTGGATTATTGCTGTTTTTCCCAATGGGCACGGTTTGGCTCGACCACTGGTGGCGCGGGCGAGATTTACCCCGCCATATGCTGACTCCAATCACCTTCCCCATCATCGCATTTTTTAGCTTTAATATGTGGCTCGGCAATCAGGGGCTAGACACGTTTCAGGCCCAACAAGATTTTGGGCGCTATTTTATGCAGCCCTTGACCCTGTGCATCTTCGCGCAGCAAATTGCTTGGATGGGGACAGATGCGGCAGGCTTGGTGCATGTCGGCCTCGATTTGGGGCTTACCCTTTTTGCGACGGCACTGTGTCTGCGGGAATGGAAATGGCATCCCGGCTTGGCCCTCTATGGTTTGGCGGCGATTTGGCTACCTCTCGGCACAGGTCAATTGGTGAGTCAAAATCGTTATGTATTGATTGTGATTCCGATGCTGTTTGTCCTGATACGCTGGGGGCGCAATCCGTTATTTGACCGATTGTGGACAATTGCCAGTTTGCTGCTGTTTGCGATGTATGCCATTCTGTATACGCAGGGTTTCTGGACGGGATGAAATATCATGAACAGTAACCTGTTGCGAAAATTGCTGGCTGTTATCCGCACGATCCTTTTGTTTTTAGGCGGGATCACCTTGTGCATGAGTCTCTATTTGGCTGTGTTGATGGTCATTGGGCAAACAAGTCTCAGTAAGGATCATCCTGACTTATCTACTTTCGAGAGCTTGCCATTTAGAGTTTTAACATTCGCAATAGGCACATTAATTCTGGTGTGGCTAATTGCTAGACCAAAACTTCAGGATTCAGAGCTTGTGCCCACTTTTGCTCAAGACAAGTATATCAATGAGAAGGGTGAGGAGATTTTTATTATCGGACAACGAGAGAGCCTCTACACATCTGGGGCACATTTTAGAGAAGAGGGAGTTCAAGTTGTCCAATTCTTTTTCACGGTAGGATTAATTGGCTTAAGCCTGAGCCTTATGATAGCTGCATTTACTAAACCCATAGCGGGTCTAATCGGTTTCATGGGTTTCATCGGGTTGGTATTGACAGGTTATATTTTAGGTTCGTCCGTATCGTCAGATACCAATAAGTCCAGAGGTAGTGACCAAGAAAACAAATAAGTATGTTCTACGACCCGGCGAAAACACGATTTTTTAAAGACACCCTGCTCAAAGTGGTGGGGCAAGCCATGACCGCCGCCAACCTGCAATTGGAAGATAACGAAATGCAGCAGGCACGCGGCTTGGTACGCTTCCGTAAACCCCTGCCCACATTGGGAGAGGATATTTATGGGTTCGTAGAATGGCAACTGCTGGCCTTTGAGCAAAGTCCATTGGCCCGATTTAACATCACCCTGCTTCGCAATCAGGGACTTGATGCACGCGCCGTCACCGAGTATGCTCACCGTGAAGAACACAACCTTGCATGGATTATCCGCCACGCCTATCAATCCGAAGTCGTGCCCACCGACGACCACTGGTGGACATTCCGCGAGGACACAGAATTGGCCTATGCGCTGGTGGAGGCAGGTAAATTATTATTCGGCTACGGGATGCCCTATCTCGAAATGCGACAGGATTAAAAGACCATGCCGCCCTATCTTTCGCATGACTCGCTGGTCAAAGGCGTAGAATCGCCCAAACCGACCATCTCCGCACCCCGCCCTCCCGCCACCCCCCTATTCAAAGCTGAACCCGCGCTGGTGCTGTTTGAATTTTCCAGCATCGCACGGGGCATGGTTGCCGCCGATGCAATGGTCAAGCGGTCAGCCGTCGAGTTGATTCACGCTGGAACAGTTCAGCCGGGGCGGTATCTGGTGCTGTTGGGGGGTGAGGTCGCCGAAGTCGAAGAGGCCATGAAAGCCGGAAAATCGGTGGGTGGCACGGCGGTTGAAGACGTCATCTGGCTACCGGGGATACATCCCGATGTGATGGTTGCCCTCCACCCCGCCTCTCAAGCGCCGCACACCGCATATACGGATACAGACGCTCTCGGCATTGTCGAAACACGCACCGCCCCCGCCGCCATCCATGCTGGGGATATTGCCGTCAAAGGCGCACAAATTCAGCTATTGAGTATTCGGGTATCCGATGGTTTGGGGGGTAAAGGCTTGGTGCTGCTGACAGGTCTGGTGTCGGATGTGGAGGCCGCCCTTGAATTGGTTCGCAATCGTTTGGACAGCCTCACCCTGCTACACAGTGAGGTTATTTCGCAGTTACACCCCGACTTTGTGCAAAATATCGTGGGGCAGACCCGCTTCTTCCGCTAATCATCTTCGTCAGAGTTCATTAACCAACGGGGCAGGTTGGCATCACTATTTTTACCCCGCCGAACCCTTTTTTGTTGCCGCCCTTGTGTTTGAGTAGGACGTTTGGGCCGATCTTTATGAGCTTCTTCGCGCTCAACCCGTCGCCGTTTTTTCTCCTCAATGGCATCTTCTAATGGCACACTGCGGCGATATTCGGATTTACCCTCCTGACGAATCCCGCGCAGGGTCTGATCCGACACGTCCTTATATAAGCCTTGTGTCTCGCGGCGCAGATATTCATTCAGGCGGTGGCGATGCTGACGGCGGCGCAGTTTGGGTTGTTCGCTCTGGTTGCGACGGCTGGCCCCTTTGCCCGTCGGCATGGAATGGTGGTCGCGCTCATAGGACAGGCGTTTTTTCTCTTGGGGGGTCAGGCGGCGGGTGGGTTTATATTGTCCGGTTTCGGCGTTCGCATCTAATGTAAATCCTTGATGCGTCAGGGATACAATGGCGTCTTGATAGAGCGCAAACGTCACAGGGTCATCGTCGTGTTGTGGGTTAATGACCTCATACTTCATATTGTCCTCATGCTGGACACATACCAATAGGCGCACTTCGTGTTCATTCTCATCGGAGCGCCAAACCTGTTCCCAGATTTCCACACGTCTACTCATGGCTGTGGCTACCCCTTTCTATTTTGTTTGCACGCTAGGCCGCATGTTCTATCATCATAATACACCCCCGCCACAAAATCAGCGTACCCAATTGTACTATTAAGACAGCCTCCGCCTCGTCATTTCAACGGCGTTGGAAATCGGTTAATATTTCCCCCTCCCCTCTCGGCAAATGGCCTATCAAAGCCGTTAATTTTATCGTCATAATTCAAACTTATGCGTAACCATGGTTACGGATTCAAATTCGGCGCATATAATCCAGAATCATAGAACATTAGTTCCATACTAGCCGGAACGCCACTGTAAACCATTTGGGGGAACTTCATGTTTCAAAAAATATAGGGCAATTTCCAAAGCCTGCTTGCTCGGTATAGTCCAATATATAGGATTGGGGGTCACTTCAGTTCCCCAGTCCACCACAATTTCGCGTTCGTCGTTCAAAACGTTGGAATCAAGCACCTTTCCTCTCTGAACATCGGTCTTGGAACCAAATGGCACATCATGGTAAATAACCATAACCCGATCATATTCGCCTCTTGCAACAATTAAATAACCTGAGTTTTGGATAGCTAGTGGAACAAAGCAAGCGCCTGAGCCTCATGAGGTGACCAGTTAATGGCGGGTTTCTTGGGTTGCCACATATAAGCAATTAAGCCTGCCACCACATTGACCACAAAGTTGATGGGACTGCGATGACGGGAATGCTCGATTTGAGATTGGTTTTTCAATTGATCATTGATGGTTTCGATGATGTAACGTTTACGCAACAGCAGTTTGTCACTCGTGAGCATGAGACGGTTCTTCATATTGGCCCGAATACCTGTAATAAGTTGCAAGCCCTGTTCCAATAAACGATCGAAGAGCGGCTGGGAGAGATAGCCTTTATCCCCAAACAATTTCCCGAACAACTGCTTGACCAGTTGGGGGACAGGTTTACGGTCATCCACATTGCCCGGTGTGAGGGTAAAAGCGAGGATTTCGCCCTGTTCAGTGATGACCAGATGGAGTTTGAAGCCATAAAACCAGCCTAAGGAGCATTGACCGCGTGCCGCTAGTCCGGCAAAGACTTTATGTCGATGGATGCGGCGATTGGTGCAAACCCGCAACGCGGTGGAGTCCACAAAAGAGATCCCCGTACACCTGCCGCAACGGGCTTGGGCATACGCCCACAACAGCACCACCACCCGCTGCATCAGCGTCACAAACCGACTGTAACTGACGAGACCCGGAAACTCGGCTCGCAGATGGCGCTGCACATAATCGGTGTAGTACGTTTTGAAGTTTCGATACCCGGCTTGATGAAAATGGATCACGATGGTCATGATTTCACTCTCCCCTAGTCCCGCTTCTCGCACCCGCTTGCCTGCCTCACTGGGCAATTGGCGAGCGTGTTGCTGGCTAAACGATTGGCAGAAATCATCGACATCACAGAACAATTCGAGTAAAGTCATGGGGGGATACCTTTCTGGTTAGGAGTAACCAGAAGGATAACACCTTCACTGAAAGGTGTCCCACTTTATCCGAAACTCAGGTTAAATAGCCATCTTCCGCACAAAGTTCAAAAAAAGCCGTATTTTCATTAAATGCCGCCATAAGCTCTTTTATGGTTTCCGGTGTCGGGTTTTCTAATTTAGAAGAAATATTTGTCCCTTGATTAAAGACCGATATAAACATCCGAGCATCTCCTTTTGGCTTTGCTTCCATGTCCTCCAAGCGATTTAATGCCGAAATGGATGAGGCAGAAATTTTTTGAATCATTCAGCCGCCATCGCTTCCACTTCCAATTTCCATTTGGGGTCAAGCAATTGGGCGCAAACCACTGTAGACGCCGGTTGATGATTACCTAAATACTTTTTTCGGAGCTTGACATTCGCTTCATCATATTCAGGGCTTGCCAAATAGGTACGAATTGAGACGAGGTTTTGGTAGGTCATATTCGCTGATTCTAGGATCATCCCCAAATATTGCCAAACCAACTCTCCTTGCTCTTCAAATGTTTCCGGCATCGTTTTGCCATCGGGCATATACCCATTGAGGCCGCTGATAATGAGCAACCGGGCATTACCAGCAATCTCAATCGCATGGCTATAGCTCTGGTATTGAGGATACATCTGTTCAGGATTGTGTTTGATAATGGGCATCTATCGCTCCAATGGTTGATGGTAAAGACGGTGTATGAGTTGTTATTATAGCCTAGCGCAAAGCAAGCCGAGTCGTCTGAAGCATTTTTAGAAAAGGCAGCATATAATAGTCCCACCTTAGTTCCAATTTTTTGCTAGGAGAACCGCCCGTGAGCGTAGATTTACGCACTTACGTTTTTCTGGACAGCCTACAACCCCAACACGCCGCGTTTTTGGGGACAGTCGCAGGTGGATTTTTGCCCCTGCCCTATGACGCCAGCCTGTGGATTGAAATTTCACCCGGCATCGAAATCAACCGCATCACCGACATCGCATTGAAGGCCACTTCGGTTAAGCCGGGAATGCAGATTATTGAACGTCTGTATGGCCTGCTCGAAGTTCACTCCGACAGTCAGGCCGAAGTCCGCGCCGCCGGAGCCGCGATTTTGGAGGCGTTGGAAGTGAGGGAAGAACAGCGCAAAAAGCCAAAGGTCATTTCCAGCCAGATCATCCGTAATCTCGATGCTCATCAAGTGCAGTTGATTAACCGTACCCGGCATGGACATATGATTTTGGCGGGGCAGACCTTGTACATCTTGGAAGTCGAGCCAGCGGGTTATGCTGCTCTTGCCGCCAACGAAGCCGAAAAAGCCGCCAATATCAACATTTTGGAAGTGCGGGCCTTTGGCAGTTTTGGTCGTATCTATCTCGGTGGCGAAGAACAAGACATTATGGCAGGTTATGGCGCGGCACTCGGCGCGATTGAAGGCCTTAGCGGACGCGACGATTAAGCAAAAAACTAGATAACCTGAAATCATGACGATTCCGTACCCCATTTACGAATATGACCCCCGCCCCAACGACAGCCGTCCGGTGCTGCACTTGGCCCACGCCAATGGCTTCCCACCGGAGGCCTATCGTCCATTGGCACACGCTCTGGCGGATAAATTTCGCGTGGTGATGCTGCCCGCCCGTCCGTTGTGGCCTGACCCACCCGCGCCAGCAACACTCGACTCATGGCATGACATGGCGGATGATTTGATTGCCGGGATTGAGCAGCATCGGCTTGGGCCAGTCATTGGAGCAGGCCACAGCATGGGGGGAACGGCCTCGATGTTTGCCAGCATCAAACGGCCCGATCTGTTCCACGCCCTGATCTTGATTGATCCAGTTATCTTGCCGCGTCCTCTGCTGCGAATGCTGGAGGCTGCCCTTGCCGCCGACCCGAATGTCAATTCCCCCTTAGCGGATATGGCCCTGCGCCGCCGTCGCCAATGGGATAGCCATGAAGATGCTTTCCAGCGATTTCGGGAACGCAAATTATTCGCCCGTTGGCCGGATGACACCATCCGAGCTTATGTTGAGGGACTGACCCGTTCTATTCCCAATGCCAATGGCGCGATTGAACTGCGTTACAGCCCTGAATGGGAAGCCTATATTTATAACCATGTGCCGATTGATGCGTGGCATATGGCCCTAAAAATCCAACACCCGACCCTCGTCCTACAGGGAGCAGAAACCGACACCTTCACTGACAAATCCAAACGATTGTTGCAGCGTATACGACCCGATATACCCATCATCACGCTGGCTCAGACAGGTCATTTACTGCCGATGGAGAATCCCCAACAGGTTGCTGAAGAAATGTTAACCTTTGTCGAGAATCGGCTGCGAATTACCTAACCTGTTATACAATAGCAACAAGTCGTTGGTGGGCACAAAAAAATTAGTATCGGAGGGATTCCATTGGATACTTATAGCACCCGACATATGGATATTCAGGATTCTGGTTCGGCCATGCCGGATCACCTACCCCCATTGGAATCTGACCAGCATTTATTGTTGGTATTCACAGATCAAAATCAACATATCCAGTTTCTGGTTGAACAACAAATGGTATTAGGCCGTCGCTGTCCCGACAATTCGCAGCCCCCAGATGTTGACTTAGCCACATTTGGGGCATATCCCGCCGGGGTTTCACGTCGGCATTGCGTTCTACGCCGCGAAGCCGGTAAACTTATGGTTATGGATTTAGGTTCAAGCAACGGTACAAAAATCAATGATTATCGCCTAACCCCCCACTCACCGTTTCAACTCGCCAGTGGTGACACGCTTTGGTTGGGGCGTTTGCAGGCGTGGATTTATTTTAAGGCTTAATTTTTTGAAAATTAGAGGGAATAATGGTTGAACAACCTGTACAACCAGACAACTCACCGGATTTAACCCGCACTGAGGAACTTTCGATTGCCCATTTGAAAGCCGCCCTCAAAAAACCGACGTTTCATGTCAACGTGCGTCGTGACCGCATCGTCGTGACCACATTTGACAATCTTAGCCGTGAAGTGTTGATTCAATGGGTGGATTATGTTCGGGCACAAGACGGCAAAATGAGAGCACCCGTGCGAATTCTATTTGATTTTCGCGGGGCGGGCGCACCCAGCCGTTTTGTGTTTGATCGTCTGCCGGGAATTCTAGCTGAACTTCATTTGCCAGATGATACGCGCTGTGGGTTCTTGTTTGATGACGGCACCATTGCACGTTTTACCCGTCGAGCGTTGACCCAACTGCCGTCCAATATCGGGGTGACTCGTGATTTTTTGAATCTGGGGCCAGCGATTAAATGGCTGCGCGAAGGCGTTGAACTGCCAGCCGATATTGATGAGCAGGAAAAGAAATAAGCCTGTGCTGGGGGTAGGCCCAATATCCGACCTACCCCCTTCCTCAAATGCCTATTTGTTAAAATCGAGTGTATATACCCCATCAAACTCGGCGGTAGCGAGCACCTGCCCACTCGGTAATGTCACTCCGCCCACCGTCCAAGTATCCAAACTGATGGTACTGCTCCAATGGGTCAACAGTTGGATCGAGTGGATGTTGCCACCTAGATCCGTCGTTTCGGCCACTTCCGCGCTGGCAGTATCGCCCAACACGATGGACGGCTGACCGTTATACAACACATCGGTGGCGGTCAAAACCCAATGGAAATTACGCGAGATTTCACCTGTGGTCAAGTTCACGGTTAAGGTGCTCGGTTGGCTTGGGTCGAGTTTGATCGTTTGCGGGCCAATCGCTAATCCACCCGGTAACTGCATCGGGGCGACATCGTAGGTAATCTCGGTGAACGTGAAGATTAAATCATCTCCTGAGCGATTGACCTCGCCGATTTGTCCTGCCGCGCCACTGACGACTTGGCCCGAAATCTGACTCCCATCTGGCAAGCTCATCACCAGTGTTCCATGTTCAGCACCCTCGCCCCGGCTGACTTTGGCAGGCAGGGTATCCAGCGGCAGGGCTTCAATGGCGGTCAAGTTACCATCGCTTGGCTCACCACCGGTATTAAAATCAATAAAACTGGCGGGGGTCAAAACTGCGGGACTGCTGGCGGTAGCGCGTTGCAGAACCGCCCCACGTATCGAGCCGTCCGACAAAATAATCCAACCCCCTAAAAAGTGACTGTCGCCAAACGAGAATTCAGACCGGAACAGACCCGCATTTTCGCCTTCGACCAATGCCACCGTAAAAGTTTTCACCGAGCCATCCGCAAAAGTGAATGTGCCTTCGCCCGTGCTGCCGTTGAGTGAGGCCTGCACGCGATTATTGGATTCATTGAGGATTTCGATTTGGTTTCGCAGGACTGGCCCAATAAACCACTCGGCGATACTCACCGAGTTCTGGTCGTTTTGGCCGTCACAGATATAAATGGTGGCTTCTTCCCCAACGAGGCCCACCCCAACAAAAACATCTTCTTCGCCTGTGATTGTCCCCACATAGGTGACCGCTGTTTCTGTACGGGAGGGTTTGGCCTGAGCAATGTGGCGATTAAACGGGGTAAAAGTTGAGAGAATGGCGACGACAACGATCATCATAAATAGGAACCCAACAGATGATTTGGTACGCATGGCAGCTTCCCTTCTAATAAGCTGACTATAAAGCGGGTTTTGTATTTTTGAATGGCGTAATTTTCAGCGTATTACAAAACCCTAGCTCGCACACCTGTCGTTGGTTAGGTTTTTCGACTGGCTTTAGTGAGGAAATGAAGATGCGGAGCTAAAGCCACCGTGCTGAATCTAGCTAAAATGTGGAGTTGGTGGTAAAAGAAGGCGCTGATTTTTAGCTGCCATTCTCGCCTTTTATATAGGCCACTTCGCCGCCAACCTCCCATGTATCCACCACCGCCATGATAACGGCATCACAAGGCCGAGCGGCGGTCATTTTGGTTTGACGGGCCGCGCTGCCACTGGTAAACATGACCACTTCCCCCGGCCCAACGCCCAGTGCATCCACCGCCACTGTGAATTTTCCAGTTGGCTGATTTTGTACATCCAGATGTTCGACCAGCAGCAAACTCCAGCCCTGTGTAGAGGGGTCACGTTGAGTTGAAACGACAGTACCCATTACTCGCGCAATTTGCATGATTTTTAGCACCTTTTCCGCCGAGACCGGATAGCACGGTGTATAATGAAAGGGTTGTTGGTTTATCCCCAATTTGGAGAAAGAATAACAAAAACGCGCATGACTACACAAGTAGGTACTCCGACTCACCCTCTGCGTGTGGCGATTATTGGGTCTGGCCCTTCCGGTTTTTATGCCGCCGAACACCTGCAAAAACAGCAAGCCCTGACTATCGAAATTGATATGTTTGACCGACTACCCACCCCCTATGGTTTGGTGCGCGGTGGTGTCGCCCCCGATCACGCCAAGATTAAATCGGTCACGAAGGTCTATGACAAAATCGCTGCCCACCCCAATTTCCGGTTCTATGGCAATGTGGAAATCGGCAAGGATATTGCGCACGCCGAACTGGTTGACCACTACCACATGATTATTTATGCCGTTGGAGCACAAACCGATAAACGGTTGGACATCCCCGGCGAAGATTTGGCAGGCAGCCACGCCGCTACTGAATTTGTGGCATGGTACAACGGGCACCCGGATTACCGCAATTTTCAATTTGACCTGACCCAAGAGGCTGCTGCTGTTGTTGGGGTGGGAAATGTGGCAATGGATGTTTGCCGCATCTTGGCCCGTTCGCACAACGAGCTTTATCAAACGGATATTGCCGATTATGCGTTGGAAGCGCTTAAGAACAGCAATATCAAGACGATTTATGTTTTGGGGCGACGTGGGCCAGCACAGGCCGCCTACACCAACACAGAAATTAAAGAACTCGGCGAGATGGAAGAGGCGACGATTGTGGTATCCCCCGCCGAAGCCGAACTTGATCCCCTCAGCCAACAGGCCCTCGACGCCTCGAATGATCGGGCTATGCAGCGCAATGTCGAAATCGTCAAAAACTATACCCAGCATCAGGCAGGCACGAAAAAACGCACGATTGTAATGCGCTTCTTGGTATCGCCCGTTGAAATTATCGGCACAGATAAGGTCGAGGCCATCAAAATCGTCAAAAACAAACTGGTGCAAAAAGGCGATGGCTCGCTGCGTCCAGTCGCTACTGAAGAAACCGAAATTTTGCCTGTTGGTCTCGTGTTCCGCTCGGTGGGTTATCGCGGCGTACCCGTTGAGGGTGTGCCCTTCCGCGACGACTGGGGGACCATCCCCAACGAAGAAGGCCGCATTATCCATCTCGATACCCAAGCGCAGGTCATTGGGGAATATGTGGTGGGCTGGATTAAACGCGGGCCAAGCGGGATTATCGGCACGAATAAGCCCGATTCGCAGGCCACTGTCAATGAACTTTTGGAAGATTTGGCGGCGGGTAAGACGTTGAATCCGAAACACGCGGCCCGTACCGAATTAGAAAATCTGCTGGAAACGCGCCAAACCCCCTATGTCACCTACGCCGATTGGCAATTGCTGGATCAGTTGGAGCAGGAACGCGGCGCGGCCATTGGGCGACCCCGTTTGAAATTCACCAGTATTCCGGCTATGCTTGAGGCCCTTGCCGAACGCAAGAAATCGGCAGAACCACAGTAGCCATCGGCTCAGAGATTAGGAGGCATGATGTCTGAGCGCATTGAAACTATCAAAAAAGCATTGGCAGAATCACGCGAACGAGTCAATTATGTATTTGACCGCATGGGCGACGGATGGGACACGCCGATTTATTCCGACGGAGCCGCATGGAACGCGCATCAACTGGCGATCCACATGGCGATTTCGGATCGCGGTCTGAGCAATCAGGCCATCGGGATCGCCGCTGATAAGGAGATTATCCCTGCCGACTTCGACCTTGAACGGTTTAATCGGCGCTCGGTAGAGAAATCCGCCGAACGCACCATTGAACAAGTCCGTGAGGATATGGCAACTTCACGGGCTGAACTTTTGCAATGGTTGGATAACCTAGCGGATGAATCGGTGCTCGATAAAGAAGGCCGGATGGCGGCGTTGCATATTTGGTCAGTAGAGCGCATCCTGTATTGGGTTGCCAACCACGAAAAAACCCATGCGGACGACATGGCACGGGTTGTTGGAATTTTGTAATTGTGGACGACCCTGCTAAAGTAGGGTCGTTTTATTCATAACCAAATATTGAAGGGTGCTATACATAATATGTATCCTCAAAAGCGTCGTTCAAATAGAACGCTTCTTTTCATACTTGGATGCCCAATACTCGCCTGTGCATTTTTATGCCTAGCTTGTTTCGGCTTTGGCATATTAAGCATGATTTTCGGTGAGGATACCAGTAATTCAACCCAAACTATCGAGACAGAAGATGACACTCTAATTGTTCCGGGAAATGGTTTTATTGACGGCAGAGACCTAGAAGCGACTGAACCTATTACACTCAAACAAATTAATATATGGAACAATATTTCTCGTACTCGTGTAATCTGTACTCTCGAACATGGTACTCCTGTCAAGCTAGATGAGGCTGAATATATTGACGAAGAGCAAAGATGGTACTTAAAAGTGAATGCGAATGGCTGTGAGGGTTGGGTCTCCGAGCCATTTGTGAGTAGCCAGAAACATCCAGCAGTGGGCGAAATATCCTAATCAAGAGACTGGACGTTATGAGCCACAATTTAGCCTAATTCCTGAAAAATAAAAATAAACGGGTCAGACTGCTTGCGCGTTTGCCTATATAAATGCTAAACTCATCATATCGCAATCATTAGACATGCAGTTGGGTTATACCGGCTAGAAACCTGCCCAAAAAAGGGAGCTTGTATCCGATGAAGCGGATTTTAGTTGTGGATGACGAAATCGGCGCCCTGACGTTGATCGGCATCATGCTGGAACGTGGTGGCTTTGAAGTGCTCAAGGCGCAAAATGCTGATGAAGCGCTGACGATGCTCGAAAGTGATGTTCCAGATTTATTCATTCTGGACGTGATGATGCCGCGCATTGATGGCATCGAACTCTGCCGGATGCTGCGTGAACGGGACGACACCAAAGATCGTCCGGTGCTCATTCTTTCGGCGCGGG
This sequence comes from Chloroflexota bacterium, assembly GCA_024434115.1. GTDB lineage: Bacteria > Chloroflexota > Anaerolineae > Aggregatilineales > J027 > CFX10. Next base: position 228,254 of record QMIT01000004.1, read on the forward strand.
GCGATGCAAAAAGCGTCATTCAAGGGATGGAAGCTGGCGCAACCGATTATATTTTGAAGCCGATTTTTCATCATAATCTGGTGGCAAAAGTACGCAGCTTGCTCAATATGGACGCGGCAACAGAATAGCCACCCGCTCCAACTCATTTCGTTTGGAAGAATACCCATGAGGCCTTCAAGTGGAATCATGGGTTAACTGCTGAACAGTGCCACCCCAACGCTGAAGAAAATCATGACCAAGATTCAAATTAGCTTGATTGATATGGCGGGCAATATCAGCCTGCTGCCTCTGCCAGACGATAAGCCATTGCAACAATTGGTTCCGTCTATTGTGACACTGCTTGATCTCACCGAGACGGACATAGGCGGACGGTTGCTGGATTACCGCTTGTTTTCTCGACGACTTCAGCGCGTACTCTCCTATGAAGGCACCCTTTTTTCCAATGGTGTTTTAGAAGACGACCAATTACGCATTGTGCCCGCCCCCTTTACGGAAAAACTTGAACTGGTCATGATGAGTGAGCCAGAACCGGACACGCGCTTGATCTTGGAACCGCGTGTGCGCATCACGATTGGACGCGGGTCGGATAACGATATTCTGATCCGGCATGTGGCGGTCAGTCGGAATCATGGCGAATTTACATGGCAAGATGGACTGCATATTTATCGTGATTTGGGGTCGGCCAATGGCAGCACCATCAACAATCAGATTGTCTCTGAGCCAATGCCGATTTCAGTGGGATCCATCCTGACGCTCTCCGATACGGTGCGAATGCGGTATCAAGAAAGCAAATCCGATATTTTGGAGTGGCTCGCTGCACCCCGCCCACAGGTCGCCATGGATGAAAATGAGGTCACGGCCAGTAGCCTCAATACTGACCGTCTGCGAACGACCCTTTCCCCATTACCGCGCGGTAGTGTGTTTGTGAGTTATGCCCCCGAACAGGGCAACATTGCCGAGCAGCTTGCCAATCAACTGCGCCGCTCCAATTTCCAAATCTTTTGGGATCGAGAAATCCCGCCCGGCAGCAACGCCGATGAAGCCATTTCCAGCGGATTACGTTTGGCGGATGCGATGGTGGTGGTGCTTTCGCCAGAGGCCATCTTATCAACCGTTATGGCGCAGCAGTGGAATCAGTTTATGCTCAATCGTAAGCCGATTGTGCCGGTGATTTATGAAGAGTGCGTACTGCCACGCACCCTCCAAGACTATACCCCGATTAAATATGTGGGCAGTTTTAACCGGATGGTCAATGATATTGTGGTGGCCTTATTCCGGGCGATGCGTGCCTAAAACACCTCACCCCCCAACCCCCTCTCCGACACAGTGAGGGGGAGCAAAACACCATTTGCCAAATTTTGTATAAAATCTCACGATACCCCCGCAAATTCACGGGCTTTGTTTAATAACTCCCCGACGGTTTCTTCAGAGGTCGCTTCGGCATAGAGACGCAGAACGGGTTCTGTACCGCTGGGTCGAATCAACAACCAGCTTTCGTCCGCCAAGATATATTTCACGCCGTCACGGGTCTGCACATCCTTGACCGTTTGGCCTGCCATCTTCGCGGGCGCATTGTCACTCAAACGTTTGGTCATTTCTTTCTTGGGAACAGGGTTATTTAAGTGCAGGTCAACCCGCTTGTAATGGGTCGGGCCAAATTCCTTTTGAACTTCGGTAACGATTTCATGCAGCGGGGTCGAGCGTCCAGCATCCCCCATGATTTCCAATAACAATAGGCCCATCAAAATACCATCGCCTTCGGGAATATGGCCTTTGATACTCATGCCGCCGGATTCCTCACCACCAATCAGCACATTCCCACCAAGCATCAAATCCGCAATGTGATTAAAACCAACCGGGGTCTCATGCACTTTGAGGCCGTGTTTGGCAGCGATACGGTTAATCATGGCGGTGGTGCTGACGGTCTTGACTACATCCCCACGCAGACCGCGTTTCTCGACCAAATAGCGCAGGGCCAGCGCCATAATTTGATGGGGATCCACAAAATTGCCCCGGCTGTCCATCGCGCCAATGCGATCCGCGTCGCCATCGGTCACAATGCCCACATCCGCGTGCTCTTGCTGAATGGCGGCAGCGAGTACCCCCAAATGTTTGAGGATGGGTTCGGGGTGGATGCCCTCAAAACCGGGGTTCATATAGCCGCGAATTTCACGCACGCTGCACCGCGTCCGGCCCAGAAAATCCCGAATCACGCCGCGCCCTGCCCCGAACATGGGGTCAGCAATAATGCGCAATTCGCCATTGGAGACCACATTTAAATCTACTAGCGTGCCGAGATGTTCATAGTATGTCCATGAGGGGTCAAAGCGCCGAATGACCTCCGTTTTATAGCCTTCCTCTAAATCCATCATCTGGGGTTCGCGCCCATCGGCGATGATCTTTTCGAGATAGGCTTCGACCTTGAGGCAGTCGTCCGGGGAAGCTGACCCACCATAGGCCGCTTTTAACTTAAAGCCATTGTAACGGGGGGGATTGTGACTGGCGGTAATCATCACCCCGGCGATTGCGCCTTTGGCTTTGACATTATAGGAGACGGCGGGTGTGGGGGCATCGGTACGGGTGAGCCATGCGATGATGCCGTTACCTGCCATAACACGGGCCACATCCCATGCAAAACGATCTGAGAGGAAACGGGTGTCATAGCCGATCACGACTTCTGGTATACCGTTCCCGTGATAAAGTTCGTTCTTGATAAAATCAGCGACGGCCTGTGCCACCAAACGCACATTGGCGAAGGTGAAATCCTCGGCGATAATCGCCCGCCAGCCATCGGTTCCAAATCGTACTGCCATAAATTTCCTACCTATCTTGCTATTTCAAAGTTAAAACAACTGCTGTCGCGTCATCATGCAGTTTAAAACGGGGGTATTTTTCACGCCCCGCGTCGGCCCGTTCTTCCGCACGCAACGCTGCTAAATAGCGGGCTGCTCCTTCACGCCGAATCCGTTGACCCATCGTTTCCAAACGGGCTTTGCGTTCGGGTGGGGATTCATGCAATGCGGCGGGCCAGCTAAATCCGTCCGAGGCGACCACCACTACTGCTACTCCATCCAACGGAAGTGTGCCTGTGACAATGTAATCCGCCAATTCGGGCAGGCCATCAATCACCCCTACCCCGCTGCTAGGCATGGTCTGACCATTTTCATCCACATAATTGTGATAAACCCGATGGTCGCGGTCTAAGGAACGCACTACCGGATCATTAACCGCCTCCAACATTGAGCGTTTTTGAGTGGACATGCTGCGCGAGGCCATAAACAGGGCTGATTCGTAATTCATACGGGCTTCGCGTTCGGTGGGGACTTCCACCCGCCCATCCTCATAAATCAACATCAAGGAGGTATCCCCGGCGTGGGCAAATTGCAGTACGTGATGTTGGGTATCAATCGTCGCTAGGGTGATGACGGCGGCGGGTAGAAACAGGCGGATTTTGCGCGGGTCGGTCAACAAAGCGGCGTGCTGCGGCTCGCGGGCCAAAATTTTTTCTGCCGAAAAAATATCCGGGACAACGTGTTCCAATAATTCGCGCAGGACATCATTGGCATCCAAAATCAAATCACGTGGGCTGATTTCCCCCTGCGAAATGGCAAGGCGGGTGAGGATGGCATCTCGCGCCACATTCGCCGCCAAACCTGCCGGGGTTATGCTGCTGCGTTCGCGCCGCAGATATTCATCCAATGGGCCAAAACGTGCTACCGAGGTCGCCCCGTCAATCGCGGCAATCGTAAAACGCGGTTGCCCATCATCGCGCTGATACAACACAAAGGCATCTTCGTTGGCCCGTTCGGGTTGATCGGGAGCAGGCTGACATATCACCTCAAACATCTAAAAATCCTCAACCTGCGGATAGACCTGCTTCAACAACCCCACCAGATGATTTTTATAGGCCCATGCGTCGGCTTCGGTATGCGCTTCAAAACGCAAACTCAAGACGGGTTCTGTGCCTGATGCCCGCAACAACCCCCAGCCGTTGGCATAGAGGACGCGGATGCCATCCACATCTACGCAAGGTAGATTGCCAAGCCGGGCCTTTACGCTGTCAATTACAACCGATTTTTGTTCATCGGGGCAGTGGGGGCGATATTCGGGGGTGGTGAAATAATCCGGCAGGGCGGCGATAATTGCGGAGAGGGGTCGTTGGTCTTCCGCCAATAATTCGACAATCCGGCCTGCGGCATAGATGCCATCGTCGAAGCCGTAATAGCGATCTGCAAAAAACATATGCCCACTGCTTTCGCCACCTAAAATCGCGCCCTCGGCCTGCATTTTAGCTTTGACCCGCGCATGGCCCGACTGCCATAAAATCGGCTGACCGCCTGCATTTTGCACGGCATCAAACACCACCTGACTGCTCAGGACATCGCCCACAAATTTGCCGCCGGGGTTGCGGGTGATGACATCACAGGCCAACCACGCCATGATTTTGTCGGCACTGATAAACTGGCCTTTTTCATCTACTACCCCGACACGATCCGCATCGCCATCAAAAGCGAGGCCGACATCCGCGCCGACTTCAACCACTTTGGCGGCAAGGGCACGCATATTTTCCGCTTTTTCGGGGTTGGGGTGATGATTGGGAAAATTGCCATCGGGGTCACAAAAAAGCGCGGTGACGGTATGTCCTAGCTCGTCCAAGAGACGCGGCGCATAGGGGCCACCCATGCCATTCCCCGCATCCGCGACAATTTTCAGTGGGCGGGTTGGGCGAAACGAGGTGGCGAGGTATTGGATGTAGGCATCGTTAACCCCTGAACTGGCCGTGTAACCACCACCGGGGGTTAAATCGGACGGGGCGTATTGCATATCGCGCAGGATACAGAGATCATCGCCCCAGATGGGACGGCTGCCAACCAATATCTTGAAGCCGTTATATTCCTTACCGAGATGGCTGGCGGTAATCATGACCCCCGCCACACCCAAACGATAGGCCACCCAATAGAGTATCGGGGTCGCCACTAGGCCAATATCCAGCACATCCATGCCATTTTGTTTGAGGCCGTCCGCTAGTCCGTTGCGGAGGTCATGTGAACTGTGGCGGATGTCATAACCAACGACGATCTGGCCCATCTGATAATTTTGGCGTAAAAACAGCCCCAAGCGTGTGCCAATCTCTTGGGCCGTCTCACGAGTGACATCTATCCCAGTTTTGCCCCGAATATCATAGGTTTTGAAGATGCTCGGATTCATCAAGGTTGCACCTTACCCGTTGCCTCGACCCGCCGTGCCTCTTGGGGGACATAAAAACGTTCGCCCTCGCGTACATCTTCGGTCACGTTGGTGAATGGCCCAATTTCCGCGCCAGCCCCAATCTTAATCCCCGGCATTGTGCCCGATTGGATGCCGATAAATGCCCCTACGCCGACCATCGCGCCGAGTTTATCACGTCCGCTGTCCAGCCGATCCCCCTTGACCGTGCTCTTGACCGTGCCGTGATCTATGCGGAGGTTGGCGGTAATACACCCTGCCGAGAAATTGACATAATCTTCAAAAACCGAATCCAGCACCACAGCACGGTGTAGATTGACATTTAGGCCAAGATAGCTGCGGGCGACTTCGCTGACATGCCCAACCATACACTTTGGCCCGACCATGCTCTCACGCACTAACGCGCCATTGCCGATAATCGCACCGGGGCCGATGTAGGCAGGGCCAACCACTGCCGCCCCATGAAACAGCCGTGCCCCCGCTTCAATGATGACATCCCCTGTGATGGACACCTGTCCGCTGATTTTGGCGTCGGGGTGAACCTGCTGGCCTTCGATCTTCGACAAGTAAAATTTCATGACGTTCAAGACGTGCCAAGGATATTTGATGGGATACCACTCCCCATCGTAGCGCACACATTCAAAACGGGTGGCTTCCATCATGGCCGCCATTGCCATTTCGTAATGGTCGTCGCGCGGATGTTTGGCATCATACAGGGCCTGAATCCGCTGTAACAATTGGCGGCTGTCGCTATGGATATGCGCGACCACACTCACCAAATCCGAGGGTTCGTTGCCTGCCCCCGGTTTTTCGATAATACCTGTAATACGTCCGTCAGATTCTACCGATAGATAACCACCGGGAAAATAACTTTCGACCTGATAGCCTGTGACATACGACACGGCTCGACCACTGTGATAGGCCGTCATCAAATCTTCGTGCAAATCCGGCTCGACCACATCGTTGACTTGACAGATGTAGACGGGGGGATACCCCATGCCTTCCAGCAAAGGGGCGGCTTGCATAATGGCGTGGCCCATGCCTAATGGTTCGCGCTGCACCACAATCCCAGCGTCCATTCCCACGTTGAGGCCACCCAAAACGCTTTCGATCAACGGGCGGTTGTCGGGATTGGCGATGATAATGGCACGGTCAAAACCTGCTGCGTGATAGACTTTCAGTTGTTTTTCGAGGAGGGTTTCCCCCATAAAGGGATATAAGGATTTTTCGCGCAGGGGCCAAAACCGCGAATTTGCGCCCCCAGCAAGGATAATCATGGTTGGGTTATTCGACATGCGAAGCAGTGTCCTTTAATAAAAGGCTAAGTAGAATGACAAGTGTACCGAATTTACACCGTCATGGCTTTTGTGACAACGGGTGAATTGTAAAAAACAAAAAGGGCCGGTATTGAAACCCGCCCTTCATAGATTTTAAAACCTCAATAGATTAGCGCATGGCCGCGCCTAATGTATTACAAGCGGGGCAGCTTCCATCAGGTCGGACAATCGCGTAACCACCTTGCGGATCAGCACCGAAAACGCCTGTAAAGTCCACATTCCACACGATCATCAAACGCACGCGACCACTGGAACGCGACAAGGCAGCCGCGCGGCCCACCCATTCGGCATGTTGACCGACTGTTGTGCCCTGTGCCCATGCGAAATTCGACGGCAGTGTGCCATAGCCTTCGGGCGAGAGGTAGCCGAGTTCTGTCCAGCAGACTTTCCGCGCCCCGCCAAAGGTGTTGTAGTAAAGGTCAAGCATTCCATAGAAGTAGCGCGAATAGTGACCACCACGCGGGTCGCCGCTGCGGTTATCGGGCGAAATGATGCCCTCATTGTAGTGAGCGCCAATGCAGTCCATATAATTGACCGCACCCGACTGAGCCATCTGCTGAAGGAAAATGTTGTCGTCGCAGCCTTCATTGCGGCAGCCACCCCCAAAATAGCCCGTCGGGGCAGGCGCGGCGCTAATCACCAACACATTCGCATTAGCAGCTTTGATGGCATTATAGGCTTTGGAAAGCATAGTGGTATACCGTCCGCCGTTGACCGTGCCATTGGGCCATTCGCGGTCAATATTGGGTTCGTTCCAAACCTCAATCGCGTCCGGGCCAAGCGCGGCGACCTGACCGAGATAGGCGGCAAATTGATTGGTGTAATTATCAAAATCACCCATCTGGTCTTTATTGCCGACGATGCCCAACAAAATACGGAAGCCATTGCTGCGGGCTTCATTGATGGCGGCCTGTGCTGCGCCTGTGCCTTCACCCAGATTCCAGCGAATTTGCTTCTTGGCCCATGTCATACCAGCGGTACGCATTTCGTTGACACGCCCAAAGCCAGCCACATGTCCACCGAGTTCAAACGCGCCACCAGTATTGGGTGGAACGACTGGTGGTTGGGTTGGATTGGTGGGGGGTTGAGTGGGATTACTGGGGGGTTGGGTCGGAACAGGCGTCGAAGGATTAGAAGGTGGCGTGGTCGCCCCCGGAATGGTCAGCACCTGCCCCACATAAATCAGGTTCGGATTGGCAATGTTGTTGGCGGAGGCAATCGCTTGAACTGTTACCCCAAAACGGCGAGCTATTGAAGAAAGAGTGTCCCCTCGCACGACTGTATACTGTCCTCCGGTTGCGGGTGGTATAGGGGTCGTTGGATTGGTCGGCGGGACGGGTGTGGTCGGATTGGTTGGGGGCTGGGTGGGTGGAGTTGTCCCGCGCACTGGAATAATCAACACTTGACCCACATAAATGATATTGGGATTGGCAATATTATTGGCAGTGACAATATCTTGGACAGAAACGCCATAACGCAGGGAAATACGGTATAAATTTTCGCCGGGTTGTACTACGTGAGTAATGGTATTGCCGCCTTGGGCACTGGCACGATCTAGCGGCCCAGCAACGGCCACCAGCATCAAAACAAGCGCCAGCAACAAAATCCCACGCAGATGCCGCTTATTGAGGGGCATTGATATAACTCCTTTAAACTTACCAACCGAATTTAAACATATAGTTCCTTGATGATAATACGATAGTGGATTTTGGGGCAACTTTGCACGATGCGACTACCATGTGCTGCTGACGGTAGTGTCTGAAATCCGATAGGATGGGCGTTGAGACATCGTTGAGCAGCCTACCCATGACATCCTACCTAAATCGGCTATAATGCTTGGTCGCATCTCGCCATTATCCCGGAGAGAATTTTTATGTCTTCACACTATGATGATTCCAATCAGGAGACACGCCCCAGTCGTCCGGTAGGTAAAACGGGGCCATTACGCGATCCACAGGAAACATTACCCAAAGTGGATTGGGAAATTAGTCATGAACGCCGCCCTTTGAGTTTTCCCCGTCCTGACACCGTCACGGTGGGCATGGTGCAGTTTCCAGCCGGGGATGACAAACAGGCCAATATCCAACGGGCGCTCGGACTGGCATGGCAGGCCGCTGACGCTGGAGCCGAAATTATTGCTTTTCCAGAAATGTTTATGCTGCCGTGGGTCTTTGGTGAACCGGAAGCGCACTATCAACATTTGGCTGAGTCGGCAGATAGCGGCGTATGGGAACCGTTTAAGACATTGGCCCATGACAAACAGGTCGTACTGGTCTGTTCATTTTTTGAACGGGGCATGGAAGGCCGTTTTTATAACAGTGCCCTTGTAATAGACACTGATGGAACGATTGTGGGTAAATATCGCAAACACCACCTCCCCCCCGACAATGAACGCCATCATTGGATGCCCGACAGTAGCCCATTTTCGGCTTTCCCCACCCGCAAAGGGCGCATCGGGGTTTATATCTGCTGGGATAATTTCTTCCCCGAAGGTGCGCGAGCCTTAGCCCTTGACCATGCCGATATTGTGATTGCCCCTTCCGCCGCGACTGAGCTAGACGCTGCGTATAAATGGAAGATCGTCTATCAACACAACGCCATGATTAACGGCATCCCGTGGGTACGGATTAATCGTATTGAGCCGCCCTGTTACCCCGCGTGTTATGTCGTGGATGCCGAGGGGCAGATTACTCATGAAGCCAATTCCGCCGAAGAAGGCTTTTCGCTGGCGACGGTTGACCTGACCTTAACGGATCGCGTCCGCCAAAAATGGACGTTTATGGCTGACCGCCGCCCTGAAATGTATCGTATCATTACCGAACGTTAAAGTAGTTGGAGTCCATATGCGTAAAGTAGTTATCGTTTTAGCCATTCTTGTTGCTCTGATGAGCCTATCCTTATCCGTTCTGCCCACCCAAAATTCGCATCTCACGCTCGCGCCCGTCAATGCCCAAGATGCTGCCTGCTCAACGCAATTAGAAGCCGCCGTTAGCCAAACGCTTGAACTGTGTGGGGCAACCTCACGCGGTCAACTTTGTTGGGGGTCGGGAGCGTTTGATTACAGTCCCAAAGAAGTCCAAATTGATGCGCCGGGGGGGATTGTGCCACTGGCAGGCATCAGCACGGTGATTAACAATTCTTCGGCTGATCAGCCCTCGATTACCCGCCTCAATTTTGAGGACATTTTCACCGAAGGCGGCTTTGCTTCAGCTTTTTTGATTGGCCCGGTTTCCGCAACTGCCGATAGTGAAAAAACCCCGCTGTGGTCGGGCCTCACCTTGAGCCGCACAGAAACAGACCTCAGTGAATGTGAGGTAGCAGGGACATCCGGCATGTTGATGCAAGCCCCCGCCGGACAATTACTGGTGTTGACCGTCAATGGCGTGACCGTGACCATGAACAATACGGCCTTTGTGCTTGTCACCGAGGCAGGCGAAACGGTCATGGATGTGCTGCGCGGGAATGCCATCGTTCAAGTCGGGAATAGCGTGCAGGTCGTGTTTGCTGGCTTCGGCATCACCGTCCCTGCCAACGCCAATCTGCTACCTGCGCCCATGCCCTATGACCCAACCCTGCTGACAGGCTTACCAACCCAACTGCTGCCGAGCATTGTGACCGTGCCGCTACCGGGGAATGTCTCCGCAATGGCCTCTACGCCACTGTATGCCTCACCAGATTTAGGCGCACCCCAGTTGGCCCAAGTGCTGCCGGGGACGATTTTAAATCTACTGGGAGAAGACCCCACCGCTCAATGGTGGAATGTGGTGCAAGAAGATGGGCAGAGCGGTTGGGTTCCGGCGACGGCGATTGGTGGTATCTTCCCAGCCACCGCGCCGCAATACAGCGCCACGCCACAGCCCCCCACTCGTCCGTATGGATTGGTTTTGGGTCGTGGCACAGCACCGGGGAATGAAATCAATATGCGGGCCGCGCCTAGCACGGATGCGGAAATTTTGGCAAAACTGTCCCCGCTGACCGAATTTAATATTTTAGGGCGGAATGCGGCAGCCGATTGGATTCAAATTCGCTTGGATGCGCCCGACGCGACTACCGGGGCAACCGATGGATGGGTCGCGGTGCGTATTGTCACATTGCCGAACAGTCTTCGAGTTGCTGATTTACCCGTCGTGCCGTAAGGATTTGTAGATCACCATCGTCCAGTCTTATGAAGATTATCAGTTTGGGGGAGTAACCAACAATCATTATGAGTAATCCAGCATCTTTGGTCATTCAGGCCAATGACGAACAATTAGAAAAAGCATTACAGGGCGACAAACCTGTGCTCATCTGGTTTTCGGCTGGGCAAACCGCCGGGATTGATTTACGCAAGGCGCTCGAAAAAGCGGCTGTGGATTTTCAACGCGAATTGGCGGTGGTGATGGTGGATACCAATGCTTGTCCTATGGCAAAGACACGCTTCGACGTAGAAAAACATCCGGTCTTGGTCGGCTGGCATAATGGCGAATCTATCAAACGTCGCGCACGCCCGTGGGCCAGTGACGTAGTGGGTTTTGCCGATGTATTGAAGACACTCGCCCCCGCACCTGCGAATCCGACGAATCCGAATGGTAATGTCAGCAAGACTGAAGAAAGCAAAAAGGAATTGAAAGTGATCAACAAACCTGTACATGTAACCGACGCGACCTTTGAACAAGAAGTGCTGCAAAGTGAACTACCCGTCTTGGTAGACTTCTGGGCAGCGTGGTGTGGGCCATGCCGCATGGTCGCGCCGATTTTGGAAAAACTGGCTGGCGAATTTGCTGGCAAGGTCAAGATTGCAAAGGTGGATGTGGATGCCAATCCCAGTCTCTCTAGCGCGTTCCAAATTATGAGCATCCCCACCCTGATGTTTGTGAAACAGGGCAAGATCGTGGGTCAGGCTGCTGGTGCTGCACCGGAAGCCGCCCTACGTGACGCGCTCAATCAATTGGTGAATTTGCAAATTCCCGCCTAGTTGTCACAAAACGACATCAGTAGTCGTCTATAACGAAAGATAGCGCCTATATCCAACTAACGACGGATACGGGCGCTTTTGATTTCCGTTATGATGATCTTTGCAAACCCAACCTTGCAAACTTCATCGCATTAGACCGCACTTAAGGGGACACTATGCAAACCCATCGGCGTAAAATTTTCGGCGATATTTTGGCGCGTAAAGCTCGTAGCGCCCTTGTTTCCATCAGTATTTTTATCGGCGTGCTCGGCGTCGTCACACTATTTTCAATGGGCAATATCCTCGTCAATCGCATGGAAGAAACCGTGCAAGAGGATAAGCTCGCTATGACCCGTTCGTATGTCACCCTGACGGGCAGTCAAGCCCCAGATACACAAGCTGACCTTGATGCCCTCCGGCAACTGCCCGAAGTCACGGAAGTGCAAGGCATGGCCCTTTATCCCTTCTATTGGAAAATGGCAGGCGATGCCGAATTTGAAGAGGGTCGTATCTTCAGCTATTCCGCTCCTTTCGACCAACTGGCACTTGAACCCACCAGTCTAATAGATGGGCGCTACCCGATTGCCGGACAGCATGAAATTGCCGTTGAGCGCCGATTTGCAGAAGAACACGGCGTCGGCATTGGCGACACGATTGTGCTGCGTATCTTGACCGAATCATCCGGCAACCAAACCAGCGAAGAAGCATGGACGATTGTCGGTACGGTTTACCAAGCCTATCAATATCCCGTTGCGTTGGGTGCGCCTGCCGTGATTCGTGGCGAGACGATGGTCTTTGCCGCGCATGAAGACGCCCAGACTATCGGAGGTTTTCGCGGCTTTAATGTCTTGATGGGGCGTTATACCAATTTCAAGGCCGCAGACGAAGGCAAAGGCACGTGGGATGTAGCCCTCGCCAGCGCAACCCCCTACAGTCCATCCAGCACCGTCGCGGAAGACCCCGCCAAGAATTCGTTCATTGAACAGACCCGCTCTTTCACCAGTGTGTTGGGTCTCTTAGCAGTCGTGGCCCTGCTGGTATCCGGCTTCCTCGTGTTTAACGTTATCAACTCGATTGTATTGGAACAGCGCCGCCAAATCGGGGTCATGAAATCACTCGGCGCAACGGGTAGCGACAGCTTCGGCATCTACGCAGGCATGGCCCTCTTCTATGGCATCATCGGCGTCATCCCCGGCGTGCTGCTCGGTATTCCGCTAGGGTATTCGGCGGCAGTCGGCATCGGCAAGCAGTACAACATCTTCCTTGATGAATTCACCATGTCCCCCCCGGCCATTATTATTGGCATCCTCTTGGGGTTGCTCGTCCCGGTGATGGCGGCGATTATCCCCGTCCTGATGGGTATCCGCGTGACCATCCTGCAAGCCATGACCGACCTCGGTATTCAAGGCAAATATGGCACGGGTCGCTTTGCGAAATTGATGGATAAATTCCCGCTGCCATTGGGGATGCGTCAATCCACGCGCAATGTCATCCAAAAGAAGGGTCGTCTGGCGCTGACCATCTTCACATTGGCGCTGGCGGCTGGGGCATTCATGGGCATTTACGCCATGCTGACCTCACTCAACCAGACGGTAGACGAAATTTATGACACCTTCGGCAACGAAATCACCATGCTGCCGACCTCAACCCAAGATGAAGAAGCCATCCGCGAAATCATCATGACCAACGTTGAAGGCGTGAAGGCCGTCGAACCTGCCACACAGGTGTCCATCGAGATTGATGGCTTCACCCCCACCCCGGTTGGCAATGCCCCACCCGTCTTGTATGCCATCGGTACGGAAGCCACCAACCGCGACCTGCTCAATTTCCAACTGCGTGATGGGCAGGATTGGGACGACAACCCCGAATCGGATGGGATTGTGGTGACGGCAGGCATCGCGGACAAACTTGGCAAAGAAGTCGGGGATACAGTAACGATTCACATCGGGACCAACACCGCCGACCTTGAAATTATCGGCATCACCACCTATCCCTTTGATACCGTGTGGGCCAAATGGGAGACGTTGGCGGAATTGGGCGGGTTAAAAAATGCCGAGGGCGAACTGCAACCCAATGGCTTCTCGATTATGCTGAACAATCCCGACCCGACCACCCAAGAAGTCGCCGATGTGATTGCCGACATCAATGAAGTGTTGTTGGCGCGGGGCATCAACGCCAGCTTTATCAACTGGACGGAAAACGCCGAAGAAACAGGCAAGTTCATTGCGACCTTTGGGGTGATTATGAACACCGCCGCCGCGCTGATTGCCGCTGTTGGGGCGATTGGTCTGCTGTCCACCTTAGCGATGAGTGTGTTTGAGCGCCAAAAGGAAATCGGTGTGATGCGTTCCATCGGAGCGACCTCGGTGGCGGTGGCGCTGCAATTCCTGATCGAAGGCTTGATTGTGGGCTTGGTGGCGTGGGTGATTGGGGTACCGATTGGTTATATGCTCAATCAATCGCTGGCGGAGAGTCTGAATTTTGGCGACGCCTTCGCCCCCGATTATCCGGTGCTGGTCACGATTATCGGCCTAACCGGAACGCTCATGGTTGCGACGTTTGCCAGCCTGTGGCCCTCAGCGGGTGCGGCGCGTAAGACCGTCTCCGACATCCTGCGCTATCAGTAATTTCCCGGATTTTTCTCTCCTATCGAAACACCCTTATTTTAGCCAATAGGGGTGTTTTTGATTTCGCTCTAATTTAGATCCGGAATCGCCCATACTCTAATCAATCCGGCAGCGTTTGCAACAATTAATAGTTTTCCGTCTGGGCTGAATTCAATATCCTTAGTCTGATCAGAGACCTGTATGTTTGCCGCAACTTTATCAGATGTTGCATCGACAAAATTGATAAGATGCTCTTCACCAGATATTGAATAGCACGTTCCAGTCGCATTAAAACTAATGTCATTTACTCTAAAGTAACCTTCCGCCGAATCTACCAGCATTTGGTAATCTGGCGTTACAGCAAACAATTTGGCCTTATTTGAGATTGAAACAATGGCAAGTTGTGTTCCTTCCCTATCAAAAACTAGCTTCTCAACTGCATCATCAAATAACTGAATCCGGTTTATTTCTAGATTAGTTCTTAAATCCCACAGGACGACACTTCCATCTGATGTTCCAAAAGCCAGAATTTCTCTTTTAGGGTGAAAAGCCAAACTGGTAGCATTGAAAAATGCGATTTTATTTGTGATTGGGAATTTGCTGACAGTCAAATCAACCAGATAGACCCCATCCCACATACTGATGGCAAGCAGCGATTTATTTGTGTCATACGCGACTTCTGCGTCAGACGAGATAGCAATAACTTGAGCCGCTAATTCAGTTGAATCAAACCCTATTGAATATACGCCGTTGGGTTGCTGGTAGAAAATTCGCCGATTTTCAGTATCTAATCCTACCCATAATATTCCATCAGCAATATGGCTTTGGGATTCAATTTCACCTGTCAAACTATCAAAGACGATTACGTCTCCTTGTTTGTAGCTTGCAATAGCAAACATTCTATTATTTAAGCCGAAAGCCACTTGGTCTATACGATAACTAGAAGGATGTGCGAGGGTATAAGTGACAGCTAGTTGCCCAATGTTGTCTGAATCAATAGTGGGCAGAATCTCAAATGTCTGGGTTTCAGGAAGTCTATATCGTAATGAACCAATAATTTGTCTAGCAAAAATTTCAGCTTCTGGCAAATTCCCTATAGTCGTAAAAACTACCGCTGAAAAGATTGCCCCAACATCAGCCGTAATCATTAACCCGTCAAAAGATTGAGAGGAAAGTGGTGCTAGGGCAACGTCAACATCTTGGAATTGTGTTTCGGAAAGAGGCCCTATTGAAAATGGAATCTGCAAGAATTGAATTGCGGGGTCGTTCAACCGTTCGACCATTGTTTCGAGGGTCTCTAAAGGATTACCCTCCACACCATCGAGGAGGGTAATAACTATTAAAATCTCGCCTGTGGAAAGCTGGTCAAAGTCTTCCGGTGCAGTACTCAATGTGTTGCTGCTGGTGGCTAGTCCTATAATAGACGTTCCTGACATAGCATATGACCATCCACGTGGCAAACCAAAACGCAAAGCCCCATCTTCCGAAATGGTAGTGATAGGATCATTATCCTGTGCTATCGTGCTGGAATAAGCAATCATGACTAGCATCACACTGCACAATAGGCCCATTAACTGATGGATTTTGAGAATCACTGTATGATACCTATTCAAAAACACCTCGTAATACTACTTATGATACCTCGTTATGGGATTCTAGCGTTTCTCAAAATCATGCTACAATCAGCAAGGTTGTGAAATTCTACACCAATCCAATACCTCTTACGGGAGGACACATGCAAACGCATCGGCGTAAAATACTCCGCGATCTTTGGACACGCAAAGCCCGCACCGCCCTTGTTTCGGCCAGCATCTTTATCGGCGTGCTTGGGGTCGTCGCCCTGTTTTCGATGGGGGACATCATGGTGGATCGGCTCGAAAAAACCGTGCAGGCCGACAAACTTTCGATGACCCATGCCTATGTCATCCGCGCTTCAAGTGATGACCCCGACAACGCCGCCGATTTAGCCGTCGTCCGTAATTTGCCCAATGTCACCGCCGTGCAGGGGTTCGCGCTTTATCCGATTTACTGGAAAATGGATGGGGATGCCCGTTTCAAAGATGCCCGTATGTACAGCTATACCTCCCCGATGGATGAACTCACCCTTGAACCCCCATCGCTGGTCAAAGGGCGTTATCCAGTGGCGGGTAAAAATGAAATCGCCGTCGAGCGCCGTTTTGCCACCGAAAATAACGTGGATATTGGCGATACACTGGTGATTCGCATTCTCAGCGGCGCGGGTGGCCGCAGCGAAATAAAAGAGGAAACGTGGACAATTGTCGGCACGGTTTTCCAACCCTATCAATATCCCGTCGCCCCCGGTGCGCCCGAAATGGTGCGTGGTGAGGTGATGCTGTTCCCGGCCTATGAGGACGCCCAATATATCGGCGGCTTCAAAGGCTTTAATATGTTTCAGGTGCGCTACACCAGTTATCAGGCCGCACTGGACGGTGAAACGGATTTAAAAACTGCCCTTACCACCAACACTAAGTATCGTTCCACCACTGTCTTGATCGAAGACCCCCAAGACAACACCTTTTTGCAACAGACCCGCAGCCTTGCCAATGTCATGGCGATTCTGGCGGTAGTGGCCCTCATCGTATCAGGCTTTTTGGTCTTTAATGTCGTCAACTCAATTGTCGTGGAGCAGCGTCGCCAGATCGGGGTGATGAAATCGCTAGGAGCGATGCCCCAAGATAATTTTGCCATCTACAGCGGCCTATCATTCATCTATGGCGTCATTGGGGTGATTCCGGGGGTGCTGCTGGGGATTCCAGCCGGATTCCAAGCCGCCAAAACCATTGGCCTGCAATTTAATGTGTTTATTGAAGATTTCCAAATATCCCCGACGGGCATTATTTTGGGTATGGTATTGGGCCTAGTTGTGCCTGTCTTGGCCTCATTGCTGCCCGTCGCAATTGGCATCCGTGTCACCATTCTACAAGCCATGACCGACCTCGGCATTCAGGTCAATTATGGCGAGGGTCGTTTGGCGAAACTGATTGATCGCCTCCCTCTACCGATTAGCATCCGCCAAGCCTTACGCAATGTAGCACAGAAAAAGGCACGTTTGGCCCTGACCATCATTACCCTCAGCTTGGCGTCCGGGGCGTTTATGGGGGTGTACGCCATGCTGTCGCAGTTGACCGAAACGATAGATACGATTTATGGCACATTCGGCAATCAGATCACCTTTTATCCTACCCCGATACAAGACCGCGAGAACATTGAGGCGCTGATACAAGACAATGTGCAGGGCGTCAAAATGATTGAGCCGGGGTCGGTCATGGCAATTGAGATTGAGGGCTACAAACCGAAGCAGCTTGCGGGTGCGCCGCCCATCCTCTATGCACTCGGCAATAACCCCAACAACGATGAAATCCTCAATTTTAATTTCCGATCAGGCACAGGTTGGGAAGATGACCCCAATCGAGAGGGGGTGGTCATCAATACGGGGATTGCTGATGCGACGGGCAAAGATACGGGCGATATTATCAACATCCGCGTTGGCAACACCGACACTCAGATGGAAGTGATTGGAGTCGCCATTTATCCCTTTGATACCGTGTGGTTTCGCTGGGACACGCTTGCCAACTATGGGGGGATGGTGGATTTGCAGGGGAATGCCCGCCCCAATTCCTACCACGTCATCATGACCGCCGACGATCCTACCGTCAAGCAGGTGGACGACGAAATTGATGAAATCAACGAACTGCTCTTGAAACAAGGCATCACTGCCACCTATAACAATTGGGTGCAGAGCGCGGAATATACGGGTCAGGTCGTCAACACCGCCGGAGGGATTTTGAATACCGCCGCCGCGTTGATTGCTGCTGTTGGGGCTATTGGCCTGCTGTCTACCCTTTCAATGAGTGTGTTTGAGCGCCAGAAGGAAATCGGCGTGATGCGCTCCGTCGGGGCGACCTCGTTCACCGTCGCCGTGCAATTTTTGGTGGAGGGGTTGATTGTCGGCCTGATTGCATGGTTGATTGGCATCCCGATCAGCTATTGGCTCAATGGCGTATTAGCGAATGCGTTTAATTTCGGCGACGCATTTGTTAAATCATATCCGCTTTCGACGCTGGTCATCGGTTTTGTCGGCACGATGGGCATTGCGACCATCGCCAGTCTATGGCCTTCCATCGGCGCGGCCCGCAAGACGGTCTCCGATATTTTGCGCTACCAATAGGAACATTTTGCGGCGTAGTTCCGTCCTTTGAGAGAATTAGATGGTCAAGGCCATCTGATTCTTTCCGTCATTTAAGATGAGGAATTTCCCTATGCCCCGCCGCCTACCCAAAAAATTCCTAATTCCCTTACTTGCAGCGGTTATCATTATTGTCGGCTTTGTGGTGATTTATGTGCTAACGGGCTTCCCTGATAACAATAATTGCTGCGCCCTCCCGCCTACCGCCACCTCCGAAGTTTCATTAGAGGTCAGTCCAGCCACCCCGCGTCCGCCATTTTCGCCAACCACTCCCAACAAAATGGGGGTGCATCTGTTATTGGATGATGGGCGCAATCAATGGCCCGAAAGCATTTGGCGGGAACATCTTGAAGTGGCAAGGGAGGTCGTTGGCGAGTGGGGCTATGTCACCCAACTGGTGCGGTTAGATGATTTGAATGTGGAGCGCTGGCAAAAATTCATGGACATCTGCGCGGAACTGCACCTCACGCCGATTTTGCGCCTCGCCACGACGATGAATTTCACCACCTATGACGGCCTGAAATATCTGGGGTGGGCTGCTCCACGCCGCGATGGGGATGGCACCTATCACAGCACCGCCCAGCGCTATGCCGATTTTGTGGCGAAATTGGAGTGGCCCACCGACCAGCATTTTGTGATTGTGGGGAACGAACCTAATCATGGCGCGGAATGGGGTGGTGGCCTACCCGACCCCGCTGGTTATGCACGATTTTTGATTGATGTCGCGGATGCCCTGCACGCACGCGATGAATATACGGTGGTCATGAACGCCGGATTTGACCCCTACGCGCCAACCACCAAACGCTACCCGCCCGTCGCTTATCAGGAATTCATGGATGAAGAGACATTTCTCGATCATATGGTAGCGGCCTATCCCGATGTATTCTTGCGGATTGATGTTTGGGCCAGCCACAGTTATCCCCTCGGCCCATTTACACAGCCCCCATGGGAGCAAACCTTCCAGATTGATGTGATAAATGAAACCAGTGGCGATGATCCCGTCAATCCCGGTCATCAAGACCCACCCGAAGGCATTTTTAATCGCGGGGTGAATGGGTATGAATGGGAGCTATGGAAATTGAGTACCTATGGCGTGCCGCCGCTACCCGTAATGATTACGGAAACGGGCTGGCGTCATGCCGAAACCACCGACCCTAATACCACCGATACAGGCGCGAACCTACCTAACGCTATATTAACCAGCTTCTACTTCGACTTGGCCTTCAACGGCAATCATGGACGTTATCCTGACACTCCCGAAACGGGGTGGACGGCATGGCGGGATGACCCACGTGTGATTGGCGTCACGGCTTTCGCACTGAATGGCAATCCGGCTGAATGGGGACATACGAATTGGCTGGAATTGGACGGAGATGGCAAAATCTTGGCGACCTATCCGATAGTTGAGGGTTTATCCGCAATCGAATAACCATGCACATCCGCAAAATTGCGCCGAACGAGTTAGAGGCAGTTGTTGATTTGATTGCCCGTCTGCAACCCGATGAAGAACACCACATCGGCTATTTTGGTATGGAGGCTGACGACATCCACCAATATTTGCTGGAATTTACACATGGGTGGAAAAACTCTATTGTCGTTGCCCTACATCCGGAGCAGGTGGTGGGGTGTTTGGCGGTGGAGTGGGACACAGAAATCGGGCGGGCGTGGCTGCATGGGCCATGTATTGACCATATGGCATGGCATGGCATCGCGGATAGGCTGTATGCAGGCGCACAAGAATTAGGGGTGCTGCCAGCGGGTTTGGAAGAAGAGCTTTTTGGCGATGTGGTCAATGTCAAATTAGGGGCATTTGCTCGGCGGCATCATTTTCGGAAAATGATGGGACATCAGGTCGTCTTTCGATTCAAACGTGACCAATTGCCGAGCCTGCCCTCGCTTGATGCCGATTTGCTAGATGTTCCCTATCACAACGCCTTCATCGCCCTGCACGAAAAGACCTTTCCACAAACCTATTACACTGGGCAGCAAATCCTTGAAAAACTGGTGGAGCAAAATTGGGTTTTTATTGTGACCCAAAATGACACCCTACTTGGTTATGTCCACGCCAAAATTGACACAGGTGGGGAGGGCTATCTTGATTTTGTGGGTGTAGCAGAACACGCCCGACGACAAGGCATCGGCAAGCGATTGGTAGTTGCAGCCACTCGCTGGTTGCTGTCGTTTGAAAATGTCCAACAGGTAAGTTTGACAGTCAGCAGTACCAACCGTGCGGCTATTGAGCTATATCTCAATATCGGGTATCAGCATTTGTGGACATTAACGGCCTACCGCAAACGCCCTAGCCCCGCAGAATAACCTTGCGGAATGTGACGGAAACACGCCGACCCCGTTTAATGACCTCGCCGTTGAGTACATCACTTTTGCGGGCTGGAATGCCGTGCATCCATTCGTAGCGCGATTCACCTTGCATCACAATGAGCGTTCCCGGCGTCAACAAAATGGGGATTTCGCGCTGGGTGGCAATTTCGGTGTAGACCATCACGCAGGCCGACCCCAAGCTGATTGAAATAATCGTGTCGGTAAAACAGGGGATACAGTCTACGTGCCGCGCTATACCCTGCCCCGCTTCGTATTCATTGATGATGGCTTGATCGGGTAGGTCGGCGATATAGCCTTCCGAATGCAGGCGTTTGGCGAGAGGGTTTAACCATTCCGGCAGCGGCCCTAGATAGAAATTCTCATCCACTTTGCGCGTTTTGTAATCGTAACGATAGCCGTAATGCTGCACGCGGCGTTTGAGGTCGGTCAGCCACGTTTGTTGGTCAATATGCGCCAATAAACGGGCTTGTTCGTCGGGATTCAGGTAATCAGGGCGATAGGTCAAACCGGGGATTTCGGCAATCGCGGAGGTCATAGAGGAGTATCCTTTCCAATTGTGCATCGGTGTAGATAGTATACATTAGAATATTTGTTCTATCAATTCTTCTTTTTTGAAATCCCTCAGGAGATTTTTCCATGTAGCAGTTTCCCATCAGGCCCATTATCATTAACAAGTGTACTCCAAGCCACATGGAGTCATTTGGTTTATTCCATGAGGGTGTACAGATGGCAAAAATTCAGGAAAAACGCTTCGGCATTGTAGAATTACTCGGTGACAAACGGGAGCAAATCCTAAAATTGGCTGATAAACACGGGGCAAAAAACGTGCGCGTGTTTGGCTCAGTAGCACGGGGAGAAGCCACCCCCACCAGCGATATTGATTTTCTAGTGGATTGGGATTATTCGCGTATTTCAGCATGGGGTGGGATTGGCCTCTATACCGAACTTGAGGGCCTCCTCCAACGTAAAGTGGATATTACCAGCGAAAAGGAACTGCATTGGTACATCCGTGACCGCGTCATGAAAGAGGCTGTTCCTTTATGAAAGATGATAAGTTGTTCCTCATTCATATTCTCGAACGTATTAAATTCATCGAGGACTATACCCAATCAGGACACGAGACCTTTATGCAATCGCAAATGATCCAAGATGCCGTCATGCGCAATTTTGAGATTATTGGCGAGGCCGTCCGCAATCTATCAGAGGAGCTTCGTCAAACATATCCGGATGTGGAATGGCAGCAAATTAGTGGGTTTCGCAACATTTTGATTCACGCCTACTGGTCGGTGGATAATGAACGGGTGTGGGGAATTATTCAAAACAACTTGCCGACATTCAAAGATCGAGTTGAAGAAATCTTAAAAACACTATCAGCAGTTAAAGACGAAGAATAGGCGCTTGCATGGGGTCACTCAATCCAAATCTGATTTCTGCCGATTTGACGGTCATCATGAATGAAGCGGTGGAATTGGCCCGCCGCTATATGAAACGTAATGTCTATCCCGAATTGGTGCTGTTCGTGATGATTCAGCATCCCGAAATTGCTGCCCGTCGGTTGATGGATGTATTCATCGAAAAACGCGGGACTGATCTTGAAAAATTGGAGCGTCAGACGCGCAATGCAATGGAATCACGCAATGATGCTAACGGCGATCT
The DNA here is from genome assembly GCA_024434115.1 of Chloroflexota bacterium. Taxonomy (GTDB): domain Bacteria; phylum Chloroflexota; class Anaerolineae; order Aggregatilineales; family J027; genus CFX10. The sequence goes on from QMIT01000004.1 coordinate 250,559, forward strand.
CGATTTCTTGATGACCTCTGGGCAAAAATTCCCCCTCAGCAAACAAATGTTGGTGGCCCTCGATGAAGCCCTCAGCATCGCGCAGTCCATCGGTGAGGTGTACATTGACAGCGATCATCTGCTTGCCAGCCTGACAGATCGGCGCTTGGGAACCGGGGCACTATTGCAGCAAAATGGCATCACCGAAGGGCCGGTTTTGGATTTATTGGGAGGGCAACCTGCCAGCAAACGCCGCCGTGAAGCATCCGGGACATCCATTGATGTTGTGGCGGAGGCCAGAGTGGGCAATTTACGCGCCGTGCATTTCCGTGAAGACCTGCTGCGCGATATGCTCAATATTTTGTCGCAAGCCGTCCATAAACACATTGTGCTGGTCGGGCCGGATGGCGTGGGCAAACGCACGTTAGCTTATTCGTTGGCGCTGCTGATTACCGAGGGCAAAGGGCCAGTCGGACTGGAAAAATTTGTCCAGATTGATGAAAAAGCCTATCTGGATAACTCAGTTGAGGCCATGCAGAGTGGCATTATGCGGGCACAAGGCGGGATTTTGTTTGTACCCCATATCCATCGGTTCTTCGGTGGCCCTGCCAAAGCTGAATTCCCCAAAGCGGGTCAAAATCTGCAAAAAGCCTTTTTGGGCTATGACCCCATCATCATTTGCACCACCACGCAGGGCGAATGGGAAGGCCGAGTTAACAAGGTCAGCGCGATTGGGGAACATGCCCAAGTCTTACGTGTGCCAGAGCCAACACGCGAAGAAACGTTGGAAATTTTGGAGGTCATGCGCCCCCATTTGGCAGGCGATTACGCGATAGATGTAGACGAAAGTGCCCTCAACACAGCGGTGGATTTAGCCAAGCGCTATATCGGCAATATGCCCCTGCCCCGCAGCGCCGAACATCTGCTGCATCGGGCTGCCGCGCTGGTCAGTATGAACAGTCAGCAGCATCTGGCATTTCGTCCTCAATTGCAAGACAACGTGCTGGATGCCGAAGATGTCACCCTTGCCGCCGCGCAAATGACGGGTATCCCGGTCAGTAAATTGGACGCCGATGAACGCACCAAATATGCCCGTATGGTGGAACATCTGCATGAACGCATTGTGGGCCAAAATGATGCGGTGCTGGCGGTTAGTCGGGCCGTCAAAACGGCGCGGGTCGGTCTGCGTGACCCCAAACGTCCCATCGGGTCATTTCTATTTTTAGGCCCAAGTGGGGTTGGCAAAACCGAATTGGCACGGGCATTGGCGGAATTTCTGTTTGGCAGTGAAGACGCCATGCTGCAAATTGATATGTCGGAATATATGGAAGAAAACACGGTCAGCCGATTGGTCGGTGCGCCTCCCGGTTATGTCGGCTATGAAGGCGGCGGTCAATTGACAGATCGGGTACGCGAGCAGCCGTATATCGTCGTGTTGTTTGATGAGGTGGAAAAAGCTCATGCCCGTATTCTGGATATTCTGCTACAGGTCTTGGAGGAAGGCCGCCTAACCGATGCACAGGGCAAGACCTCCAATTTCAGCGAGAGTGTGGTCATCCTGACCAGCAACCTCGGTGCCCGAAATTTGCAGACCTCGGTGATTGACGAAGCAGTGCGTGAGTTGGTCATGGACGACGTGCGTGATCACTTTCGACCTGAATTTTTGAACCGCCTTGACGACATTATCATTTTCCACGCGCTGGACGATGAACACCTACGCGAGATTATGGAACTGCTGCTGACGCGGGAGATACGGATTGCTCGTGAACGCGGTCTCAATCTGCAATTTACGGATAAAGCGGTGGCGTGGATGCTCAATCAGAATGATAGTCCAGAATTGGGAGCACGTCCGTTGAAGCGCATTATTCAGCGGTATGTACGGGAGACACTGGCGGATTTCCTGCTCGGTGATACCCTCGCCCCCAACGCCACGATTATCATTGATGCCAAACGCGACGGGTTGAAATTCGCCGTGAAATAATACGATAGGGGATGGTATATCTGCCCCTATTTCAATCCAATCACCTCATATAAGGGATGCACGCCCTGTTTGCCTTTGAGAACAAGCTCAAAGCGGTGGTTGCAGATGACAAAATCCTGCACTTCGGCATAGGTGGCCTCAGAAATCAGCAGATGCGTGCCGGATTCTTTATTCGCTGATTCGATCCGTGCTGCAAAATTGACCGCATCCCCAATCGCGGTATATTTTTTGTTGATGGACCCCAACGCACCAACAATCGCTTCCCCAAAATGAATACCCACCCCGATTTGAAAATCCCATGTGTAGAGATTTTCGATATAAGGCCGGAGTTGATTGACGGCCTCCAACATTTCTAGGCCTGCTTTGACGGCTTTTAAGGCGGCACGGTGAGAATTTTCTGTGCCAAACAGCGCCATGATGCCGTCACCCATGTGATTATCTACATAGCCATCATTGCGCTCGATGATGTGATCCATTGCATGAAAGTAGCGGTTTAGAATGTGGATCACATCATAGGGCAGCAAGGTTTCGGCGAAGGTCGTGAAATTGCGAATATCCGCAAACAGGATAGCGATTTTGCGCTCATCCCCTACCTGCCCATAATTCAAACCCTCTTTGGGCTGTTCATCCACTTCAATGTCTTCTTGATCGAGTACCAAACGCCGCACGACCACATCCCCGGTCACCCCGGTTTGGCAGGCGAGACGAATATCCGTGCCAAAACATAGGCGTTCGGCAAGGGCGACTTCACGGTCATTACGCGGCAGGCAATTTTCTAGGCCCTCCACCACCATCACACGGCAGGTCGAGCAGCGGGCATTACCACCACAGACATGAATATGTGGGATATTGTGCATCTGCGAGGCGTTGAGGATGCGAGTACGATTTTCGACTTCAACCTCGCGGCGATCTGGGAAATAATAGATATGAGGCATGGGGTTACACCTTCAAATGGGAGATTAGGACTCGTCCCGCCAACTACTACTTATCCATTGTAGCAAAAATGGATTGCTCTGGCGTTCCTCACCGATCGTCGTGGTCGGGCCGTGTCCTGAACAAACGGTATATTCATCACCCAACACGACCAATTTATCAAAAATGCTGTGCATCAAGGCCGGGTAATCACCACCGGGTAAATCGGTGCGCCCGATGCCGCCCGCGAATAAACAGTCCCCACTGAAAACGACCTGTTCCGAGCGCAGCACGTAGCTGACATGCCCCGGCGAATGTCCCGGTGTGAAATATGTCTCCAATCTGATTGACCCGACCTCAATGACCGTGCCTTCATCCACTATCCCATCATGGGTGGCGGATTCGGGGGCGGTAATGCCATACATCGTGGCGATTTGTTGGGCGTGTTGCAATTGGGGTACATCGGCGGCATGAAGGCGAAACGGCGCTTGGGTGGCATCTTTGACAGGTTTGGAGGCCAACACATGGTCAAAATGGGCGTGGGTCGCCAAAATCTCGCGCACCCCGTAGCCCTCGCGCTGAACGACCTCTAAAATTTTGGGCGCTTCATCGGAGGGGTCAATGATTACCGCCTCGTGTGTATCGGTATCCGCCACAATGTAACAGTTGGTTTGCAAAGCGCCGAGGGGCAGCAGATGAATTTTGATAGGCATCGGGTTTCCTCAGTGAATCCATAAACAAAAAACGCGGGAAGGCGATCATCACCAACCCGCGTTGATTATAGTCGAGTTTAGGCTATTGGGCCGCTTCACCAATCGTAACGGTTACGGGGACTTCTGTCGTCTCCAAACCGAAGGAGAAGAAAGCCTTTTGCACCAGCAATAGATAGATTTGTCCACCCGTAAGGTTGACATTGAGCGTGGCACTGGTCAGGCCAGCGGTGCTGTCGAGGTCAAATAAGGTGGTTTGGAAACCAAATTCATCCTCTCCGCCCTGCAAAATGAAATTGGCATACAAATCCGGGCCGGGAACTTGCGTCAGGGTGATGGCCCATGTGACATCCGTATCTGGCTTCAAAACGGATACACTAGGATAATTCAGGGTATCGTCGGAATAGATGGTGGTCTGAGTCGTCGAGCCAACGGTCATCGGGGTGATTTGGCTGGCGCGGAGGATATAATCACCTACACTTGAGCCATCCGCCCCCAAAGCGCGGGTTGCCAATACCGTATAATCTCCATCAGCAGGCGCTTCAAAAACAATGACCGCCCCCAACCCGACGGTATCATCATCTTCAACCAGTAGTGCCCCTGAGCTATCACTCAATTTGAGGGCCGGGTCAGCATCAAATGTGCCCAACGCCGGATACATTTCAATCAGAACTATATCGCCTGCGGCCAAAGTAACCGTATAGGTATGTTCATATGAATCGGCAGTCAAAGTGCCCTCGATCCACTCATTTAGTGGCAATGCCCCGCCCTGTGCATGAGCCACAGGTGTCCACATAACCGCGATTCCACTTACCGCCACAACCACGATCATCAACAGTAAAGGTAACTTACGCATGATGGATTTGCTCCTCCAATAGAGCGACTGACTATGAATACCTTCTCCAGAACTTAAGCCGAAACAACGGGCAGGCTGTTACAATCGCCTTGTGTCTCTAACCACTGCGGATTGCTGACCACCCAGCCTTCCTGACCATTGGCACGCCGTATTTTGAGCCAAGTTCGATTTTGGCTATCCACATTGCGGCCACTCGCACTCACCGGTTCATTCAAATTGAAACTCCCCAATTTGTCAAAATTTTCCCCCGGCCCGCTGCGAATGTTGAGATTGCCGATCATCACGCGAGCATTGCATGTGCCCACCTGCGGGGTGGGTTGGGCGGCCTGACCGCTGGCGGGGTTATTGGCAATCGCGCCCTCTTCCAAGACCTCTAGGCTGACAGTGGCAATCGGGCTGGCGACATTACGATAGTAGGCGACGACTTCGAGGGTATAGGTGCCGGTGCGGTCTGGCAACCATCCCAACACCACATCGGCGACGGTTGAATTGGCGGGGAGCGATTTACTACTGCTAATGCGTCCATTCACCGACATCTGAATCCGGCTGACCGTGACCGGATGCTCGGCATGAACAATCACGTCTACCGCCTGCCCCACCGTCACCTGCTGACCATTTTGCGGCTGAGTCACTTGAATGGTGGGGGGGGTGTTGCTAGAGGGGTCGTTTGCCACCGCATTCAATGTTTGTTGGGCCGATTCAGCGGCGGCGGTAGGTTTTTCCTCGCCCTCCCCTTTGCGTTGCAATGACAAACATCCAAGACTCGCCAACATCAAGGCAATCAAAACCAGTGTTGGCATCACCCATAAATTGTTTTTCCGGCGGGGGGCAACCATCCCAATGCTCCTAATAATTCCAAATATCAGTAAGGTCTAGTGGGGATTATAGGGTTTTGGTCAAAAATCGCCAACGGATAGATAGAAATCCACCGATGTTTGGGAGGGCAGAATTTTTATATTTGGGGTTATGCTGGAATGTGTATCGTGCCAAATGAGGAAATATTTAATGCCACGCGATCCTAGAAATGTCAATTGGCGTCAACTCGCCAAACCTACCCCACCCGGGATGTTCCATCGCAGCAACCATTCCACTGTATTAGGGCTTTTTTACTTGGGAGTGACATTTACCCTTCTAAGTGCCATTTTGACGCTGGTAGACACTCAAAACTGGCCCACATTCATATTTGCAATCGGTTTCTTTGTGATGGCAGGCATCGCGTATTTATACTGGCGATGGATGAGCGTTAATTACGAAGAAATTTATGAGGAGAAACATCGGGAATGGCGGGAGTCCGAAAGAAACCGTAAGTAGCCCTTGAAGTGAAGAGAGTTAGACCGTGAGAAAACGATACAACCCCTTGATATGAAATCAATTTAGTCTAAAGGAGATGATTCAGCTATGCCTATAGGTGGGCGTGATCCGAAAACTATTGATTGGCATAAGTTTGGTAGACCCATCCCTATCAAAGAAAAGTTGCGCTACGTGAGGGTCACAAGTGGGTTAATAGCGGCTATGGGCTTGGTGCTATTCTTGATAGGTTACTTTGAAGATTTCTTAGCATTTCAAATTAGTGGCATTTTATTCATCTTAACTGCCTTTAACCTTCTAATTTTGTGGGAAGTAGCTAAAAGGGACTATGCCAAAAACTACAAAAAGAACCTCCTACAATGGAAAAAAACGAAGAAAAACAATACGGGTAGATATTAATCAAAAAAGGCGACCCGTGTAGCCGAGCCGCCCTTTGTCATTTTGCTTATTCCAACCAAACCCCCGGCATATTCTTCGGGACTTCGATAGCTTTGAAGGTTGGCGTCTTGCGTGCGCCATGTGATTGCACCCACGGCCACATACGGTCTAGCCCTGCTGCCAAGGGGGTTTCATAATCCAGTGGCAAATCAAATGCCTCACGAACTTTGCGATGGATAGCATAGGCATGAACCACTTCATGGCGAGCAGGCAGGTAACGCACTTCCGGTTGAACACCCATCACACGACCCACTTCTTTGACCAGTTGATTCACTGTGACAGGGGTATCCGCACCCAGATTAAAAATCTCGTTACGGGCGTCGGGGTTCACAGGTGCATGAGCCAAGACCGGGGCAACGTCGCCAATATAGGTAAAGCCGCGACTCTGCTCCCCGTCCCCAAACACGGTGACAGGCTTCTCCTGCATGATCTGGTTCATAAAAATGCCGATTACGTTTCGATAGCGGTCTGCGATATTTTGCCGTTCGCCATAGACATTGTGCGGGCGGAAGATGGTATAGGGCAGGCCAAACATCTCATAGGCCAAGCGTAAATCTTGTTCTACTGCCGCCTTCGCCACGCCATAGGGGTCTTCGGGGGAGGGCTTCATATCCTCCGTCATGGGGGGCGGCGCACTGCCATACACGGCGATAGACGAGGTAAACACAAAATGCTCCGCGCCATAATTGACGGCGGCATTTAGCAAATTGACGCTGCCAATCAGGTTATTGGTGTAGTTGAAGCGCCGAATAAAATGGCTAAGGCCTTCCGCCGCATATGCCGCCAAATGATAGACATATTTGGGGCGGTGTTCGGCAAAAATCTTGTTAATCAGGTCGTGGTCTACGATACTGCCTTGAATAAAAGTGGCATTGGAATTGACATTATCTTGATAGCCGCCGCTTAGGTCGTCCATCGCCAAGACGTGAAAGCCCATCTTGACCAGTTCATCTACGAGATGCGAACCGATAAACCCGGCAGCACCCGTTACAATTACGGTGTCTGACATAGACATCCTCGCTCAAAATCGAAATGTTGAATTAACGCCGCGCTAGATTACACAAATGTGGGGCAGGTGACAAGGGCAATTCGACTTAATAATCCTGATAAATTACCCATCCAGTGGCCTGTCTTCATCATTGATGGTGGCTAATTCTTCCGGCAATATCCGTACTTCTCGCGCCACTGCCCGCGCAAAAATCAAAAAACCGGAATGGCCGATCATCTCATCGTTGGGGCGCACTCGGTCAGGAATGGTGATCCAAGGACGCATGATCAATTCTTCGGCTTGGAGCAGATACCACGCGCCATGATAAAGCTCACGCAATACCGTCACCATTTGATTGACTGTCGGCACAAACACGCCCAAAAATCCACCACCCAACAAGGCTTCCCGCGCCTGCCCCAAAAATGCTTCGGGGTTATGCAGATCGAGAAATATGGCGTGAACATCGGTTTGCTCGAACCCTTCAGCGATGTCTTTTTCAATAAACGTCACCCGATGGTCGAGGCCCAACATGCGCAGATTTTTGGTGGCCCGGTCAAGGTGTTTGGATTTGCGCTCATAGCTGTACACATGGCCCGATTCACCAACCATCAAAGCCAAGACGCTGGTGAGTGCGCCGCTACCAGCCCCGGCCTCAATCACGTGCATTCCTTCGCGCAGGCCCAATTTCAGAGCGATATAGCCAAGGTCTTTGGGATAGATAATCTGCGTTTCGCGCTTGAGTTCGTTAATCACATCATCCAAACTCGGCGGCAAAATATACATACCCATCCCTGTGTTGGTGCGGGCCTGCGTGCCATAGGGTAGACCGATGATGTCATCCAACAAAATCTGGCCTAGATGGGTCTGTAATTTTTCACCTGTGCGGATAGTACGCAAAAAAACACGGCGATCTTTACCTACAAACATCACCGTGTCACCGTATTGAACGTAAGGAGTATTCGGAAGGCTCACATAAATTCCAGTTAGGGATTCACTAAATAAATGGTCTCGGTGCCAAGCAGACTATAGACGACACGCCGCAGAAACGAATCATCCCAGCCAAGTTTTTCGCCAATTTGACGGATGGTGCGATGTTCATCCACCTGCCAGATAAAAGTCCACTGCTCTGGCGAAAGGGTATCCTCGGCATTAAAACGGTCTGCTTCGGTATTGGAAAACACCACCACCAGATCCAAATTGGGCACAAAATTGGCGGCGAATTGATCGGCATGGCTTTGCAGCATTTCTTTAGCGGTTTGGGCATTGCGGAAATCTGCCGAATTCGGTTTGTTTTGAAAAGTGCGGATAATACGGTCAAAAGCGCGTTCGGTACGATTATAATCTGTTGGTTTCATAGAACGCCGCAATCCTTGATAAATCTAGTGATAAAGATGTTTTTATCTTACCGCAGGTGTCAAGTCATAGTCAAAACCCCAAACCGCATCAAAACCTATTCATCACGCAGCCACAACTCGCGGGCATCATAGGGATCAGACGCGCTAGGCAGAGTCAATAGTGCCTGACCATGCAACGCCGAACGCAGAGCCTCGCGGTCATCCCACGCATGTTCAATTTTGCCAAAACACATGCTTTGTTCATGTCCCTTGCCACACGCCAATACCACGTCGTTCGCTTGTGCCATCTGGCAGCCCAGCAAAATCGCCCGGCCACGATCTGGCTCTATAAAGAGGGTTTCGCCATCCACTGCGCCTTTGCTGCGAGCGCCCTCGGCCATTTCCGCCAAAATACCCAAAAGGGATTCGGTGCGGGGGTCTTCGGCGGTTAGGACAGAAATGTCAGCATGTTCCGCCCCGATTTCGGCCATTAGGCGGCGTTTTTCACGGTCACGTAGGCCAGCACTGCCAAAGACCACAATCACCCTCCCCCCTTCCGGCAAAATCAAACGAGCCGTTTCCAGTGTTCTCAGGAGGGCGTTCGGTGTGTGGGCAAAATCCACAAAAGCATTAAAGGGCTGCCCTTCAACAATCCGCTCCATGCGACCCGGAATCAGTGGTAAATCGGCGATGCCCTGCGGGATGGCATTAATCATACGCTGCTGATGGGTAAGTTGGGGCATGGCGGAAATCGCGGCGATAATGCCAGCCAGTGCGTTCGATACATTATAGGCACCTAACATCGGTAGGCGCACTGCGATGTCCCCCGCATTACCCCGCAGCATAAATGAGGTATGGGTCGGGGTATAGTGAATCCGGTCAGCGTAAAAATCCGCATCCGTCTGAGTCAAGCTATAGAGCATCATATAATCCGCCCCGATGCTGGATTCAGCGAAATCCGGCGCGGAGGGGTCGTCGGCATTAATCACCGCAATTTTGGGTTGTTGGCCTTTGCGATAGGAATTTTTCATGAGGGTAAACAATTTACGTTTGGCATCCCGATAATTTTCCCAACTGCCATGCCAATCCAAATGCTCGTGCGTCACATTGGTCATAACTGCTACATCTATATCCACGCCATTGATGCGCCCCTGATCTATGCCGAATGACGTGGCCTCCAAAACGCAGTGGGTCATTCCTGCTTCGACCATTTGGCGTAAGTAATGCTGAACTTCATGAGCGGGGGGCGTCGTCACGTGCAAGCCAGTTGGGATTTCGGTAGCGCCGATGACCGCGCTGACTGTCGAAATGAGGCCAACTTTGACACCTGCCGCTTTAAGAATGTGATAGGCAATGGTTGAGGTCGTGGTTTTGCCATCCGTGCCTGTAATCGCAATGACCACCAAACGGCGCGATGGAAAGCCCTCATAGGCCGCCGCCAGATAACCAAAGGCTTGATAACCATCCGCGACCTGTGTATAGGGTACACCCTGTATATCCGCTTGTACTTGATCAAGAGGCAGTTCCCCCACAATCGCCGCCGCACCATTGGCAACCGCCTGTGTGATATAACGATGACCGTCGGTACTGCGGCCTTTGCGTGCGATAAACACCCCGCCGGGTTTCACTTCGCGGGCGTTTTCAGTGACGGGGGCCGTAATAATAGGATTGCCAGCGGGGGCAGAAAATTCAAATGGTAGGGCGCTTAACAAATCTGAAAATGTAAGGGACATCTCAACCTCATCCGATGGAAAAGAAAGCGGCGCGAATTGTAGCGAGGTTAGCCAATAGAAGCAATAAAAGTAGACGGCAAAAATCAAAGCAAGTACAATTTGGATAGTGTTCTTGTCATCGTTTATCCCATCATGAAAAAACATTTTATCTTCGAGAGGCCAGACTTAGATTAACCTATGTCTCCAAACGTTGTAACGCTCTACGGTCTGCTGAGTTATGCGCTTGCGGCCATATTGGGGCTGGCGGTGATGTTTATCGCCCTGTGGCAAAACGCCCGTGCCCGCCTCAACCAATATCTAGCGATCAGCATGGGCATGTTAGCAGGCTGGGCATTTTTTACTTCGTTAACGTATGTGGGGCAATTTTTGGAACTGGATGGGCAAGACCTCGTTCACATCACCACCAGTTTTTACATGCTCGCCATTGCAGGGTTGTTTTTTTTCATCACGGAATTTGAAAGTGAAAATCGGCGACGGTTATTCGAGGGACGGATACTGGCGATCTTTTGGCTCATCGTCATTTTAATGGCGACATGGGGCAATGAGTTTTGGCAAGATGCCATAGCCGGAAATCATGGAGAATATAGTTTTCAGCCAACCACTTGGGGCATCGTCATATGGGTATTGGCAGCCCCTACATTAGCGTTTGTGGCCTTTGTGCGCGACCCACAACCCAAAGATGCCTTCTCGCCAATCCGTCGGGCGATGGTGCCCATTGTCATTGGCAGCGGGTTTTCAGTTCTAAGTCTTCCCTTGGGTGAGCTTATCGAAATCACTTTGGTTCAAATCAGCATGGTTTGGATCGCCCGGTTGATTTTGAATGACCAGCTATTTAACCCACTCGTCCAACTGTACAACCAACTTGCTGGCAAAAATGCACAGTTGGAAGAAGCGACCCGCCGCAAAAGCGAATTTCTTGCCAATATGAGTCATGAACTCCGCACCCCGCTTAACAGCATTATTGGCTATACCGAGTTAGTGACAGGCGGAACCTATGGGCCGCTCAACAAGGTGCAGACCGACCGGATTGATAAAGTCAACCAGAATGGCAAACGGCTGTTGGCTTTGATTAACAATGTGCTGGATTTGAGTAAGATTGACGCAGGGAGGTTGGATATTTTCCCAACACGGGTTTCACCCACCCTGTTGATTGATGAAATTATGAATACCCTGCAACCCCTTGCCGATCAAAAAGGGCTGCATATATCGCGGGGCTATTATGGCCTACCAGCAATTTTTGTGGACGAGATTCGTGCCCGCCAGATCATCCTGAATGTCATTGCCAATGCCATTAAATTTACACCAACCGGGGGAGTCACCATCGGGGGGTATCTGGATGCGACCCGCAATCAGGTGGTCATTAGTGTGCGAGATACAGGTATCGGGATTCAACCCACCGATGCCGAAAAAATCTTTAAGGCTTTTGAATATTGGAAATCCTCAGAAGAAAATGAAGGCACAGGGCTTGGCTTGGCTGTAGCACGGCGTTTGGTCGAACTGCATGGAGGCCGTCTGTGGTTTGAAAGCACCCCCCAGCGTGGCAGCACCTTTTTTATCGCCTTTCCAGCCGCGGTTGAGCGCGACGAACAAAACAAAATCCAGCAAATCATGACCCAAAACACCATCTTGGTAGATGGACGGCGGCCTTTGGTGCTGGCAATTGATGACGATCCTGAGTCTATTGAAGTCATTCAAGGCTATTTGAGTCGAGACGGATTTCAAGTCTATGCGGCTTTTTCGGGTCGAGAGGGCCTGCTGCGGGCACGTGAACTAAACCCTTCGGTCATTGTGCTCGATATTTTTATGCCGGGGATGGACGGTTGGGGTGTTTTGGAAACGCTAAAATCCGACCCTGACCTCAAAAACACCCCGGTGATTATCCTCAGTATGGCGGAACATGGCGGCATCGCCAAAGATTTGGGAGCATTTGCATCGTTGAGCAAACCCGTCAGCCGTCGAACCTTAGTAAGCGTCGTGCAGTCGGCCTATTTACAAGGGGCACAAGCCTCACCACCTGTGTTGCAGGAGGCTTAATGGAGCACGTCTCAACCGTTTCGCTGATTGTTACAGGGGTCAACAGCATCACCGCGCTGGTGAGTGCTACCATGCTGCTCTTGGTGTATTGGCAAAACCCACACAATCGGCTCAATCAGATTTTTTCGGCGATGGTCTTCTCGTTGTTAATTTACAGCCTATCGCTGATTATGGCTCGCTATATAGACACCTTTAACATTGACCCCGAAATTACCTTTTACATTAATACCAGCCTATATGGGATTTTTCTGATTCTGCTACTGGCCTTTACATTGGCCTTTACCAATAGTTGGAAACGGGGTATCCATCCCCTGCTTATTACGGCTCTCGCAGTGTTCGCCATCACCAACTATGTCTCATGGTCGGGCCAAGCCCACGCCAGTATGAAGCCTTCCGCCGAACAAGGAGGAAGTTATGTCATTTTGCTGACGCCCATCGGATTGGTCTCTTCGGGCATTTTTCTCATCTTCCCGGTAATCAGTGCTGTGCTGTTGTGGAAAACCCGTGAACATAATGGCCGGGTTCGGCATCTTTGGGTTGCGCCGGCGCTCATCCTATTCGGCATACTCTGGACGATTGTCATCTGGCCGATTTTGTTGATTCCACTCAACGGCATCACCCTCGCAGTCGCCACCTTTATTTTGGGGCGGGCTGTCCTGATGGATCAATTGTTTAATCCATTGGCCCAACTCAGTGCCGAACTTGCCATCAAAAATAGCCAACTGCGCGAAGCTGACCGACTGAAAAGTCAGTTTTTAGCCAATATGAGCCATGAGCTTCGTACCCCGCTCAACAGCATCATTGGTTATACCGACCTTGTAGCCGAGGGGGTCTACGGTGAAGTCACCCCGCAGCAAATTGATCGCCTTGAAAAAGTGACGCGCAATGCTCGTAGCCTGCTGACGTTGATTAATGATATTCTCGACCTCAGCCGGATTGAGGCAGGCAGCATTACCCTGAACACCGAACCCATCCACACCCGTGAAATGCTTGATAGTGTGCTGACCATCCTTGACCCACAAATCAACGGAAAAAATTTGAACGTCTTACGTGAATACGCGGAGGATGTGCCCCCCGTACTGGCTGACCCGATGCGGGCACGACAAATCCTCCTAAACATCCTCAGCAATGCCGTTAAATTTACGGCAGTTGGGCATATTCGGGTCAAAGCTGTCCCCAAAGACGAGATGGTTCAGTTTGAAATCGAGGATACGGGTATTGGTATTCCCCAAGAGAAGCAGAGCCTTGTCTTTGAGGAATTTCGTCAAGTGGACAGCACTTCTACTCGCCAATATGGGGGTACAGGACTCGGCATGAGCATTACCAAACGACTCGTCGAGATGTCCAAGGGCAAGATTTGGTTGCAAAGTCAGCCGGGAGTGGGCACAACCTTTTTTTTCACCCTGCCGATTGCCGAAAACGTTTCCCCCGCTGCTTCCCTGTCTGGCCCAAGCCCCTACCCGGTCTCACGTTCGGCCTCTGGGAGCGGGCAACAACTGCGTGCCCTGATTATTGACGACAGCCATGATTCCCAATTATTCCTCAAGGATGCGCTACTGGCGGATAACCGCGTATGGCAGGTGTACGCTGCCAATTCGGGACGCGAGGGCCTACGCTTTGCCCAACAAGTTCACCCCCACGTGATTTTGCTAGATGTCATGATGCCGAGTATGGATGGATGGCAGGTTCTGAAAAACCTGAAAGAAGATCACACCCTCGCCACTATACCTGTTGTGATTGTGAGTGCAATTGACAACTATTTCCTCGCCAAAGAAATGGGGGCAAATGCGGTACTGAATAAACCGATTGATCGGGCCAAATTACAAGAGGTTTTGGAACAAATCCTAACGCCAGCCTAACGAAAACTTGCACAAACGTACCGTTAATTCCCTGTGTTGGCGTTAATTCTCTTATAGTATAATCATCTCTCACACAATTTTGGGGGAATTTAGAAATAGAGCATAATGCCCAAACACCCTCCCAAATTTAGGAGACAAGGTATGGCAAAACGGATTTTAGTGGTTGAGGATAACCCTGACAATCGCATTTTGATTACCGATGTGCTGACGGCACTCGATTATGAAGTTATTGTAGCAGTAGATGGCGAAGCGGGTGTTCAAGCGGCAATTTCAGATATACCCGATCTCATTTTGATGGACTTATCTTTGCCCAAAATGGATGGTTGGACGGCGACGGGTCAGATCAAGGCCGATCCGAACCTCAATCATATTCCTGTCATTGCCCTGACGGCTCACGCGATGGTCGGTGACCGCGAAAAAGCACTGCAAGCAGGCTGCAACGATTACATTAGTAAACCGATTGATTTCCGTGAACTGGCTGATAAATTGGAGAAATTTTTAGGCTAACAGGGCGGCATGAATGAAGGTTCTGGTCGCAGAAGATAACGTAGACAGCCGCCACATGATTTTGGACGTTTTGGCAGCGGCTGGGTATGACACAATTGCTTCAGTAGATGGTGCGGATGCCTTATCCAAAACCCGCCATTATCTGCCGGATATTGTGTTACTCGATATCAATATGCCCGTGATGGACGGATGGGAGGTGTGTGCTGAACTGCGGAAAAACCCGGATACCACCCAAATTCCCATCATTATCTTAACCGCCCAATCCGATATTGACAGCCGCATTAAGGGGCTAGGCTTGGGGGCTGATGATTTTTTAAGCAAGCCCTTTAGCCCGCGTGAACTGTTGGCTCGCATTAGTACACGCCTTCGCGCCAAAGCCGAAAACGACAGCATCCGTCAGCAGCGCCAACATATCCGCAAAACGTTTGAACGTTTCCTCTCGCCTGATGTGGTCGAAACGCTGATACAAAATCCTGAATCTACCCAATTAGGGGGGGCGATCCGTGACCTCACCATTTTGTTTGCTGACCTTGAGGGATTCACCGCCCTATCCGAACGGCTTGACCCGGTGGAACTGCTACACATCCTTAATGAATATCATGGTCTGATGGTGGAAATCGTGCGGCGTAATGGGGGGTTGGTCAACAAGTTTTTGGGCGATGGCATCCTTGCGCTCTATAATGCCCCGCTTGATCTCCCTAACCATGCCTTGAAAGCCGTAACGACGGCCATTGAAATCCGCGATGCCCTTGTCGAATTTCAGCAGTATTTTCCCGGCGACCTACGGATGAACATTAATTTCGGTATCAACAGTGGGCAAGCAGTGGTCGGCAACATCGGCAGTCGAGATTTAATGGACTATACGGCGGTTGGCGATAATGTCAATCTGGCTCAACGCCTACAAAGTATGAGTCGGGGTGGCGAGATCATGATCAGCGAGGCGACTTATCAATTGGTTGCGCCCTATATAGCGGTTGAAGAGGCTGGTCTGCGACATATCCGAGGACGTGAAGAACCTGTGCGCGTTTATCTCGTACAAGGTCTGTGGTAACAAATTATTCAAAAGGCATTTATCTGGTATGAATACTATAAAAATTTTAGGTTTCACCGCTCCATCCAGCATAGAATATACACTTAATCCTGAGTTTTTTGATTTCGAGATTGCCCATCTGCCCAATACACTGATTGAGTTGGCGCATCGTCGTTGCCCACACGCAATTCTCGTAGATGCCACGTCGCTCGAAAATGGTCTTGAAGCCATTCATGCCTTGCGCGATGACCCGCTAACCACCTTTCTGCCCATTGTCGCGCTTGTCCATAAAGATAAAGCGGCGATGGATACGATTTTGGCGGCAGGGGCCGATGATTTTGTTTGTCTGCCTCTCGAAAGCCTTGAAATCGAAACGCGCCTTCGTTCCGTCATTCAAAGCGGCCACTCCACCAAAATGGATACGATTGAAATTCTGCACATCACCGCACGCCGTATGAGCGGGATTGTTGATCTGCTGACCCATGATTTCCGCAATCCTTCCGGGATTACAATCAGCAGCCTCCAACTGGTATTGGAAATTCTTCACGATACCCCCGACGCCTATCCGCCGGAAGTGCTCGTCTTAATGCGTCATTCACTGTTCGCGGCCCAGCGACAGGCTTTTTTGACCGAAGATTTGCTGGATGTCTTTCGACTGGATATGAATGAACTACCGTTGACGATTGAATCTATCAGTCTTCTGCCGCTGTTAGAAAAAGCAGGCGAGTATATTCGTGAGGCGGGTAGATATAACAATATCACCCTTGAGGTACGCCCAGCCGATCAAATTCCCCCTGTCTTGGCCGACAGCGCATTGCTCGGTCGGGTGTTAAATGCCGCACTGGATACCTCACTCAAATTTTGTATGCCGGGGAAAACGATTGTGTTGGAAGCAGCAGCAGAACATGACGGGGTAACGATTCGGATTATTGATCCGGGTCGGCCTGTTCTGCCGCCTTATGACCAAGACCGCTTTTTTCAGTTGGAATATCAGAATGAGGCCCGAATGCAAAGCAGTCGCAGTTCGGTTGCAATGGGAATGCCGTTTTGTTATCTCGCCCTCCAACGCATGAACGGCACGATTGAAATTAGCACCGACCAAGCCAGCAGCCTCACGACCCTGCGCATGTGGTTGCCCAGTGGAACTTAAGGCCAGCGCCGGACAAGATACAGTGTCTGCAAGATCCAAAGCCATCATTACCCTGCGATATAGACAACAGAGTGTTCCTTCTGATAACTGACAACTCCATCTCACTTGAAATAGCTACTCACTCCGATGAAAGGCAATTATGACAACCCCCAAATGGTGGACAGACGCTGTGTGCTATCAGGTTTACCCCCGTTCTTTTGCAGATGGGAATGGAGACGGCATCGGCGATTTGCTTGGTATTATCGAAAAACTGGACTATCTCCAATGGCTGGGAGTCACGGTAATTTGGATCTCCCCCTTCTTCCCCTCCCCCCAATTCGATGTTGGGTATGACATCTCGAATTATCATGATATAGACCCGGATTATGGCACGTTGGCCGATTTTGACCGCCTGATCGCAGAAGCGCATCAAAGAGGGATTCGCGTGCTGCTCGATCTGGTACTCAACCACACCTCCGATCAGCATGAATGGTTTCAACAGTCATGTTTGGGCAAAGACAATCCCTATCATGATTGGTACGTATGGCGGAGCGGTAAAAATGGCGGGCCACCCAACGATTGGGAGTCTATTTTTGGCGGCTCGGCATGGGAATATGATGAAACGCTAGATCAATACTACTATCACTATTTTTTCAAAGAGCAACCTGATCTCAATTGGCGCAATCCCGAAGTCAAACAGCGCATGTTTGATGAAGTGCGTTTCTGGCTAGATCGAGGTGTGGATGGGTTCCGTTTGGATGCGATTGGAGCGATTTATGAAGATCCCGACCTGCCGAACGCCAATGTGGATGTAGGCCTTGAAGAATTGTTCCTCAATTGGACGATGGGGGTATCGGAAGACACGACCAAGCAATTCCGGGCCAAAATTCGCTACCAAGATGATCTACCGGAAAATCACGGCTTGATGAAAGACCTGCGTGAATTGATTGATACCTATGATGACCGCATTCTGTTGGGTGAAACCGACGATCCACGTTACTACGGGGATGGCACAAATGAACTCCATTCGGTGTTTAATTTTGACATCCTGCGCTTCCAAAAGGATGAAAATTTATTCGCCAGCAAGATTCGGCAAAAATTGGCAGACCGTGCCAAATTGCTGCCGAAGGGAGCGTGGGAATGCAACACAGTGGGCAATCATGATATAACGCGATCATTCACCTTTTATGGGGATGATCGCAGTCGGCATCAGGTTGCGTTGGCAATGGTGACACTGCTGCGTGGGACGCCCGTATTTTATTATGGCGAAGAAATCGGCATGACCGATTATCTGATGCAGGAGATCGAATGGTTTAAGGACAATCTTGGTGTATGGATTTATGGGGTGTTGCAGCTCAAGCGCCAGCTTTCGCCCGAAAAAGCACTGACCTTTGCGAATATTATGGGGCGCGATAAATGTCGCACTCCTATGCAGTGGCAAAACGCACCGAACGCTGGTTTTTCGCCTGCCGATGTCACCACATGGCTGCCCGTTAATCCTGATTATACAAAGGGTATCAATGTGGAAGAACAGCGCGAAAATCCTGATTCGGCACTGAATTATCTACGCCGCCTTATCCAAGTGCGACAAACCCATGAAGCGCTGCGGCAAGGAGAACTCATGATGTTGGATACAGAGGATGTATTATCGTTCTGGCGCAAAACCCCGCAGCAGAGTTGTTTTGTTGCCCTCAATATGTCCAACCAACCCACACCTCTGCAACTTGAGAGCCAGACTGTGCGCCAAATTTTCTCGACTCACTCGCGCAGCAGCCAATTAGATCATTTGACCGCATTCAAACTTCAGGCCTATGAGGTTTATATCGGCATCCAAGAATAAGCAATATAAAAGGGTAGTGGACTCAAAACACCACTACCCTTTGGATATTTGATTAGAGAACAGTGATTAGCCCTTGACCGAACCGAGCGTCAGGCCACCAACTAACCAGCGGGAGCTATAGAGGAACAAGATCAACACCGGAATGGTGATGAGTACAGAACCCGCCGCAAACGTCCCCCATTGGGTTTGAAATTGAAGGATAAGCGAGTTCAACCCAAGCGGCCATGTCTGCATGACCTCCGCTTTTAGGATGACATTGGCGACCATGTATTCATTCCACGCGCTGAGGAAATTGAACAAAAAGATGATGGCGAGCGCAGGGGTAGATAGTGGCAGAATCACCCGCCAGAAAGCCATCATACGGGTTGCACCGTCTACCATCGCGGCTTCCTCAAGGTCAAAAGGAATCGTGTCATAGTAGCCACGCAAAATCCAAATGGATAGTGGAATGGCGGTGGTGGTATAGGCCAGCGCCAAACCCAAGACATTGTTTGTCAGATTTAAGCGGGCCACAATGATGTAAATCGGAATCAACAGCATCCCGGCGGGAATCATCTGCGTGGAAAGCAGCAGGAACAGGCCCAAATTACGTCCGGGGAACTTCCAGCGCGAGAAGGCATAGGCACTGGTCGCAGCAACTACCACACCGAGCAGCGCCACTGAAACCGTAATGATAAGGCTGTTCCACACCCATAGGCCAAAATCTTGATCGTCGAACAGGTTTTCGTAGGAATTTAAATTCGCACCATTGGGAATGATCGCCAGCGAGGTCGAAAGGAGATTTTGGGCGGGGCGTAGTGAAATCGTCACCACACGCGAGATGGGGTACAAGGTGAGAATGCAGTAGAAAATCAGGAAACCATGCGTTGGGTAGGCCACTGCAATCGCCAACCAGACAGCACCACCCGCTATAAACAGATTACTGTTGATTAACGCCAACACCAGCCCCAAGATAAGGATAACGATGCTGCCAATCCCACGCCCCCGCCGATACAACAAAGTCGAGGGTGTTTCGAATTCACGGGTTTCCCAAAAGCGTTTTTTCCAATCTTGCGATATTGTGGTCATTTTTCATAGATTCCTTTCAATGCGCCGCTTTGAGTGATCCAAACCGAAGCAAACAATATGAGGACGACAAAAATCACCAGTGAGAAGGCCGCCGCAAAGCCGAGTTGGAATTGCCCATTGGCGCCGAATGCTGCGTTGTAGAGTGCCGTCACCAAAATATTGGTGCTTTCGTTTGGTTCACCCCCTGTAATCAAAAAGATGACGTTGAAGTTATTGAACGTCCATATCACATCCAACGTGACGATGGGCACCGCTACCGGGCGGATGAGCGGAACCGTAATATGCTTAAAACGCTCAAAGGCATTCGCCCCGTCCATCGAGGCCGCTTCATAATAATCTGGCGCAATGGATTGCAACCCACCCAACAGCGTCACCAGATAGAAGGGAACTCCCAACCAGATATTGACAAAAGTCACCGCGACCAATGCCGGAGTCGGTCTAAAGAGCCACTGGACAGGTTCAAAACCAAGCTCTTGGACAAGGGCGTTGACAAAACCGAATTGGAAGTTGAATTCCCCCCGCCATGCCAGCGCGATAATCACCTGTGGGATCGCCCACGGCAGGATGATAATAGCGCGATAGATACCCGTAAATTTTAGGTCTTTTTGATTGAGGATCAGCGCCAAAATCATGCCGAAAATCAGATGGAACAGGACATTAAAGGATGTCCAAATCAGCGTGGTGCGCATCAAGCGTGGGAAGGTTGAATTTTCTGTTTGCAGTAAGCGCCCCCAGCCCAAAATTTCACCTGTTTCGGGGTCTTCATCTACAAACACCCGTTTAAGATTGTTCCAGCCATATTCCAAGCTGTAGAGAACAATTTCGCGGTCGGTGGTCACACGCTGTTCCGGCACTGCTTCAACCCAACCCACAAGGCCCGCTTCGGTACGGATTTGATGCCAATAGCGCTGTTCTTCATCTTGCGGGGTAACGGTAGCACCGCTGGCGACTTCACCCAACGTTTCAGAGAGACGAGAGGGTTCAGTGTGCAGTGGGCCGTCTTCGGAATTCGTAAAAATTGAACGTACATCGGCAGGTTCAGCGTTGACCCACCCAAGCAAACGAGCCTCGTCACGAGTTTGCACTTGATACCAAGGGGCGTCTTGGGTACTGAGTACATTCAGGTCAGTATCTTCGGCAAAGGTGGTTACGATTTCACTCGTATCGTTAAAGGCGGCATAGGCGTTGATTTCGGTAGGGGCGGCATAACGTTCGATCACACTATCTGGTTCGATATTGGTAAAACCAGAGGTACCATCCTCTAGCCGCAGTTCATACCAAGTCAATTCACCCGTGTCGAATTCTTCGACCTGTGTACCGCCGGGCAACGTGGCAACGACCAGATCGCTCTCCAAATCGGCAATCAGGGTGGTGGTGTCGGGGACGATCACAATATCCGTAAATGCTTCGGGGGTCGCCTGTATCCATCCTTTGACATTCTGATCGGTCTGAATGTAGTACCAGATGGTGTCCTCAATCGTCGTGCTGCTGAGGTTGACCACCAATTCACCGGATTCAACGGTGCCAAGTACCTGCACATCCTCGCCTTCAGCGGCACTCAAGATGTCCTGCGATTCAAAGATTTCAAACGCTTCGACAGTATCGGGCTGTACATTCACCCAACCACGTTGGCCGCCAAGATCACTGACCTCGTACCACGTTTCGGTTTGGCGGCTGGCGATACGCGCATTTTGCTCGGCAGCCAAAGTAGCGGCTTGTTCTGATAAATAGTTGGCTTCACTGAAAAGTGGAACATCTTCCGACGGGTGATATAACTCGGTGACGGTTAACTCCGCATTGACCCAAGCCGTGCCTTCGGGTGTCTCAACTTCGTACCAAGTGAGGGGTTGATTACGCAGCATATTGACTTCTTGGGCGGCGCTGATTTCACCAACCACCTCACTATCGGTGCTCTGGTCATCATACAGCGTCAAAGTCTCAGCCGGGATATAGAGATTGACCTGACGGGGTTCCGCTGTCACCCAGCCAACTGTGCCATCGGTGGTTTCGATTTGGTACCACATCTCACTTTCGCGTTTGACCAAGCGAACTTGTTCGCCTGAAACCACGCTACCGATAACCTCACCACTCGCCGCAGATTCCTCATACAGGTCGCCACCCGCCGACATGAAAAAGGTGCTGTCTGGAATCCAACCCACCTCACCATTGGACGTTTTGATTTCCCACCAATCGCGCTCGTCCTGAACCTTGAGGGCAGCTTCGGCCTCGCGTTGACGTTGAACACAAGCAGCGTCCAATGGATTACAGACTGTGCCCGTTTCCGTGGTCGCAAAACCTGTTATGGTCGTATACCCTACTGCTTTGGAACGCCCCGTCACACGCACTTCGTCGCCGTTCTGCAATGTAAAAGCGACCTCAGATGTTTCGGATGGTTCGACCCGTACCGGAATTTCATCCAGATTAATATTGACATCTGCGTTGAGCGCCGCCTGCCCAAGTGAACAGGGGGCATTGGTAATATTCTCGTCGGGTATATAACAGGAAATGGTCTTGAGGCGTAAATCCGAAAAGGCGAGTTGAATATTGAAAATGAAAGGATAGACCGTAAAGATCGCCAATGCAATGACCGCTGGAGCCACCAATGTAAAGGGCAGTGCGTACTTCGTTTTGAAAACTTTGGTGAGTAAGAGGTAGAGTGCAGGCTCAAGAATAATAATTCCGAGGACGGTTATACCTATCAGCGGCAGCAGATCAAGCAAGCGCTCTACGGCAATGTCAAATGTTAAGCCTTGCATCACAAATTCCCTATTCTATAGTTCCCTTAACTCGAAACTCGAAAAAACAACGAGTAGGACGGAAAAGGCTGTCCTGCTCGTTGCTTTTTCAACTATTCAATTACGATTGCTGATAAACTTACTGCAAGTCAGCAATGCAGGTTTCAGCGAAAGCCTGTGCGTTGGCACCAGCATCCGTTGGGGTTTCACTACCACTCATCACGGCCTGATATTCCTGTGTAATGGCGTCGAAAATGCAGCGCATTTCAACATTGACGGGTTGAGGCACGCCTGTTGAAAGGGCGGCGGCACTTTCACCTACCAAACGGTCTTCCGCAATCGAGGGGTCATCAAACGCAGCCAATACGCCGGGCAGACGGCCTTGAGTGACAGTGTAGCCAAGGACGGTGGGAACATCGGTGGTGTACCACTTGAGGAATTCAACCACCACATCCAGCTTGTCGCCTTCGGTTGCGGCAGGGATCATTGCATAGGTACCAGCCACTAGCGGCGCGGGTTGACCGCCTTCGAACATCGGCCAAGGAGCCAAACCAACATTTTCTTCACCGAGGGTTGCAATCATGCCGGTCTCACCACCGAGGCTCCAATCACCATTGATGGTCATGGCAGCTTTGCCTTCTTTGAACAGACCGTCAAGGCAGTTATAGTCGCATTCGCTGGAGGTCACACCCAGTTCCTTGAAACTCGCCAAGAGTTCGAGGGTCTTGATGAGGGAATCGTTATTGAGGTCGGGAGTTACACCATCGGCTGCGAAACCAACAAAGGGAACGCCATCGGGGTTAATCGCCTGCATCCATGGGAGAACCCAGAAGCTCTCGCCGTGATTGAACAGGAAGGGGGTGAAGCCTTCAACGTCGGCATTGTCGGCGATCAGTTGAGCGCTCATTTCGATCAGCTCTTCAACTGTCGCGGGTGGGGTTTCAACATATTGCTTGTTGTAGATCAGCATCAGGTGATTGCCTGCGCTGAAGGGGATACCCCATGTCTGACCATCGAGCACGACAGTGTTCAGATAGGCATCCAAGTCAAACAACTCGTCAAGAGGTTGGACCAAACCAGCCTCGGTGAAGGGTCCAGCATGGTCAGCAACTGTCCATAGGAAATCTGGCAACCCTTCGCCCGCCAATGCTGCGGATTGCATATTTTGACGCAGTTCTTCCACATCTAGTGTTTCAATGGTCAGGGTTGAACCGGGAGCATTTTCAGCCGCCCAAGCATCAAATGCCTCTATCATTGCGGTATCGGTGTGATAGGTCTCAGATTCTTTTGACCACATCAACAGGTCAACAGCAGGAAGTTGAGCATGATTAGAATTAGTGGAAGGGACTGAATCGGCAGCCATTGAGGGGGCAATGGCCGTAACAAGAATGATCACAACTAACGTTGCGATGCCTAAATACTTAAAAGATTTATTCATTTGAGATGTCCTTTTACATGTATGTAGACAACTGGCCTACGAGATACACTAAGAGATTACCACACCCTCGGCAATTCTGCACGGACAATTGACATTAATTTTTGATGTCATTTAAGTCTTGAAGCACCCTCTATTTAGGGTAGAACGTTTCAGTCTAGCCTCCAGAATTTTTGATCTGGCGGTGGGGCGGCTATAATCGGCCTATCCATGAAAGGGGTGGGGCTATGTCGCAAGAACGCAGTCTATATTTTCAAGGGGGCACCCTAGTTCTCAATGGTGTCGGGGCATTGGAGGCCATGCCAGAGGCGTTCCGATGGGTGAAGGGCCATTGGCGCTGTGAAGCCTATCATTATGCCCGGCTACGGCCTATGCTCACAGGTCTGGATATTCGGGATACCGTTCCGCGCTGGCATACCCTCGACCTCCACTTACACGATACACGCGAACCTCACGAATATCAGCTTGCCGCTCTCTCAGCATGGGAGCAAGCCGGACAGCAGGGCAGTATCGTTCTACCCACCGGGGCGGGCAAAACTTTTGTGGCGATTCATGCTATCCATAATGTCAAACGCTCGACATTGGTGGTCGCCCCGACATTAGATTTGCTGCATCAATGGTATGCACGGCTGGTCAATGCCTTTCAAATGGAGGTCGGAGTCTATTATGGGGCGGAAAAAATCGTCCATCCACTGACGGTCACGACCTATCATTCAGCGGGGGACTTGATTGCCAATCAGGGGAACAACTTCAAATTGGTGATCTATGATGAGGTGCATCACCTCCCCGCGCCAAGTTGGGGTGAAACGGCCTTGATGACCCCGGCACCCCTGCGGTTGGGTTTGACCGCGACCTACCCCGAAGCGCATGAACAAACCGATGGCCGATGGGAGATTGATGAACTCATTGGGCCAATTGTCTACGAAGTGCCCATAAATGATCTCACTGGGCAGCAGTTGGCGGAATATCGTACCGAGCGTATCCGTATTGATCTGACTGAGCAAGAACGTGCCGCTTATGAGACTGACTACGCGATTTACGCTGGATTTTTCCGTACGCGCAATTTGCGCCGGACACACGGCAAAAATTGGTTGATGGAACTCATGCGCTTGAGTGCTTTTGATGCGGAGGCCCGCCGCGCTTTATTGGCTCGCCAGCGGATTTTACGTTTGCTGGCAGGGGCGGAAGGCAAATTTGCCATTTTGGACAGCCTGCTGCGCGAATATTCACATGAACAAACCTTGATATTTACCGAAAATAACGCGGTAGCCTATGCGATTGCACGCCGCCATCTGATTCCGGTCATTACCCACGAGACGACTGCCGCCGAGCGCAAACATATCTTAGAGGCGTATCAACTCGGCGAGTATCGGGCGATTGTGACCTCGCGGGTGTTGAATGAGGGGGTGGATGTGCCGGAAGCCAAAGTTGCCATCGTGTTGGGTGGAACCGCCAGCGCCCGTGAATATATCCAGCGTTTGGGGCGGGTACTGCGCAAGGTCGGTAATCGCCAAGCCGTGTTATTTGAAGTGATCGCCCGCCAGACCACTGAAGAAGGCAAAGCCCAGCGCCGCAAACCACGTAAAACTGCCCATGCTCACCGCTGATCTGATTCGACCACGCCTGCGAATTCGGGGTGATGCACTGCATGTGGAACTGCTGCCGCCAGAAAATCGGCATTGGCAAGCCACCGCCGCCGCACTGATTGACCTCTTTCAAAACCTGTCCGGTCACACATCAAGGGAATGGGAGATGGCAGTCGAGCAATTAGAAGGGGAGCGACTGGATTATGTCGTGCTGCGTGGCCTAGCAAAAGTCTTGTCGGATGGGGCCACATGGGTCACTCATTCAACGCCGCTGCCACCCGCCGACCTGCGACGATTGGTATTTGGGCGGGGGCCAGTCTTGGATGAGGCTGATTTATTCCATCCCCAAAGCCGCGCCATACTGCTGCAAGACATCGCCGCTGAACTGGGGACAGACATGACCACGCTTGAACAAAGCCTGTTCGCCGACCTTGCCAGCGAGTCCGTTTTGGCCGAGATTGGCCCGACATGGACCCCCGAAAGCCTCATCACCCGTTATAACCTTGAACTCACGCGGGGTGTCCTCTATTGGGCACGGCTGATGGAGGTCGAGATTTATGATGGCTATCAAGATTTTTGGCGCTATTTGAAGCTGTTTAAACTGATGTTTGAGGCCAAACCCTATCAAGATGGCTATTGGGTAACACTGGATGGCCCGATTTCACCCTTTGTCAGCACGACTACCCGCTATGGACGGCAGTTTGCGGCGTTTTTGCCCGCCCTTTTATTAGGGGAGCGCTGGCAGATGCGGGCAACGGTCAAGTCCCCATTCGGGGAGGACTGGCTGCGGTATGAACTCAATTCGACCTCCCCGCTCACCTCGCATTTTAAACGTAGTGGGGAATTTGATAGCCGGATGGAGGCTGATTTTGCTGCGGCGTTCATCGAGAAATTTGGCGAAGGGCGTGGACAATGGCAGTTGAGCCGGGAGGATGAGGTACTGCTGTTGGGGGATACGGTCATGATTCCCGACTTTGCCTTTACCCATCAAAAAGATGGACGGCGGGCACTGCTCGAAATCATGGGGTTCTGGCATCCCGACTATCTACGGCGCAAACTCGCCAAAGTGCGGACGGCAGGGCGCTCGGACTTAATTTTGCTGGTCTATGAAGGGGTCAATCTGACCGCCGAACAACTCACCGATGTCCCCGGCGAAGTCCTCTATTTTAAAAATAAGCCTGTTCTCAAGGATGTGATGGCGCTGGTCGAACGTGTCGCCAAATGAGACTTGGATGACCCAAAGCAGCCCTCCCTAGTCTGTCCTTTAGGGATGGGCGGCAGTGGGTTTGGCCTTATAAGGAGGGATGATGTCAAGCGGGCAGGATGATTTCGACGGATTGCGTAGTGCCGGACTTGGCTATTGGCAAAAATTCCCCCTGCCACTCCGCACCATTCACCCGGCAGCCTTCTTTTTCCGAATCGTGTGCCCGCCGGACTGTGATGTCATAGACGGCTCCGCGATACTGCCGTTTCACGCGATATTGTTTCCATGTGGGAGGCAATTCGGCTTTAACACGCAGCCCTTCCACCCGGCCTTCGAGCCCCAATACACCGTCCGTCAGTGCCCGCAGATACCAAGCCGCCGATCCGGTATACCATGACCACCCTGCCTGTCCGGGTTGGGAAGCCAGCGGGCCAGCGACATTGCCCGGCATGACATACGGTTCCGCCGAATACGCATCGGGGTTTTCGCCGCGCACAGGTGGACAAAAACTGCGCCATACTTGATAGGCCGACACCATGCCGTTTTGTTTGCGTTCGGCCAGCACCGCCCAACACGCCGCATGACAATAGACACCGCCATTCTCGCGTGTGCCGGGAGCATAACGCGACAAATAGCCAATATGGGGGTCAGGAATGGAATAGGCTGGCGCCAGCAGTAGCGGGCCATAGGGGGAATACAGGTGATCGCGGGTCGAGGCCATTGCCAAACGTGCCCGATCCTTGTCCGCTGTCCCCGCTAAGATCGCCCATGTTTGGGCATTTAGGAAAATCTGACCTTCCGGTGATTGATGTGACCCGACCAATTCCCCGGCATCGGTGGTGGCCCGCCAATACCATGCCCCATCCCATGCGTGCTGATTAACGGCGGCGCGGACAGCCTCGGCCTCTTTTTCAAAGCGGGTCTTGGTGGCGGCGTCTACAATGGGAAGATCAGCCCATGCTGTCAATAGATAATACAGGAAATGGCCCATCCAGACGCTTTCACCTTTGCCCTCGGCTCCTACCGCGTTGAGGCCATCGTTCCAATCGGCTTTGAGGATATAGGGCAAACCGCGTGGGCTGCGGCGGCTGAGAGCCATGTCAAATGAGCGCATACAGTGTTCTTTGAGTGTACCCACCCCACCATCATAATACGGGATTTCAGCATCCAAGCAGGCAAAGTCACCCGTTTCGTGCATATAGTAAAGGGTGACAAAAGGTATCCAAAGCAAGTCGTCGCTATAATCGGAGCGCATTCCGGTATCGGCGATGGGATGCCACCAATGCAGTACAATCCCATCCTGATATTGGTGCGCGGCGTGCAGATGGATCTGAGCCAATGTTTTTTCCGGTTGACCCAACAGTAGCCATACAAGGCTGTCCTGCAATTGGTCACGGAAGCCATACGCCCCACCTGTTTGATAGTAGGCGGTACGCGCTTTGATGCGACCCGAAATCGCTTGGTATTGCAACCAACCATTGGCGAACACATTTAGGGCTGGGTCGGGCGTTTCGATGCTTAGGGATTGGGTGATGCCGCGCCAATATTTTTTGACCGTCGCTAGGGCGCTGTCGACAACCGCTGCGTCCCGATATTTTTGACTTAGGGCTTGGGCCTGTTCGGGATTATCCGCCGCACCGAGGGTATAAATGATTTCGCGCTGCTCATCGGGGGCGAGGGTAAGGTCCTGCCGCAAGCTGCCAATCGCATCCCCCCAACGGCCTGTATGCTGGCTCGATTGACCTGTACGAACGGCGGCGGGATTATGGGGACTGCCATGCCGCCCCAGAAAGTCGCGTTTATCAGCGTCATAGCCGCTTGGCATCAGTGAGGCACTGTGGAAGGCCATATACGGCCATGAGAGATTCCAATGGGTTTTGGATGGGACGGGCAGTTCCCACATCACTTTGGTCGCCAGCAGCACACCCTGTTCGTGATAGCTGGTTTCGATAAAGGTACGGTGAAATTCCCGATGCCAATCTGGAGCGTTGCCCAACAACCACTCAAAATAGGTGAATAGTTGTAATTGGCGGGGTGTATTGCCTTCATTTTTCAGTCGCAGCACCCAAATTTCACAGGGATCATCTTCCGGCACAAAGTAGGTAACGGTGCTGGCGATACCCGCCTGCTGACCTTCAATAATGCTGTAGCCCATGCCATGCCGTACCCGATAATCCTGCAACTTTTCGCCGCAGGGCTGAAAGGTTGGCGACCAAAATTCGCCGGAGGCCGCGTCCCGGATATACAAATATTTGCCCCATTCATCGCGGATTAAATCTTGATCCCAGCGGGTAATGCGATTGAGGCTGGCATGGGTGCGCCAGCTATACCCGCTGCCCGCCTGTGAGATGACAAAGCCGTAATCGCCGTTCGACAACACATTGACCCAAGGCATGGGTGTTTCGGCACAAGTGATTACATATTCAAGGCCGTCATCACTGAAATAGCCATATTTGTTTGGCAGTTGGGTCACATTATGCTCCTACAAAAGTTTCGTTTTTTAGAATATTACGCCGATATTTTGCCAAGTCATCGGCGGCACGGGCTTGCAACGCTTTATCATTGGGAAACAGGTCGGGGATAGATTCATAAATATCTTCGGCATCGCGCAGTTGACCATCGGCCTCATAAAGCTCCCCCAGTCGAAGATAAATCATGCCAAGATAGGGGTTGGTACGTCCGATATTTTCTTGAACAAATTGTTCAGCGTCTTCAATCGTCAAGCGTTCATAGACAATCTCATGGATACGGTCTTTGGCACGTTGGACGCCATCAGGTACAGGATAGGAATAATCGTTTTCCCAAATGCGCTGCACCTGCATATAGCCGCCATATTCGACATATTTTTTCGCTTGGGTATCATATTTTTCATAACCCGTCAGCGCATCCAGATAGTTACCTGCCTCAAAGCTGGCATCGGCATCATCCAAATAATCTCCGGTTAGGCGATAAGCATTCCACCACGCCAGCCCATAAGTGCCAATAAAGACCATAATCAGGCCAGCAAAGAGCAAGACCCAGCGATACCGTTTCAGCCAACTTTGGGCCGGTTTGACTTCAACGATGGTCTCGGCCAGTGGTTGTTGAGCAAGGGTTGATTGAGCCATTGGTTTATCCCCCTATTTACTCAACGACACATTGGCAAAGGCTTTAACAAACTGCTCTTGGATGAAAAAGTACACCACCACAATCGGCACGGTAATAATTGTGGTGAGCGCCCAAATTTGCTGGGCATTTTCACCCGGTACAGTCCCACGAAATTGCAGCAGACCCAATTGAAGCGTCCATTGTTCGGGCCGATTGAGATAGAGCAGCGGGCCAAAGAAGTCGTTCCAACTACCCATAAACGTGAGAATGGCAACCGTCGCCAACGCAGGACGGGCCAGCGGCAAAATGATGCGGGTGAAAATGACCATTTCGCCTGCTCCGTCAATCCGCGCCGCCTCGACCAACTCATCGGGGATGCCCGACATAAATTGGCGAATCAGGAAAATGTTAAACACCGACACGATGGACGGCACAATCAGCGCTTCAAAATGACCGACCCACCCGATACGATACATCAACACATAGGTCGGGATGAGGAACAACACGCCGGGAATCATCATGGTCAGCAGCATAAAACCGAAAATCTTGTCACGGCCCGGAAAGGGGATTTTGGCAAAGGCATAGGCTGCCAATGCGCTAAAAATGGTATTCAGGACGGTGATTGACCCCGCCAGAAACACCGAGTTTTTGAACAGCAGCATGACATCCAGTTCATCAAATACCCCTGTATAGCCCGTAAAGACAATCTTTTCAGGTAACGCCGTCGGGGAGTGCATAATCTCTTGCCCGGTCTTCACCGAGTTGTTAATCATGTAGAAGAACGGGTAGATCACAAAAAAAGCACCCAACAGCAAAATGGCATAACTCAAGATGATGGTGGGGGAAAATGCTTTTGCGCGTCTCATCATGCTCTCCCTAATTCTCATTAGTGCGGAAGAACTTAAATTGCAGGAAAGTTAGCGCGGCGATAATGTAGGCCAACAGCAGCCCCAATGTGGATGCAAACCCCACATTGGATCGGTCAAAGGCTTGGGCATATAGGTACAGGACAGGCGTCAAGGCTTGATTGTTGATCCCACCATACACATTAAAGCCGATGCTAAAGACCTCACCGAACATTTGCAGACCGTTGATGACATCCACCACCAATAGGAAAAACAACTGCGGTTTGAGGGTAGGCAGGGTGATATAGGTAAACATCTGCCATCCGTTTGCCCCGTCCACTGCTGCCGCTTCATACAGGCGGGCGTCAATCGAATACATGCCTGCCAGCAAAATGACCGTGCTGATACCAAACCATTTCCATGTGTTGATGAGCGCGATCACAATCATCGGCCATGTTTCTTCGGATTTCCAAAAAAACGGCCCATCGAGCAGGTGCAGATCAATGAGGTATTTTTGGATAGGCCCGCCCGGACTGGCAAGATTGTCCCCAATCGTCATCAAGACCACTGTTGAGGTTATGACGGGCAAGAAATAGATCGTTCGCAGCAACCGTCCGCCAAATTTGATGTTGAAGAGTAGCGAGGCAATCAGCAGGCCCAAGCCATTTTTCAGAAAAATAAACACCGATTGGTTGAGAACGATGTTAAAAATCGCTTTCCAAAACAAGGGGTCTTCGATGCCGCGCACCCAGTTGCCAATACCAACAAATTGACGATTTTCCGGGTTTACAAAAGAATAGTTAAAAAAGGTCAAAAAGAATGAGAGAATCAGCGGGTAAATTCCAAAAACGATATACAAAATCACCCAAGGCGAGACAAACACATACCCCCACCAATTCTTGCGCATCCGGTGTAAAAGCGTGGTATGTCGTTTGGCCGAAACACTGGCGATACTGTTTTGGCTCTCGGCAGCAATCGCACTCATAACGTTTAATTCCCCTTCAACTTCTTTTCTAATAAGGATGGGCCACAGACCCATCCCTACAAATGAAAACAGCAAGGGCGATTATTTATCTATCGCCCTTTTTAGATTTGGATTATTCAGTGGCAATGGCCTCGCGTGCTTTTTCAGCAGCATAGCCCACTGCCTCATCTAGTGAAACCGAGCCTTCAACCACAATTTCCTGATATGCCCCTTGTACAGCAACCGCGACTCGTTCAGCCGTCGCAAATTGTTCGGGCACATAGCCATGTTCCAGCACCTGCACAAACGGCAAACGGCTGGGGTCTTGGAAATAGGGGTCAGCCTTGAGGCTCGTCAACACAGGCAGATAGCCCAATTCGGTGATAAACTGATAGTTGTTCTCGTCTTCCATAATGAATTTCAAGAAATCCCATGCGCGGGCTTCGCGTTCGGGGTTCGTCTTGAGAATCATCATCGAGCGACCCCCATAGGTCGTAAAGCTGGTATCGCCCTCTTCGGGAACGGGCACAGGAGCAACACCGACATCTTCCCCAATGACCATCTCACCACCCACCGCGTTTTCGAGGTTGGGTTTCCACGAATAACCATATTGCATCCACATGCCGATGGCGCGGCCAAAGAAGTTCTTTTCCATCGTGGGGGGAGCATATTGCTGCGCTTCTCTGAGGAAGCCAAAGAATTTGTCCAGTGCACATTCTTCGCGGTCAAACACGATGTCCGTCGCCAAGTTGTTCAATAATTGGCATTCACCCTGATTGGCGTTGAGATAGATGGGTTGGAGCATATTCCAATACCAACCGCCCCATTGCAGGGCTTCATTCCACAGCACCGTGCCATAGACTTCATCGCCGTTTTCACGGTTGGGCAGAGCATCAATCGCGGCGGCAGCGGCTAAGAATTCATCCCAAGTGACCGGGGGAGCTTCGGGATCGAGGCCTGCTTCTTCAAACAGAGCTTTGTTGTAGATCATCAAGGTCACATCCGCACCAACGGGGACGTAATATTGATGACCATACAGTTTTTGCAGGGAGGCGGGTTCGACACGGGCAAACAGTTCATCCGCGCCGGGTAGTTCATCCAACACCACAGCGGCATCTTGTTCTGCCAACGTGCCCAATTGAGGGCCAAACGACGTGATGATAAGGTCGGGTTGGTTGCCAGCGGCAATCAGCGCTTGGAACTGACCACCTTCGGGTTCCAGTTCAAGGGTGATGTTCACATCGGGGTTGGCTTCATTATACTTGGCGACGAGGCGGGTCATGGTGTCTTGCATGGCCCCAGCCACAACCGACACACGCAGTTCATTCGCCATTGGGGGTTCATCTTGGGCGCGAGACATGCCCAAGTTAGGGGCAACAATAGCAGCAACAACGACAAGCACAATCAACGAACGCATAAAAAGGCGTGACATGGTATTTTTTTATCTCCTCAACTCTTTAGCGGTCTTCAGTTAGGATAAACTGGGTAGTGTTTGCTCTAAATTCGACCTGCCTCCTTCTTGTAAAAGCGCTTTTACAATAGGTGAAAATTTTTTGGGGAGCGCTTTCCCCAGATAATCCAACAAGGCGCTTAAAGGCCTTGTTAGGGGCTTACAACATCAGCAACCGCACGATTTACGAACCACCAGCGATGCGGGCAACAGCATGACACGCGGCGAGGCCAATGTCCGTTCTTCAACGTTCTCCTCTGGCCCAATCATGGCAATCGCACGTTTGGCGGCGTGCCAGCCCATTTCATAAACAGGCTGTTGAATCGTGGTGAGGGCGGGTGAAACATAACTCGACATCGGAATATCATCAAAACCCACCACCGCAATATCTTCCGGCACGCGCAGGCCGCTTTCTTGGATAGCCCGCATCGCATCAAGCGCCATCTGGTCATTAGCGGCAAACACCGCTTCTGGCAAAACAGGCCGCTGCAATAATTCCAACATCGCACGATAACCGCTGTCCTGAAGATAATCACCCGACACAATATATTCTGGCCCGATGCTCAGGCCATGTTCGATTAGAACATCTTGCATGGCACGTAACCGTTCACGGCTGTCGGGGGTGTAATTCGTACCCGCGATATAGGCCAGACGCCGATAGCCATGTCCCAATAAATGCTCGGTCATCGCTCGGCTGCCACTATAGTTGTCCGCCAAGAATGCCGGGATATTTTTCCCCACATCCTGCTGGGCCAATACAATCGGTACTCCACGCGCGGCGATTTGCTGTATTTCATGGATGTAGACATCAATTGCCACCAGCACCATCGCATCCACATTGCCCCGCCGGAACAAATCTAAATAACGATGTTCGTGGGCGGGCCGAGGTTGGCTGGCAATAAGCAAACTATAGCCCTCATCCGTCGCCGCATCCTCTACGCCCCGAACGATCTGGAAAAAAAACGGATCGTTCACTTGGGGGATGACCAAGCCCAGTGTATTGCTTTCTTGACTGGCAAGCCCACGCGCAAACGCATTGGCGTGATAATCGAGTTCTCGAACGGCCTTCAATACTCGTTCTCGTGTTGCTGGACTTACCCGGTCTTTATTATTGAGGACTCTGGAAACCGTACCGATTGAGACCCCGGCATGTTTTGCAACATCAAAAATCGTAGCCGCCATGATCTTCCTGCCCAACTTTTTGTTAAAACGTTTTTATTCTAACAAGCGCCTCCAAAATGTGCAAATCGTTTTTTTAACTACCCTAATTTGGGGAATTTTCGACATTTTTGTAAAAGCGCTTTGACAGATTTTTTCTCCCGATTTATACTCATCTTCAAAATAGATTTTTTCCCGCTAGATCAGCGGCAAGTCCTTAAAAGGAGCTAGAAGCTATATGTTAAAAAAGCTAGTACAGATTGTGCTGTGCGGGGTTATGATTGCCACACTTGCAATTAGCATCCATCCCCCCGTCTCTGTGGCACAGGATGACAGCGTTGTCTGGGCGGCGTGGGACGCCAAAGACGCTGCTGCCATTGGGGACGATAATTCTGGTTCCAGCGTGACCGTGACAGATGCGGTCACTACCCCGGCTGGTGCCCCAAGTTTGGAAGTCACCCCCAGCGGTACTTCCGAAGAAACTAAAATTGCAGTGCCGTTCACAGGTGCGGACATAGCCGATTTTGCGTCCTACACCACCCTAGCCATTGAAGTCTATTTGCCAGAAGGCAATGCTGTGAATCCCAACAGCTTTTTCTTGGGTATGGCCGATGTCGGTGGGGAATGGACATGGGTCGGTGGTATTTTTGGCACGGCGGAGAGCCTAACCACTGGCTGGAATACCGTTGTATATCCGCTCGACCCCGCCATGCGTACCCCGGTAGCCGACCACAGCTATATGCTGTATATGTCGTTCTTTAGTGCCGACGAAGCAGGCAACAAGACCATCCTCACCGAACCCTTTAACCTCGGCAGTGCAACTCTGAGCGGTATGGCGGCGGCGGGTGGTGATGAAGGCGAAGGCACAACCACTGGCTCGGCTGAAGGCAGTTTGGCATGGGCAGCGTGGGACGCTAAAGACGTTGCCACGATTACGGATGACAATTCTGGCTCAACCGTCGCCATCAGCGAAGACGTTCAGACCCCCGCTGGCACTCCCAGTTTGCAAGTGACCCCCAGCGGCACTTCTGAAGAGACCAAAGTCGCCATTCCTTTCACAGGTGCGGATTTGGCAGATTGGGCCGCTTACGATCAGGTCGTCATCGAAGTCTATCTGCCCGAAGGCAATGCTCTCAATCCCAATAACTTCTTTATGGGTATGGCGGATGTCGGTGGTGAATGGACTTGGGTTGGTGGCATTTTTGGTGAAGCCGCTGAACTGACAACTGGCTGGAACAGCATTGTCTATAAGCCCGATAATGCCATGCGTGCCGCCGTCGCAGATCACAGCTATATGCTGTATATGTCGTTCTTTAGCGCTGATGAAGCAGGCAACAAAACCGTTCTGACCGAACCCTTCTATCTGGGTGGCGCGACGCTTGTTTCAAGTGCCGCTGTATCCCCCGCTGCCCCCGAAAGAATTCTGTGGACGGCATGGGAAACTAAGAACGCTGGCATGATCGGCCACGACAACACGGGTTCTTCATTTGCAGAAGGCAAAGACATCCTGACTGCGACAGGTATCTCCTCGTTACAGGTCATCCCCTCCGGTACGACGGAAGAAACCAAGCTGGCCTTTCCTGTCAGCGGTGCCAATCTGCAAACATGGTCGCTTGGCCGTGTTGAATTAGAAATCTACCTCTCCCCCACCAACGCCTTTAACCCCAATCAGGTGTTTATGGGTATGGCGGACATCACAGGTGAATGGGCATGGGTCGGTGGCGTTTGGGGCGTTTTTGAAGGCGACACCGAATGGGCCAAAGTTACTTTTGATCTTGACCCCAACATGCGGAAGCCTAACCCCAATGGCGCGTATTTCATCTACTTCGCCTTCATGTATGCCGATGAAAACGGCAATAAGACCGTCCTGACCGAACCCTTCTATCTGGGCAGCATGTACGCTATGCCCGTCCCCGGTGAAGCCGACCAAACCCTGACTTGGGCACCGTGGGAGAACAAGGATATTGCGATGTTGGGCGATGATAACAGTGGCTCGACCTTTGCAGTCAGCAGCGACGTATTAACTCCCGACGGCACTCCTTCGCTCCAAATCATGCCCAGTGGCGACGCCGCAGAGACCAAGCTGGCTTTCCCGATCACCGCAGCGGATTTGGCGGATTGGGTCACCTACACGCAGGTCGAAATTGATGTCTATCTGCCCGAAGGTAATGCGATGAATCCCAACAAGTTTTTCATGGGTATGGGCGATACAACGGGCGAATGGGCATGGGTCGGCGGGATGTTCGGTGGTGCGCTCCAACTGACCACCGGGTGGAATCGCATTGTCTACGTGCCCCTTCAACCAATGCGGAACCCCAAAGAAGGTGGGACTTATGAGCTATATCTGTCCTTCTTCTTTGAAGATGCCAGCGGCAAAGTTCCGCTCACTGAGCCAATCTATCTCGGCGGTGCTTATCTATCCGCCCCTGAAAAAGTAGCCGCGCCGGGTGAATATTCACAGGAAAGCGTCTATCAATCCGAGGTGGATTTGCTGCTCTCGTTTGATGATGTGGCCCTACTGGATTCCGTCGGCAGCGAGACCTTCAGCTTCTTCTGGGAGCAAGCCAATCCTGCCAACGGCCTTGTGAA
This sequence comes from Chloroflexota bacterium, assembly GCA_024434115.1. Lineage (GTDB taxonomy): Bacteria > Chloroflexota > Anaerolineae > Aggregatilineales > J027 > CFX10. The sequence continues at coordinate 287,318 of QMIT01000004.1, forward strand.
AGACCGCAACACCGCTGATTCGCCCGCCAGTATCGCCTCGGTTGGTTTTGCGCTGGCTGGGATTCCGATTGCGGTGGATCGCGGCTGGATCAACTACAATCAAGGGTATGAACGCGCCCTTGTGACGCTGCAAACCTTCGCCAATGGTGGTGTGCAAGGCGATCACGGCTTCTTCTATCATTTTGTGGATATGGAAACCGGGGAGCGTGTGTGGAGCAGCGAAATTTCTTCGATTGACTCCGCCCTATTTATCGCTGGGGCGCTAACCGCCGGAGCGTATTTCAAAGATACCGAAGTCGCGGCCCTTGCCCAACAACTCTATGAAAACATGGATTGGGAATGGATGATGGCGGGCGGTAACATGGTCTCGATGGGTTGGAAACCAGACATTGGCTTCCTCTCCGCCACATGGGATCACTTTGATGAAAGCCTACTGCTCTATATCTTGGGCATTGGTTCACCCACCCACCCCATCCCCGCCGAGTCATGGGACAATTGGGATCGTCCGGTTAACCTACAGGGTGAATTCATCTACCTCGGTGCAGAACCCCTGTTTGTCTATCAATATCCGCTGGCCTTCTTTGACCTGCGTGGCAAAGAAGATGCCTACGCCAACTACTTTAATAACACCACCCGCGCCTGCGAACGCAGCATTCAGTTCGCCGCCGATAATGCCGATCCCTATGCCACTTATCAGGGCGGTATCTGGGGTATCAGCGCCTCCGATGGCCCGCGCGGTTACAAGGCCTATGGCGCGACGGGTGGCAACCACGACGGCACGATTGCCCCGTATGCCTCCATTGCCTGCTTGCCCTTCACCCCCGAAGCATCAATGGCGGCGATCCGGGCCATGCTGACCAAATGGGGTACGAAGGTATGGCGCGAACACGGCTTTGTCAGCGCGGTCAATGACGTAGACCAATGGTATTCAGTTGACCACATCGGCATTGATCAGGGCGACATCCTGCTGATGATTGCCAACTATCAGGATGGCTTTGTCTGGAATCTGCTGTCGCAAAACCCGAACATCCAAAATGCGATCAACGCGATGGGTTTTGTCGAAAGCACAGGTGACTATGCTGTAACCCCGGCTTATCTGGAAGCCTTTAAGAATGGGACGAACTAGGTTAAACCGTCGCGTTCTATTTCCGTTCCCTGTGATGGGAACCGGGGGCTAAAACCAATGGGGGTGGTCAATAAAATAGGCCACCCCTCTTTATTTGCGATAGTAATAAAGGGTTGTTGCTTATGACTTTTCCGAAAGATTTTTTATGGGGGGCAGCCACCTCCAGCTATCAAATTGAAGGGGCATGGAACGCTGACGGGCGCGGCGAAACGGTCTGGGATCGTTTTTGCCATACCGTCCCCAGCAAAGTTGCCAACCACGATTCCGGAGATATGGCCTGTGACCATTATCATCGCTACCGGGATGATGTGGCCTTGATGCGTCAAATAGAGTTACAGGCCTATCGTTTTTCGGTGGCATGGTCGCGGGTATTGCCAGCAGGAATTGGCCCAGTTAACCAAAAGGGTCTCGATTTTTACAGTCGTTTGGTAGATGAACTTTTGGCGTCGGGCATCCAACCCTACTTAACCCTCTATCATTGGGACACGCCCCAAGCCCTACAAGATCGAGGCGGTTGGGCCAATCCCGATAGCGTGCAGTGGTTCGCCGACTACACCGACATCATAACGCGCTGTTTAGGAGACCGTGTGCAAAACTGGACGACCCACAACGAGCCGTGGATTGTCGCATTTGTCGGCTATTTTTATGGTGGACACCCACCGGGCATGACCGATCTGACCACCGCCTATCAGGTGGCCCATCATTTATTGCTGGCACATGGCGCAGCGTCACCCATCATCCGCCAGAATGTATCCAATTCACGATTGGGTATCTCGCTCAATCTCAATCCGATTTACCCCGGCGCACCGGAAACTGAGCATCTATCAGCCGCCTATCGCCAAGATGGATTCCTGAATCGCTGGATGCTTGATCCGCTGTTTAAGGGTGTTTATCCCGCCGATATGGTTTCGCTGGTCAAACCCTACCTGCCCCCCATTGACCTGACCACCATTCAATCAGCCGCCGTGCCGCTCGACTTTTTGGGGGTGAATTATTACCTCCGCAACGTGGTACTGCACGACGACAACGAACTGCCGCTGCGCCTGCGCCATATCATGCCGGAAGATGCCCAAAAGACAGCACTGGGGTGGGAAATCTTCCCGGAAGGCTTAACGGCCCTCTTGGTACGCTTACAACAAGATTACGCCCCCGCCGCGATCTATATCACCGAAAACGGCTCGGCTTTTGAGGATACCGTTGCCACTGACGGTACAGTACATGACCCGCAGCGCATCGCTTATTTTGAATCGCACCTCGCCGCCCTTGAACAAGCTATTGAGCAGGGAGTAACCGTCAAAGGCTATTTTGCGTGGAGTTTGATGGATAACTTTGAATGGTCACATGGCTATGATAAGCGATTTGGCTTGATTTATGTGGATTACACCACCCAGAAACGCACCCTTAAACAAAGCGCGTTGTACTATCGGGATAAGATTCGAGGCTAACCTATGCAAGACACGATCTATGACCACTTGATTTTTGATAACAGCCGCACACCCGACGCCTACTTTTTTAGCCATGTCACGTTTTCGGGGGATAGTACGATACACCATGTTAATCACCACCTGCCCGTGAGCCATGCCCATTTTTTCACCCCACCCAACAGCCTCGAACTGACGTGGTGTTCCAAAGCAGGTGGTCATTGGCAGGCCGAAATTTTGGTCGAGTATTGGCGGGGACGAACGACTGCCCTCAAAGGGGATACACTTTCGTTTTGGTGCTACACTCCCACGCCCATTCCCCCGGAATCACTGCCGCTGGTGTGGCTGGAAGTGCGCGGCGAGATTCGGCCCTTTTTCCATTTGCGATTGGCCGTTAAAGATTTGCCTGTCCGACAGTGGACGTATATTCAAATTCCACTCAGCGCCCATTTTGACCTAACCTTTAAGCAGAAAGATGGGCCGGAAATCACCAAAGTTATTTTTTCGCAGGGCAGCCTCAGCGATGAAACCTATACCCTCTACCTTGATGACATCAAGCTTAACAACGTCCCTCAGAGTCAACCCGTCAAACCACCTACGGGGGTTTCTGCCATCGTGTGTGACCGCCATGTGGAATTGACATGGGACAAAATCACTGACCCCGCCGTGCAGTATGTCCAAATTGAACGGGCCGAAAAAGGGCAAGATTTTCAACCTGTTGGCATTCAGTATCCACACTATTCGCGGTTTGTGGATTACATCGGCTTGCCCCATCGCACCGTCACCTATCGCCTAACTGCCGTCAACCATTCCTATCAAGCATCAAAGCCGACACCGCCCATCGAAGCCATCACCCGCCCCATGACGGATGATGAATTGCTGACGATGGTTCAAGAAGCGCATTTTCGCTGCTACTGGGATCATGCCCATCCCGACGCAGGCTTGGCACTGGAATGTATCCCCGGCGACCCCGATATGATTGCATTGGGGGCATCCGGTTTTGGCCTCATGGCGTTAATCGTGGGGGCAGAGCGCGGATTCATCAGCCGGGCTGAATTGACCCAGCATATCCAAAAAGTGCTGCGGTTTTTGAGCACAGCGGATCGGTTTCATGGGGTCTGGCCGCATTTTCTGGATGGGCGCACTGGCAAGACCGTCCCATTTTTTGGCGATCACGATGACGGTGGGGATTTGGTCGAAACCGCCTTTATTATGCAGGCGCTTTTGACCCTGCGCCAATATTTTGACCGCCCCACGCCAGACGAAGAGCAAATCCGTGCCACCATCACCCATCTCTGGGAAACCACCGAATGGGATTGGTATCGCTTCCCCGATGACCCCAATTTTTTGATTTGGCATTGGTCGCCCAAACACGGCTGGCTGATTAATCACCCCCTCATTGGCTGGAATGAGGTCATGATTGTCTATCTGCTGGCGATTGCCTCTCCAACCCATCCCGTCCCCGCCGAGATGTTTCATAAGGGGTGGGCCTCCCAAAACGAACGTGCCCAACAATACCGCAGTGGGTGGGGACAAACAACAGAGGGCAGTCTCTATACCAACGGCACAGAATATTACGGTATCGAGCTTCCGGTAGGCGTTGGGTCAGGTGGGCCGCTATTTTTTACCCATTACTCGTTTTTGGGTTTCGACCCACGCCACAAACGGGATCGCTATGCCAATTATTTCGACAACAACCGCCGCATCAGTCTAATTAACTATCGGCACTGTGTCGCCAATCCGGGGGGCTTCGTCGGTTATGGCGAAAATTTCTGGGGGCTGACCGCCAGTGACGATCATACGGGTTATGTGCCACACGATCCCCAAAATGACAACGGTACGATTACACCCACTGGGGCACTCGCGGCTTTTCCCTATACCCCCACTGAATCCATGCAGGGCCTCAAGCATTTTTATTTTGCTCGTGGGGCGGAGCTTTGGGATATTTACGGTTTCCGGGATGCCTGTAACCCCACCGTCGGCTATGTCTCCAATATTTTTATGGGGCTGAATCAAGCGCCGATTGTGGGCATGATCGAAAATCATCGCACGGGGCTATTGTGGCGGCTGTTTATGTCCAATCCCGAAATTCAGGCGATGTTGGACAAAATTGGATTTGTACCGGATTAAGATGTTGATTATTTTTGACAATCTATCCTGCTGCTACAATGGAGGGAGGTTATTATTGGCAGTAGACCTTGTAGTTTTGGTAGAGAGCAACTATGGCAGACAATCGAAATGGACGGGCCATTACTCAAGATGATGTAGCCCAGCACGCAGGAGTTACGCGCTCCATCGTGTCGTATGTCATCAATAACGGGCCTCGTAAGGTCTCGGAAGAAACCCGCAACCGTGTCCTCGCCGCCATCAAAGAACTCGGCTACCGTCCCAACAAACACGCCCGAATGCTTTCCAGCGTAGATAATACGGTTGCTGAGAAATATCTTGGCATCATCTTGGCGGGCAACTATATGTTCAAGCGGCCCTATTATGGCGCGATTCTTGCCAGCATTCACGAACATGCTCATGAACACGATTGCCATATCCGCTTTATCCGTGTGTTTGACGATTTTAGTAATCCGGCTTTGTTTAACGAACTGATCCATCCTAATGAAATTAGTGGTTTGATTTTGTTGGGCCTTGATCAAGTGCTAGACACAATTGAGGACGAAACCCTGATTGATGAGATTGTGCATCGGGTAGATCGGGCTGTGTGTGTAGAATGGGAATGGCCGGGTGTGCCCTCCATCCAATTTGACCGCCAATTTGCTTCATTTCAGTCCGCCCAACATCTGGTTACGTTAGGCCGTCAGCGCATCGCCTATATTGGCCCAGAAGACAAGCGTGTACAAGGGTATCGTCAAGCCCTTTGGGAAAATAATCTGCCGCTTGATGAAAACCTTGTACGCCCTGCTGTCAATGCCAGTTCTGGTTTTGAATCGTGTGACCAGTTATTGGGGTCAGGTGTTTTGGTAGATGCTATCTGCTCCGGCACGGATGAGGTCGCCATCGGCATCCTCAATTGTCTCCATCGGCGGGGCTTCGCCGTGCCCAAAGATATTGCCCTCGCCAGTATTGACAACCTCGATATCGCAGCCTATACCGTACCCCCCCTGACAACCGTCGAAGTACCCAAACGCGAAATCGGCTACCATGCGGTGAGTATTTTGACCTCCGACAAGCCCCATTATGAGAATGCCAGTTTTGCTATTACCGTCCCCACTCGTTTAATTATCCGTGAATCCAGTGTGACGGCATAGACCCCGCATAATCTATATTTCTCTAATCAAAGCAGGTTTTGGGCTGCACTTTTTTAAGTACAGTTGACAATTTGCCGTTGTCTATGTTACGATCAACATGAGTTGTCAACGCGCGTTGATTGATGAGTATTTATTAGACCATTATTGAAAGAACACAGTCTGATGTATCTCGGTGCTGATCTTTCTTTCGTCAATGAACTAGATGATTTAGGCGGCGTTTTTTATCATCAGCAGCAACCCCGCGATGCCTTCGCATTATTTCACGAGTTCGGGGCCAATATCGTGCGGGTTCGATTGTGGCACACGCCGACTGTGACAACCTACAGTACATTGGCCGATGTCAAGCGCACCATATTCCGCGCCAAAGCACTGGGTATGGCCGTCATGCTGGATTTCCACTATTCCGATCATTGGGCCGACCCCGCCAAACAAATCATCCCAGCAGCATGGGCACATCTCACCGACTTATCTGCGCTCGAAAACGCCCTTTATGATTACACCCATCACGTATTGGCCGAATTGAATACAGCAGGCCTATCCCCTGAATTTGTACAGGTCGGCAACGAAATCAATACGGAGATATTGCTCGACGCTCCACCTACTGATGCCCCCATCCGCTGGCCTAGAAATGCCCAACTCATCAACGCGGGTATCGAGGCGGTACGCGATGCTGCCTCCCAAGCGCGGGTCATCCTGCATATCGCCCAACCGGAAAACATCATTTGGTGGTTTGATGCAGCCATCGCAGCAGGCATCGTGGATTTCGACATCATCGGCCTGTCCTACTATCCCAAATGGAGCAAATGCGGACTGAATGAGGCTGGTCAAACCATCGGTCAAGCACGCGAACGGTATCAAAAAGATGTGATGCTGGTAGAGACCGCCTATCCGTGGACATTAAGCCCCGGTAGTGAAAACGACCACCTCTTGGGAGCAGATTCGCTCCTGCCCGAATATCCCGCGACGCCGCAGGGCCAGCGCCAATTCTTGACCGATTTAACACAAGCCACCCTGAATCATGGCGGCATTGGGGTTGTCTATTGGGAACCCGCATGGATTTCCATCCCCGCCAAGTCGTCCCATTGGGAAAACGCCACCTTTTTTGATTATCAGGGCCGAGTTCATGAGGGTATTCAATTCCTAACACACCGCTATGAGCAGCGGACGTTGGAGTAAACCGAAACTTTTTATTTAGAAAGGACATTCGTATGAAGCGTTTCGTTTTTTTAGTTGTACTTGTTGTGTTGGCAGTTAATCTGCCGCTGTCCGCATCCCCCAAAGCGGTAGCCCAAACCCCTACCTTAACCATTTGGACAGATGACCAGCGCCTGCCGGTCCTCACCGAATTGTCGAAGGCATTCACTGAAGAATACGGGGTGGAAGTGGTTGTCGAGCCACAGGGCACGGAAAACACCATGAACACCATGACGCAGGGCGCTGCCACTGGCGAAGGCCCCGACCTTTTCACCATTCCGCATGACAATATGGGACGGTTGGTAGATACAGGTGTGGTCGCTCCGCTTGATTTGGGCGACAAAGCCGAATTCTTCCTACCAAATTCGCTAGAAGCCTTCACCTATAATGGTGAACTCTACGGTGTGCCGTTCGCGGTGGAAAATGACGCGCTGTTCCGTAATGTTGACCTCGTGCCGGAAGCCCCCAAGACATGGGCCGAAGCCGCTGAAATTGGACGGCAATTGGTGGATGAAGGCAAAGTTGAATATGCGTTTGCCTTCCCCGATCTCGGTTACAACTATTACCCCGTCTATACCGCCTTTGGTGGCTACGTTTTTGGTCGGGACGAAGAAGGCAACTACACCGCTGATGATCTCGGCATGGACAACGAAGGTATGGTCGCAGGTGCGGACTGGGCCAACTCCCTGATCCGCGATGGCTATGCCTCTGAGAATCTGGACTGGGAAGCCGCCCACGTTCTGTTTGAAAGCGGACAGGCCCCCTTCATCATCACTGGCCCTTGGGCGGTGGATCGTTTTAAGACCAATGAAGTGCCATATGCCATTAGTGCTTTCCCCGCCGCTACGGAAGACGGCGAACCCGGTGGGCCGTTCATCGGCGTGCAGGGCTTTATGGTCAATGCGGGCAGCGAAAATCTGCTCTTGGCCCAGACCTATCTGACCGAATTCATCGCCACCGATGAATCCATGCAATACATCTTCGATAATGACCCCCGTCCTTCCGCGTGGGTGGCTGTGTTCGAAGCAACCGAAGACCCCGATATGCGTGGTTTTTCCGAGGCAGGCGTAACTGGTCAGGCCATGCCCGCCATTCCGGCGATGGGCTTTGTGTGGGATGCGTGGGAAAGCGCTGGCCTGCTTATTACACAGGGCGAATTGACCCCCAGCGAGGCCCTTACCCAAGCGGCAGAACAAATTCGCACACAAATCACCGAATCTGAATAATTAGACACACCGCAGGCATTCCTTTCTATATTTGAGGAGTGCCTGCCCTCCTTCCAGTTATTGGTTTCAACGGTTTTCTCTATGAACAAAAAAAATGCCTTTTCTGTGACTCCTTCAACCATCACCCGCCTAGCACTGGTGGGGGTGTTTGATGTGGCGGTGCTGTCGCTCATCCGCCAATTATTGGATGACGGCAACTATCCACTTTCCGGCATTCTCGGTGTGGTGATCGTCATTATTACCCTCTGTTTTTCGCTGGAAAAATTGCGGTACTATCGCTGGTTAGGGGTTAGCCTTGCCGCGACCACCCTTTTTGTCCTCTACCCGATTCTATATACCATCTACCTCTCCACCACCAACGCAGGTTATGGGCATATCCTCACCAAGCAGGAAGCGGTGGATTTCTTGGAGAGCCAGCAGTACGTTCCTGAATCGGGTCAGCAGTATAAATGGACGGCCTATCGCTCCCTTGAATCCACTGATGATTACGTGCTGTGGTTGCAGGCGGAAGACGACACCACTTTTCTCACTGGCATAGGGACTGCGACCAAACCCGCCAGCATCGGGGACGACGGGATAGGGTCTGCCGATGACAAAGGCATTCCGACCAGCATTCAAGGCTATCAGCGTCTTGAAAAGCGCGATACGGTTGCCATGATTGATCAACTGGGCGAACTTAAATTTGGCGTCGCCCCCGATATTATCCGCATAACTAGCCTTACGGTTGCCGCCGCCACCCAACAGCGGTATCGCTACCATTCCGACAGCGATACACTCACCGATGCCGAAACGGGCCTTGTCTATCACCCTGACGAAGGCGTTTTTACCACCGATGATGGTCAAGAACTGCCCCCCGGTTTTAGGGTCGGGGTCGGGCTGGATAATTTCGAGCGCTTTTTCTCAAGTTCGGCGCTGCGTGGGCCGCTGGTGCGTATTATCTCATGGAACTTTGCCTATGCCATTTTGAGCGTGTTATGCAGTTTTGCGCTTGGCCTGTTTATCGCGGTTTTGTTCGAAACCCTGCCCGGCAGACAAATTATCCGTGCCCTGCTGATTATCCCCTATCCCATTCCAGCACTGGTTTCGATTCTCATCTGGCGCAATCTGCTTAATCCAGACTTTGGCGCACTCGTCAGCCTACAAAACTCTATTTTTGGCACCGCCCCTAACTGGCTCACCGACCCGAAATGGACACGCATCGCCATTATCATTATCAATATGTGGCTCTCCTACCCCTATTTCTATATTGTCTCCAGTGGCGCATTACAAGCCATTCCCACCGATATGATGGACGCGGCGGCGGTGGACGGGGCAAACGCATGGCAGCGCTTTTCCAAGATTACACTGCCCTTGCTGCTGAAGATTGTCAGCCCCTTGTTGGTGGCGTCTTTTGCTTTTAACTTTAACAACTTCAATCTGATATACATCTTCAATCAGGGCAATCCACCCATCGCTGGGTCACCGATTCCAGCCGGTCACACCGATATTTTGATCTCATTTGTCTATCGCCTTGCTTTCAATTCGGCCATAAGCGATTACGGCTTAGGGGCCAGCATCTCGATTGTATTGTTCCTCTTTATCGCGGCGATCACATGGGGTCAGTTCCGTTACACGCGCGTTTTGGAGGATCAAACCGTATGACCGACATCCAAACACATTCCACGCCAATACCCACGACCAGCTACAAAAAACCCAATTTCTCGCTGAATTATCAGCAGCGACGTTGGCTAGGATATATCATCCGTTACATCATCGCGGCGATTTTGATTGTGTTCGCCTTTGTACCCGTCGTATGGGTACTGTCAGCCTCGCTGAATCCATCGGGGTCGTTGGTCTCGATAGAAGTGATCCCCAAAAACCCCGGCCTCGGTAATTATCGTGGTCTGTTTGAGAACAGATACTATCCATACCTGACGTGGCTCAAAAATTCGTTTGTAGTGGCCTCCATCTCGACATTTTTGAGTGTTAGTAGCACCACCGTTTCCGCCTATGGCCTAGCGCGTTTTCGCTTTTATGGGCGCAAAACCTTGATGCGGGCCATTTTGATTATCAGTATTTTCCCAGCGGCTCTCTCGATTATCGCGCTGTATACCACCTTTCAACAGGTTGGCAACCATATCGGTATCTTGGGCCTCAATTCCCATGCCTCACTGATTTTGATTTATGCGTCGGGGGCACTCAGTATCAACGTGTTTTTGGTAAAGGGCTATATAGATTCCATTCCGCTCGAAATTGAGGAATCAGCACTGGTGGATGGTGCGACCCATGCCCAAATTTTCCGCATGATTACCCTGCCCCTTGCCAAGCCAATTTTGATTACCATCTCGGTGCTGACTTTCATGGCGATTTATGGCGATTTTGTGCTGCCACGTGTCTTAATGCAAAGCTCCGACAAATATACGGTAATGGTCGGCCTCTATTTGTTCCAGTCAGCGGACTACGCCCAAAACTGGGGTGTTTTTACGGCGGGGGCAGTCATCGCAGCCCTACCGATTCTTGGACTCTATATGCTGCTCCAACGCTACATTATTGGTGGCCTGACCGCAGGCGCAGTCAAACTTTAGGTCAAGACTTTTGGAGAATATTCGGCGGGCTGACCGCTGGCATAACAAACGCTAGGTTAGGCAACTCATGAAACTTTTTGAAAAACTGTGGCACGGGGCCGATTATAACTATGAGCAGTGGCTCGACAGCCCGGACATTCTGGCCGAAGATTTCCGGCTGATGCGCTTGACCCATTCCAATGTCATGAGTATCGGTATTTTTGCATGGTCAATGCTCGAACCCACCGAAGACCACTATACTTTTGATTGGCTCGATCAATTGGTGGACAGCCTTGCCGAAAACGGCCTTAGCGCGATTTTAGCCACTCCCAGCGCCGCTCCACCCGCATGGTTATCGCAAAAATATCCTGAAACCCGCCGCGTCAATGAGCATGGTATTCGTCAGCCCCACCGCCGCCGCCAGAACTTTTGTTATTCCTCGCCCGTCTATCGAGAAAAAATCGTCGCCCTCAATACCCGTCTTGCCGAACGTTATCAACACCATCCTGCCCTTGTGCTGTGGCATGTATCCAATGAATATGTGGCGACCCAGTGTCATTGCGATTTGTGTTATCACAGTTTTCGAGCATGGCTGCAACGGCGCTATAGTGATTTGGATACACTAAATCGGGCATGGTGGTCAACCTTTTGGAGCCATCGTTATACCGATTGGTCACAAATCGAACCGGTTGACCCTTCTATGCACAGCCTGATGTTGGATTGGCAGCGCTTTACCAGCGACCAAGCCCTAGAATTTTTCCTTGCCGAATCCGCTCCCCTGCGTCAGATTACCCCCGACATTCCCATCACAACCAATTTTATGCAACCGGATGTCGGCCTCAATTATTGGAATTTCGCCCCGCATGTGGATGTGGCGTGTTGGGACAGCTATCCCCGTTGGCATCAAACCGATGACCTGCAAACTGCTATGCAGACGGCCTTTTATCACGATCTGCACCGCTCCTATAAACAGGGGCAGCCCTTTTTGTTGATGGAATCCACGCCGAGTGTCACCAATTGGCAGGGCATCAGTCGGCTGAAAAAACCGGGGATGCACAAACTATCCTCGTTGCAGGCCGTCGCACATGGAGCCAACAGTGTTCAATATTTTCAGTGGCGGCAAAGTCGAGGTGGCGAGGAGAAATTTCATGGGGCGGTGGTCAGCCATCTGGCTTCAACCGATACTCGTGTATTTCAGGATGTGCAAGCCCTCGGTAACCTATTGGAAAAGCTGATCCCTGTCACCGAAACAACCATCCAAGCACCTGTCGCCCTGATCTATGATTTTGAAAACGAATGGGCTTTGAATCATGCCCAACTTCCGCGCAGCATTGGCAAAAACTATCAGGAAACCTGCCGACAGCATTATCGTCCATTCTGGCAGCAGGGTATCGCGGTGGACATTATCAACACTCAGGCCGATTTCAGCGCTTATCGGCTGGTCATTGCCCCGATGTTATATATGCTCCCTCCCGGTATGGCCGAACGTATTGAAGCCTATGTCAAAGCCGGGGGAACATTCGTGACGACCTATCTATCGGGTTTGGTCAATCAATCTGACCTAGTTTTTTTGAATGGCTACCCACCCCCTCTACGTCGTACACTAGGGTTGTATTCTGAAGAAATGGATACCCTAACCGACCATCAGTTAGGACAACTGCGGGCCAGCCCTGAAAACCCTCTCAATCTGCATGGGGATTATGAATTCCATCATTACGCCGAACTCGTTCATGCTGAAACGGCCCAAGTCCTAGCGACCTATCACTCTGAATTTTATGCAGGTTATCCTGTATTAACCGCTAATGCCTATGGCAGCGGCCAAGCCTACTTCATCGCCGCCCGTACCGAAAATCGTTTCTTAATTGATTTTTATACCCAACTCGCCGAGTGTATGGGTATAGAAAATCCGCTGCACCAACCGCTGCCCGCTGGACTCTCCATGCAGGTACGCTCGGATGAAAGCCAGCGATTCGCGTTTATCATGAACTTCACCGACCATGCCATTCCAATGGAAATCGGGCAGGGGTGGCAGGACTCGTTGACAGGGTTGCCATCCGCATCTTCGATTACCGTACCACCGTATGATGTAGTGATCGTGGGACAAGCCTTATGAAAAAAATATGTCAGATTTTCCTCACTGCCTTTGTCCTATCGGCTGTTTGGGCACCCCGTCCCGGTTTGGCAGACACAAATCCACCCCAATACTATCTAGGGGTTGATCTGTCCTACGTCAACGAGATGGAGGACTGCGGCGCGGTGTACCAAGTGGATGGCGAGCCGCATGACCCCTATCAGATTTTTTATGACTATGGCGCCAATTTGGTGCGGATTCGGCTGTGGCATACCCCCACATGGACAGATTACAGCACCTTTGACGATGTGGTACGTTCGCTGCAACGCGCCAATGCGCTTGGCATGAACGTTCTGCTGGATTTTCATTATTCTGATACGTGGGCCGACCCCAACCACCAGACCATTCCAGCGGCATGGGCCGGAATCACGGATGTGAACGAATTGGGTCAGGCGCTCTATCAATATACCTATGACACCCTGATGCAGTTGGATGTGTTTGGTCTCATGCCAGAAATGGTGCAGGTGGGTAATGAAATCAACACCGAAATTTTACGGGCCGAAGATGCCGCTGGTTATCCAATTGATTGGGATCGAAATGCCCTGCTGATTAATCGTGCCATTCAAGCGGTGCGTGATGCGGATGCCCAATCCGCCGAAACGCCGCGTGTCCTGTTGCACGTTGCCAAACCGGAAGCCGTCGAGGGCTGGTTATTGGCCGCGACCAGTGCAGGGGTAACGGATTATGACATCATCGGGATTTCGTATTACCCCGGATGGTCAACCCACACTGTCACCACTGTTGGCAATGTCATCAGTCAACTGCGCTATAAATTTGGCAAAGAGGTCATGATCGTCGAGACGGCCTATCCTTGGACATTGGAGGCCGCTCCCGATGCTTCCAACATCCTCGGCATAGATTTCCTCGCTCCTGATTACCCCGCCACTCCAGAGGGCCAAAAACAGTTCTTGACCGATCTAGCCCAAGCCGTTTTTGCCAATGGCGGGCTGGGCATCGTCTATTGGGAGCCAGCGTGGGTCTCTACCTCCTGTCGGACGCTCTGGGGTCAGGGATCGCACTGGGAAAACGCCACCTTCTTCGATTTTCAAAATGGTAAAGAGATTTTGGAGGGTATCGAATTCCTTCAACACTCCTATCAATATCCGGTCAATATCACCCTGCAATTCAAGTTCGCGGATGAATCCCTACCAGACAAGATTTTCTTTTGGGGGGATTTCACCGGGCTTGGCAAGCGTCCGATGATGCTGCCGCTGGTAAATGGCGCGTACACTTTTGAAGCGCGTCTGATGCCGGGGACGGAAATTCACTACCAGTTTTATGGTGTGACTCCCGCCTCACCGGAAAATGCCCTGCTTTCGGCAGACTGTATGGACGAAGAAGGCCATGTTACCCTCACTATCCCCAATGAGGACGACCTGATCGAGCATACAACGGAGGCGTGCCCCGTCATTCCCTAAAATACAAAGCGCCCATGACGGCTTCATGCTCCGTTCACCGCTTACAGCAGTTTTTCTGCCCGAGGGGGTGAACGTTTTTATTGTTTTAGACTGGCGAAGTAGTCAAGCAGCATTCGGTGTACGAAGATATAACCACCGCCAACCTTGCGCAAAAGAAATAGTTCTCTAGCCGCATAGTCCAAAAAATGAGCATAATTAGGAGGGATTGCGCCATCCCGATGAAGGACAAAACGCAGGACAGCATGGCGAATAATTGACCTAATCCCATAGGAAAGGGCTAGAAAAATCCCAAAACCTAAGCCGGAGATAATGCCAACCGCAATACCAGACCCAAGATTTAGGATGAGGCCAATCACCACCAGACTGATGAGGCCAATCGAGAGAGCGACCATAACACCTGCCCGTAGCGCATTCCAGAAACTGATTCTTAAGCCTTGATTTGGGCGGCTCCGCATTTCGAGGCGTTCCGCGGATTTTAGGCCTGCCTCCATAAACCCGACTGTGCCAGCGGCGACAGCTACCATACTCCCCATTGTCAGTGTTCCCATTAGCCATGCTACAACCGCAATCGAAGTCCCAATAAATAGGGCGTTGATTAGTCCCCATCTAATGTCTTCTTTTGTCCAACGAAAATTGATAGTATCCCCCACTTCGATCTCCATCATTTTGACGGGCAATCCAGTAGTAATACCCAAAAAGACGAAGATTGATAATCCTACAACTACCCCATAGAGGAGACCATCGGTGATATTAGCTGCCAGTGAGTAAATAATTCCCGTTAAAACTCCGTAAGACAATCCGAAAACCGATCCATAGGTCAATCCTACAGCCACTTTGACTGCGATACGATGCAAATGCTGCTGGCTTGAAGTCTCTAACCAATAGGGCTGCATGGATTCGATATAAAAAATGGTTTGTTGGCGCTCTACCATCTTGCCTGCCAGAAAACTAAGATAGTGGCGGGTCTCTCGCGGGGTATAGTCTCCATGACCAGAGCCTGTTTTCAAGCGCTGTTTAATATAGCTATCAAAAAGATGATTGCGCCGTGCCGCTTCGTTATTTTCATTGACGGGCAGAACAAGATTGACGCTTGATGCCTTGCGATAGGAGAACGCGATGGTATTAAGCAGAAAAGGGATACTTGCCATTTCGCGTAAAACAGCATCTCGTTCCAAAAACACACGCAGATCAGCGAAATCTTCACCCTGAAGATAACCCTCAATCTGATGATGTGTCAGGGGTTGGAGCATGATGGCACTTTCCAAATCGAGTTTATGCGCCAACAGGTTGTAATCAGCCGTCCGACTGCAAACCACCATATCTACGGCCTGATATTCGCGCCGAAAATCGTTAATGGCTTCAACACAGGCATCCCGATAAACATCCATCACCTCGTCAAGGCCATCCAAAAGCATAAGCAGTTGTTCGCCCTCAACCCAATTCACAGCAACTTTCTTGGGCACTTGGTAGCGGGTACGTAACTCCTCTTTCAGCCATTCTGTCAGCGGTTTGCGTTCGACGGCCCACGAGGACAAATTAAATACCGCCGGGATAGGCTGTTTCTCATCCACTTTGGCTTGCTGGATAAGCTCCCGCGCCAACTGCAACAGCAAAACGGTTTTCCCACTGCCGGGAACACCTAAGATGAGCAGTTCACGATTCATGTCTCGGAACAAATCCATTATATTGGTGCTGCTCGGCAGTTTATAATCGCCATAATCTTTGTGTTTTAAAACGGCTTCTGGACTAATGGCTAGACCGAGATCGAACGCCCGATCTTCATGCAGAGCTTTTTCCAAGACGCCCGTGACCCAAAAGCTGTGAACCTTCTCCAACATCCGCTCACGATTACCCGCAGCAAGTCGGGTGGGCGCAAAATCAACAAGCGATTCTGAATGCTTCGGTGCGAAGGATTTTTGGTAAGGCGTAAGCAGCGTTTCCCGCAATTCGCCAAATCCTTTTTGCTCGTCACGGGTGAAATCAATATATTGCAGCCCGGCAAGGTGATAGGGCAATTGGGCATCCTGATATTTGATTAACAGCAGACGTCTTTGAGGGTTATTTAAGGCATAGTCCCATTCAGCCATCACTTCACGGGAGTCAATGGCTTCCGGTGTAACGACCCCGATAATAACCTGCGCGGTCTCCAATCCCTTTTGGATTTCATGGCGAAAATAGGCCCCGCGCGGAATATTGTCTTCATCAAGCCAAGTCCGGTGTCCCCAGTTTTGTAGGTGATCCCGTAGTTTTCGAGCAAAAGGGCGATATTCGCTTTTATAACTAATAAAGACTTCCATCGTCCAACGCCTTTAGTGCGATAGCAACCGGAAAAGATAATTTTTACCTATTTTCGTTTTCAATAGGGTGTAGTTTATATCACATAACGGTACTTACAAAATTTGGGGAGATTCTAGGATAAGAGCATATTGTTCCGGTTCATCCGTGTGGAAAGGGAATACCTCCAAAAAACGCCAGTATTCCCTTTTTCGTTATATCGAAGCGCGTGTTTAGCGTATTCTGAGAGGTCGCATCCCATTTAACGTAACCAACAGCGAAACACCCATGTCGGCGGCGATGGCTAACCACAGCGACGTGACACCCAAGACCGCCAGCACCATAAATAGGAGCTTGGTCGCAAAGCTAAACCCGATATTTTGGCTAATCAGACGGCGGGCAAAACGTGACAGGCGAATGGCCGAGGGCAGCTTTGCCAGTTCATCACCCATCAAAACAATATCAGCGGTTTCCATCGCTTGGGCGCTGCCTGCCCCACCCATCGCTACCCCAACTGTCGCTGTCGCTAAGGCTGGGGCGTCGTTAATGCCGTCACCAATCATTGCCACACTTTGATAGTTGGACATCAACTCGTGAATCGCGGTGGCTTTGTCCTCTGGCAATAGATTGGCTTTGATTTCCCCTACACCAACCTGCTGACCCACCGCTTGCGCAACAGTGGCATTATCACCCGTCAGCATCACCGTTGTCACGCCAAGTGTATGCAGGTCTTGAATTGTTTTCTGACTTTCGGGGCGAACCGTATCTGCTACCCCGATAAAACCGCGTACCTGATCGCCTGCGCTGACCAATAGGGTGGTTTGACCAGCCGCCTCCGCCGATTGCACCGTCACACAAAAATCGGGGTGATGGCTAAACTGCTCATCAAACAGGCGGTGATTGCCGAGCGTCACCATCTGCTCATTCACCCGGCCCTGTACACCCCGCCCCACTAGGGTCGCTACGCTTTCGGCAGGCACATAGGTATTTGCCAGACCACGCTGTTCGGCTGCGTTGACTACCGCACGTGCCAGCGGATGAGTGCTGCGTTTTTCAACCGCCGCCGCCAATGCCAAGACGTCATCACATAATTCGCAGTCATTACCCGTGACACAATCAATCGAGCGGGCCGTCATGACCATCGGCTGCCCTTGTGTCAATGTGCCTGTTTTGTCAAAGGCCACCGCTTGGACTTGCCCCAACGCTTCCAGATGTGCCCCACCTTTAATCAACACCCCCTGTCGAGCGGCAGCGGTAATGGCGCTAATCACCGTCACGGGGGCGCTAATCACCAGCGCACAGGGGCAGGAAATCACCAACAGCGACAAAGCCCGATAGAACCAGCCATGTCCGCCGTCCGCCGTGTTCCAAAATGACCCACCCAAAAGCAAGGGTGGAATGGTCGCCACCAGCAGGGCCAAGATCACCACCGCCGGGGTGTACCAACGCGAGAATTGGTCAATCAGGCGTTGACTGGGGGCACGAACGCCCTGTGCCTCCTCGACCAGTTGGATAATGCGATTGAGGGTATTGTCCTGTGCCAGTCGTGTGACGCCTACATGTAGCAAGCCTTCGCCGTTGACCGTGCCAGCAAAAACCTCCGACCCCGCCTCTTTGAAAACAGGCACACTCTCGCCAGTAATGGGCGCTTGGTTGACATGGCTTGTCCCATTCAACACTTCACCATCCATCGCTACCCGTTCACCCGGCTTAATCAGGATTACATCGCCGATTTTGAGCGCTTCCACTGGAACGACCTCTTCCAAGATACCGAGGGTGCGGATGGCTTGGGGTGGCGTCAAATCCAGCAGACTGCGGATGCTTTGGCGGGCACGATCCGTCGTATACCCTTCAAGGGCTTCCCCAATGGCAAATAGGAAAATGACAGTCGCGCTTTCCATATACTCGCCAATGATGACCGCCCCAATCGCTGCAATCGTCATCAGCAAATTGATATTAAAGTCGCGGTTGATGATGAGGGTATTGAGGCCGCTGCGGGCAATCGGATAGGCAGCAATCGCCATCGCTACGATAAACAATCCATTCGTCAGCATCTCTGGCAGGCCAATGAGCGCCAACAGTGCGGTTATGAGAATCAACCCGCCCCCAATTAGCGACAATTGGGTGGCACGTCGGCTGACCAGATAATCCCAAAACCCCAGCACACCCCCTCGATTTTGGGGGTTTTGGCTAGTCAGTGCCTCGACATCCGCCAATTCATAACCAAGCGACTTGACGCGCTGTTCCAAAATGGGCTGGGGCACCACTCCGGTGAGGTGAAGTTTGCCTGTTGCAAAATCTACCTGAACCGCCTGCACCCCTTCAAGTTGACCAACCCCTTTTTGCAGTTTTTCCGCACAGTGGGCACAGTCCATCCCCTGTACTTTATAGGTCTTCGATGCCAGTGTGGTCATGTTTCATCCAACTTTCGTCCTAATTGATACTTCATATCAAAGATACAACGTATCAATTAGCAAAATATCTATCATATTCTTATTCTAGCGCAGGATATTTTCTGATGCAACCTAGAATCGTCTATAATCTAACTTGGCTCTACAAAATCAGACGCGCAACCCACCCCGGAATTCTACGTAATGATGGTTGAGAACAAGAGATGAATAGGGACTATGCAAACCGGAGATCACAACCCCATGCAAACGACACATAATGTTCAACAACGGAACAGCAGCGGCTTGATTGGGCTGTTTTTGGCCGCCGTGATGGTCTGTTTTGTACTCATGCTTGGCCTGTTCTTGGTCGGCTTCCTACTAAAGATCGCCCCTCTGCTTGGCTTCTTCGTCGCAATCGGGGGTGGAGTATGGTACTTCAATGCCAAGACCGATCATTTCAAACTACGTGCGATGACCACCGTTGCCTTTGGCTTGCTGTTGATGGTGCTTGGCTTCATCTTCTAAGCCAACTCTAACCCCTCTCCGCTGGCAGGTGTCTGATGAATAGGTTATGCTAATGTGCAGTAGTCTTACTGGGACAAGCATAACCTATGGCAAAATTTTGGTTCGTTTCCGCGCCCCTGTTTGGACACCTAGACTGGGGTGGTTTTCTCAAAACAGCCCTTGCACTGCAATCAGCGGGACACCAAGTTACTTGGATTAGCCAACCCGCAATTGGGGCATACCTAGCCGAAAAAGGTCTTGAGTTTAGCCCAATTGCCACCACAGGCTGGTTATGGCCTCCACCCCCACCGCCTGACCCCAAATCTCTTACCCCGCAAGAGGCCGTTTTTATTCGCTATAGACGCGCTTTGGATACATGGCTGAGTGAGGAGCTAATTCCAGCGGCGGTTCAGCACCTATTTGATCTTGCCGAGACCAATGGTGTACCCGATGTGCTCGTCACCGACCCGTTCTTGACGGCCTCCGCGATTGCCGCCGAAAAAATGGGAACAAAATTGGCGGTCTGCGGATGGCCGGCTACTACCGATCTGGATGAAGATCATCTTTTTGCCGTACAGTGCGAATTAGCCGAAGACAGTCGGGGACGCATCCAGAGGTTATGTGAGCAGTTCAACGTGCGCGGCGAGAATTTTTCGCAAGGGCCGACCCCCTCCATTCAATCGCCGCATCTGCATATCAGCTACTTTAGCGATTATTGGCATCAAGGGGATCCACCCTTTTTGCCTCAGACACATTTTGTAGGGGGACAAGCCGATATGCCTTCGTCTCCACCTCCGCAATGGATGGAACATTTACCGGATGCCCCCATTGCTTTGATTACCTTAGGCAGTGTTTTTACAGGTGATCTCGGCTTTTTTGCATGGGCCGCCCAAGCTGCGCATCGCCTCGGTTGGGTTCCGGTAGTGGTAATTGGGCGTAATCCCATCGCGCCCGAAGATAAGGCCCAATTAAAAGCGGCGCTTCCTTCCGGTGCATTTCTATTAAACTGGATTGACTATGACCACCTTTTCCCACGCCTCAAGGTGATTGTGCATCACGGCGGGATGGGAACAACCCACGCAGCCATTTTGCATGGGGTTCCACAGGTGGTGGTGCCTCATGCTGCCGACCAACGTGGACAGGCCAAGCGTGTTTCGCAAGCCAAAGTCGGCCTCCATTTGACGGCTCATGAGGTCAAAAATGGACAACTGCTTCCGGCAATCCGGGCCGTTGGCACAGACGAAAAAGTACGGCAGCAATGTCAGTGGTTGGCCCAGAGTTTCGCGGCATTAGGAGGAGCAGCACAGGCCGGAAATTTACTGGTGGGGTTAGTAAATGAGACAGGCATTGGTTCATAAACGAATTTGAAACCGTTTTCAATACATCTCTAAACCCCACAAGTATTGATTTTCCATTAAGATTGTAAGTAGATGTCTCTTAAATTTAACGATAAGATCGAGCCAAATGCACATTCGTTGGTACGAACCAGAGGACGAACCCTACTTAATGGAGTTGGAAAGGCTTTCGCCACGCGGCGAACCCCGTCCCTTTGTGCATTTCCGCCGCCGCTTTATAGATCGCGCCGCCATGTATGACAATTACTATCTATTCGTCGCCGAAGAGGATCATCGCCCTATCGGTGTCACCTCCATCACCATCAAAGATACATGGATCGGCAGTGAGCCTGTTCGCATCGCCTACAGCTTTGACACACGAGTACACCCCAATTATCGGCGGATCGGGGTTGCCAACGCGATGCAAGAAGCCAAACTCAATTTCCTGTTCCAAGAAGGTATACACGGCATGTATGCCTATGTCGTGGCGACCAATTATCCAGCCCTCAATATGTTGGAAAAAATCGGCCATCACCGCGCCCGTCTGGTTTTGCATCTGACCTACTCCCCCTACCCCCTGATTATTCCTCCCGCCCAAGCGCCCCACTTTCTCAATGGCATCTCCGATTCAGGCATTGTAGATGCGGTCTACAGCAGCCGTGATATGTATGTGCAGGATGTGGACGTTGCGGTATCGGAGTTTAACTTTGAGCGCCTATTTTATGATTATGGGGGGCCAAACTTTGCGGGGTTGAGCATTTTTGATCAGAGTCTGGTCTATCAACAAATTTCGGCGGACGAACCTTGGCCCACCGAAGAAGAAGTGATGAAACGCGCCCGAACGCTACGGCTGTTCGACCCCACTGGATTGCACAATGGGACATCCCTCCGCAACATCTTTGATTATGTGCGCGACCTTGCGGTTACTTCGAATGTTGCCAAGTTGAGTATGATCTTAGATCGAAATGACACTGTTCCGGGTTTCTTTTTTCAAGAGGCCACCAACCAAACGGATTATTGGTTAATGTTCCGTCCCTTAGTTCCCGATTGGGAACCGCAGTGGAATGGTGGCCCGATCTACATAGACCCGCGTGATTTTTGACGAGTACACCAACAATCTGAAGTTGCAAGGTTAGTCGTTGGAGCAAGGGGCTTAAGCTCCTTGTTTTACCCGTTAGATTAATCTTGGCGATACACTAGCGCCGCCGTTGACGCCGTTGGGCTTGGCGCTGACGCCGACGCTCGGCTCCGCGATTCACCCCTCGCTCAAACAAGAAACCGAATATCTCACCCGCAAACGGCAATTGGCTCAACGCGCCCAACACACCCAGCACCCCACCCGCGATACTCATATTCGGAATCGTCAATGGGCCAAGCACTTCTTGGACTTCGGTCTGCACAGCCTGTCCCCAAATTGGATACGGCCCAATGGGTGGCGCGGTATTGGCGTCACGGGGCTGCCATAGCACTTCAATGCCAAAGGTGATGACAAATGTGCCCGTATCTTTGGGTTTTAATGTCCAGCGCCATGTCACCTCTTGCCCGCGTTCCATTTGGAAAGTGTCGGTTGAGTTGGCGCTCTCAATCTCAAATTCGGGCGCAATCACCCGGCCCGTCACCTGTGCAATGTGGGTATTGTAGTTGTCGGTCATGACAATCGGCGTTGCCAACACGGTATTGGATTGGATTTCAGCAGCGGAGACTTGGAAACCCCCACCCGCTAATGCTTTTAGGGTTACTTTGATGGTACGCGATTCGCCATTGCGAAATTCTTGCGGCCATTCGAGTTCCACCACACGCTGCTCAATACTGCCGCCGCCAGCGCCACCTTGTCCATCTCCGCCTTGACCGCCGCCTTCACCACCGCCAGCCAGACCCACCACCGAAACTTCGGTATCGGAGGTCAAAATCTCGTTATTCTGGGCAGGGTTTCCTAACGAGACATTCTGTTCGGCTTCCGGCGAAAATACATCGGTGGCCTGATTGGTCGCGTCGTTAATGACTGCACCTTCCACCGTCGGGACTTCGCCGCCCATCGCGCCACCTTCAACTACGCCCTCGGCCACAACCCCACCTTGAATATTTGAGGAGGATGACGAACCATCGGCGGTCACGGGCAAATCTAAATTATTCAAATCATTGCCTGCCCGCGACACCGCATTCACGGCTAATTCGCTGGCTCCCCCAAGCGTCTGTTTCAGGAGTTCAGGTTTGTCGAGGAAGGAGACATAGAGAAAATATCCGGCGGCGATCAACAGCAGCCATCCAAAAAGTGAACTAAAGGTCGAAAAACAGCAACGCATCGCACCCTCCGGCAATTAACGAAAATGTGTAAATTCACTATACCTTGAAACGCCAATAATGAGAAAGTCCCAAGTCGGGCCTCACCCGATTATCGCTCATCAGCCAGCGGCAAAACGAACGTGAAGGTCGAGCCTTCATTTAATTTGCTTTCCACCGCGATGGTACCGCCGTGCCGTTGAATAATCGTGCGGACATAGGTCAGCCCAATCCCGCCGCCCGAAATCGCCCGTACCCGCTCATCCGGTGAACGCCACATACGATCCCAAATCTGGGTCAGGTCATCTGCCGAAATACCAAAACCCCGATCAATCACGGCGCAATAAACACGATCCTGCTGCTGCCATGCGTGGATACCGACATTGGAGCCGCTGTGTGAATAGAATATCGCGTTTTCTAGCAAATGATGAATGGCCTGTTTCAAGCGGGCCGGGTCGCCCATAATCAAGGGCATGGGGTCTTGGGTGCTAATCACGATGGCGATTTGTTTACGCCGTGCCTCGCTCTTGAGGGCATCTACAGTTTGATGTATCAGCTTTGGCAGGTCAATCGGCTGATATTCCAATGGCATCCCGGCTTCAATCCATGCCAAATCCACCAAACTGGCGGTGAGTTCCCATAATTTGGTGCTGGTTTGCTGGATACGGGTCAAAAAGAGGGTCTGTTTTTCGTTCAGCGTGCCTTGCTTGGAAATCAAATCAGCGTAACCGTTGAGGGCACTTATCGGATTGCGCAAATCGTGGGAGATGGCTTTAATCAGGGCCTCTCGGCGCGATTCAAGTTGACGGCGTTCCGTCACATCATGCAGCAGAACAATGCGCCCACCCTCTGGCAAGTCTTGGGCAATCCCCTGTGCCAAACGATCACGTGGGAGTTTAATATCTAGCAATTCAGGGCCAGCAGGTTTGAGCAAGCGGATGAGATTGAGATTACCTGTAAAAGCGTCTTTGGGGATTTGGCCCAGCACATCCGCCGAGGAGAGTTGCAGCATGGCGGCGGCGGCGGGATTAAACAAAACAATAGAATCAGCAGCATCGGTTTGAATGAGGGCTTCGGCAGCGCGGTGCAGCACGAAATCATAAATATTCTGCGAAAACGAATTGGCGTTTGTTTCAGTCATGCCAATAATTTTGAACCCGGATTGCGATCCGGTCAATGAGAAGATTCGGTAGGGGCAGCAAATTTACCCCTACCATCAAATCAGTTATTTATAGGGTGGGAAGATTACCGGGATGTTGAAGAAATATCCCCGGAACGAACCCGCCGAAGCAGGAATCCACACCAAGCCAAATTCATCGCTCAACAGCAGCAGCCAAGCGCCTGATAAAGTACGTCCGACTACCGGATAATCATAACGACCCGGTAGATAACCCAGTCGCTCACCATTCGGCTCGTCATAAACTGGCTGGAAGATATGTAGGAAGAATTCGCCATCCTGCAAATCACCATACAGTTCCGTTTCTTCATCGGGCAGCACCAATGGCACATCTTCAAGCTCACCACGGAAAAGGGTGTATTTGCCGCGTACCCAGCCCACGCCAAATTCGGTATCAATCAAAAACCAGATGGCATCCGGGGAATGCCCCAGCACTTCATAGGCATCGCCGCCTTCCAAGACCGCGATGATGGCATATTCCACACCCGGCCCGGTTCGCAAATTGAGCGCATAAATGTTAATGAATAAATATGGCTCTTCAGGAACAGGTGATGCCGTTGCTGTCGCACGGGAACCCACCACGCGCGTCTCATCAATCGCAATGGCAGAGGGTGTGCCGCTCACCAAAAGACTAGAAAAAACCATCACAAAAGCTAGTAAAGCAAAGACCGTAACTAATAACGCATTTCGACGGAATTTTTGCATAAGAAGCCCCCTTCTAAGAGTGCTCGGATGGAGTATTGATGCTATTAAATTTAGCAGAGAGACCCCAACAACGCCAACGGGTCATTCTCGGCTCAATTTTCTAATCCCCGGTGGATGGTGCGGGCTGAATTTCAGCCATCTGCCGTTGTCCAGTCGTGCGGGTTTGATTCCACATCACCACCACCATTACCAGACCCACCAGTGGCAGAAAGGCCATCAATTGCAGCATCTCCCTTAGCCCAATCGCGTCGGAGAGTATGCTCGCAATAATGGTGCCGATGGTGTTCGAGGTGAACATCCACCCAAAGGACAAACCACTGGCACCGCTGGCACCGCCGGGAAAAACTTCTTGGCCCATCATCAGTAAAAGCGGCAAACTAGCCTTCAACATGATCCCTAATACCGCTCCAAATGTAAAAATACCAATACCATCGGATTCCAAAAGCAGTAGCAGCATGGGTGGCATAATTGCCATAGAAACCCCAATAATAATTAGGCGCGAGACATAATCGGAGAGTCGTGCCCCAAGATAGGACCCAACCGCCGAAAAAAACAAGACTGACCCCGTTGCCACCCCTGCAAATGCCAATGAGCGCCCGGATTGTTCATAGTAGGTCGGTAAATAAGTCCCCAATACTTGATCTACGGTCCCGCGTACAAAAACCACCACCAGATAGGCCGCCAGCACCCACAGCCCTGTTTTTTGCCAGCGATTCACTCGACCCAATTCAGGATGTCGGTGTGGAGGTGTGGCCTTTTCCGCCGCTTTCAACTGACCTGACATGGCGGGCCGCAAACGAACAAGGATGTAAGGTACAAATACGAGGCTGACCACAAACGGAATCGCCATCCCATGTGGCCCGTATGATTCCAAAATAAACCCGATAATGAACGGCGCAACGGCATAACCACTATTGCCGCCGAGCATGAATAATGCCACTGTTTTCCCTTTGGCAGCTTCTTGGCCCAAATGTCGGGCTGCTGCCAACCCCACTGGGTGAAACATCGCACTGCCGAGGCCAGCAAACAGCGCCGCAATCATTAACCAGAAAAAGTTAGGCGCAAAACCACAGAAAAGAAGCCCAATCCCGGTCAAAAACGCCCCTGTCACCATCAAAAAGGCCCGTTCAGTACGGTCGGCCAACCATCCTAGCAATGGCTGACCTAACGACAAGGACAAATACGCGGTGGAGGCGAGGCCAATTTGCCCATTGCTCAGGTCAAGTTTTTCGGCCTGTGCAGCCAATAAAACCCCCAGTGATCCGGAGAAGAAATCGTTTGCAAAATGAGTAAGCGACAGCCAGCGAATTGCTAATTTTGAAGGCAGAATATGGGACATACAACAAAACCAACCCGTTTCAAGTGACCGAATTTTTGGTAGGATTATTCCAGAAACCCTGATGAATGTAACGCCGAGTCATAATGTTGACAAGTAACGCTGCTAATTTCAATGTTGAACCCCTGCTGAAGCCAATACAAATCGGCCCAATTCAGATAGACACGCCGCTGACCCTCGCTCCGATGGACGGCATGACGAATTATGCCTTCCGCCGTTTGGTGCGTGAACATTCTGGCAGCGATTGTGGGTTGGTCTGTACTGAACTTCTCAGCAGCAATATTTTGACGAGCGCCGATCCGCGTGCCCGTCACAAATTTGACTGGCAGCCGCATGAGTACCCCTTTGCCGTGCAGATTTTTGGCAATGACCCCCCCAAGATGGCCCAAGCTGCCAAAATTTTAGTGGATGCCGGAGCCGCGATTATTGACATCAATATGGGTTGCTGGGTTCCCAAAGTCGCCCGCAAAGGCGGCGGTGCGGGTCTGTTACGCGATATTTGCACCGCGACCAGCGTGGTGGAGGCAGTGGTCAAAGCGGTGGAGGTCCCTGTCACCGTCAAAGTTCGAGCAGGTTATACCGAAGGCGAACCCACCGCAATCCCCTTTGCGCGTGCTGCTGAAGATGCCGGGGTCAAATTAATTGCCGTGCATTGGCGTTTCGCCTCACAGGGATTCCGCCCCGATCCGCCCAACTGGAATGTGATTGCTGAGGTCAAAAACGCCGTCCATTCGATTCCGGTGTTAGGCAATGGGGATATTCGCACCGCCGCCGATGCCCAACGCATGATGACCGAGACGGGCTGTGATGGGGTAATGATTGGTCGTGCCGCCACCGGACATCCTTGGCTGTTCCGCCAGATTGCCTACCTGCTCCGCACGGGTGAGGTTTTGCCCGAACCACCGATTGCTGTCCGTGCCCAAGCCGCCCTTGACCATGCACGGGTGATGGTCGAAACCTCCGACTATGGCGAGGAACGTTCGGTTATGGAATTACGCGGACGCCTGCATCAATATTTTGACGAATTTATAGATACTGATCCCATCTTGGCGGATTTGCGCTATCAACTGGTACGTGTGACCCGCCTCGATCAAATTGAAGCACTGCTGCACCCTTTAATTACCCATCAATTTGAGGAGATGGCCCCTTGAACAATTGGCGCGAAATCGGCCCGATAGTTTTATTACAAATTCAGCGTGAACCGATGAAAGAAGGTACGACCACTCGCGTTTATAAACCGGATCGTTTGGCCCAAGTGGAACGTGTTTGGTTGACCCCCGCTGGTGTGACCACAGAATTGAATGGCGAACGGGTTTTTGATGCCCATAACGCCCACCATCCGCGCACCCGCAATACAGGCGCCAACCCGCTGTCGTTTGGATTGACAGGCTACTATGCCCAGATGAAAGCCCGTTTTGGCGACCACATGACATTCGGCATCGCTGGCGAAAACATCCTCATAAAAACCGATATTCTGCTGACAGAAGAGGATATACAAGGGGAGATCGCCCTGCGTGGTGCGGATGGACGGCTGACGATTCTAAAAGATATTTTGGTCGCCCCGCCCTGCAAACCTTTTTCGGCATTTTGTTTGGGCAGCATTGAGGATAAGGTTGAGCCGCACACCATCGCGGACACCCTGCGCTTTTTGAACAACGGCACACGCGGTTTTTATGCCGCCGCCGCCTCAAGTGAGGAAACCGAAATCCGACTAGGAGATGTGATGCTAGTATCGGCAGGGTAGAAGCTATTGGGGGACATGGGCCTGTCATTGGAACGGCAACTGACACCCAGCAGTTCCCCATATTTTGAGGGAGAATATTATGGATAAAAAACTCTCCTTGGGAGATTATCCCCTCCTAGATGCTTTCTTTTCAATTATCTCTCAACAAGAAGATTTAAATGATGCCATGCGGTCTGCATTAAGCTTATTGGGTGAAAAACAGGCAAAACAACTCCTTGAAGATATGAATCAAATCTTGAAAGATTTCACCGAAGAAGCAATATGTCATTATTTTCATCGGGAAGCAGTATTCGCACCCAGATATCTCGATCTAACCGCCAAAGAGGACTTGGAAGATTATCGAAATACCGTGTCGTCTATGATTAGCGACTTATTTTAGTTATGTATTGTAGTGAAGATATGACCGAGGGATGATTTAGGAATTGCCGAGAAGGAGTATTGCCATGACCATCAACATACGCCAAGAAATTCATAAGGCGGTGGATGATTTACCAGACCAACATTTATCGGATGTTTTGCATTTGATTGAGTTGTTGATTCAACACGCCGACCACCCCGATGTCGAACCCGAAGAAATGTGGCTCTTAGCGTCAGGCAATTTAAAAAAAATGGTAGATGAAATGGAGTCTGCCCCTGCCATGATAGAGGATTGGCGCAAACATATTCATAGTTTTAGAGGCTTTCAACAAGGAACAGGATAGAAAACAAGCACTAGATATACTGTTTCATATTGTGATGTAAATGTTTCATATTGCGAAGGCGATATGTCGGGAAAAGCACGTTGCACCATTCCATAGGATGGTTCAAACCACAAGTCAAAATACGTTTCCCCAATTAAACTGTAGTAAAGGCGTTCCTCAGTTACGAGTTCAATCTTATTGTCAGCAATAGATCGCACTTCTCCTTGATAATATTCGCTGACTTTCTCAGCAACAAAATTAGTTCCAAATACTCCGCCATGATTCACAGTGTGGCAGTTAATCAGAAAAGCAGGACTAGATTCCGTTTTTGCTTTCCCTGACACTAATGCAACTGACTCTGGAGGATGAGCGATTTTTTCATATGTTTGTTCAATTTTACTTGACCCTCGCCAATCTTGGATAGCAAAAATAACAGGGAACGCACCACAACAGGCACACATACATAGGATTACTACACAGGGACTTAACAACCATAGCCACCGAAGAATTTTGGGGAACCACCGCTTAAGGCACTTCATGTTTTTTCCCTATTTATTCCCCTTATGATATTTTACGAGAAGCAAGTCTAGAAAAAGTTACACGGACTTTGAGGTTTTTTCCTGAGTAAGAAACAATGCGATTTACATTATACAAACGCGATTTGGCATGGGCAGATGGTTACTGCCCCCTTGACGGAAAAGCGACTTGGGGTTAGCTTTTTGGCGTGCAATTTTTTACACGAAACCAAACGTCCCAGCGGACGATTTTTGATAGTTGAACACTCATGAGGAGAAATTCAATGCGTTATTTGCTGATCCTATTGACGCTGTTGGCGATGCTGTTTGTGGCAGGCTGCGGCGAACCCAAGATTCAAGTTGAAGTTTCACATGGCGAAGAAGCAGAAGGTGAACATGCCGAGGGTGAAGAAACCCATACTGAAGAAGGCGCGGCTGCTGAGGGCGAAACCACGACGGATGAAGAACCCGCTGCCCCCTCTGTCGCTGAATCTTTAGCCGCTGCGGGTGTAGAAGTTGAAGAAGGCGAAGCAGTAGCTGAACCCCTCTTTGAAGTCGAAGGCCACATTTTGACGGTCAATGGTCAAGAAGTGCAGGTCTATGAATTTGCCGATGCCGCCGCTGCTGAAGAACAAGCCGCCCTCGTCACCCCCGATGGCACAGCCATTGGCACAACCCCGGTCTCTGTCGAAGCGATTCCCCACTTCTATCACAAAGACAACACCATCGCCTTCTATGCTGGGGAAGATGCGGCTGTCTTAGCAGCATTGGAGGTGGTATTTGGTGCGCCGTTCGCAGGTGGCACGGCTGAATAATCGGCCTCTCTAATCCAAAAATAAAAAGGACGGTCAACCATGCGCCGTCCTTTTTTGATGTCTACAGCGATTTCAGCTAAATTCAGCACGGCAGATTGAGCCACCGTGTCCTCATATGCCATCCTCTTTTAATGCCTATTCTCAGTCACCGCTTAAAACGAAGTCAGCGGAATAACATCCCCGGCAAACTCACTCGCCGGAATCGAATCGGATTGAATCGGCTGCACATCCTGACCGGGTAGGCGGGCCTGCATACTATATGGCCCCGTCCAGATAACCTCGACCTGTGCCAACTGCCCCCGCCAATCTTTGCTGTCACCCTCAAAAAAGACCAATTTGTTTTGGGGGATACGTCCGCGCCACTTGCCTTTAACCTTCTCCTCCACCAATACTTCGACGGTCTGACCGAGAAAGCGGGTGTTGATTTCCGCCATGACCTGTTCCTGCAAATTTTCGAGGGCGGTATGACGGCGTTTCTTTTCAGTCTTTGGCACATCATCCACCATGCGCCGATCGGATACTGTGCCGGGGCGAGGACTGTACATCGCAAGATGTGCCTTATCGAGTTTCAGTTCCGCCAACACATCATAGGTCTGCTGGAATTGCGCATCCGTCTCGCCGGGGAATCCCACAATAATATCCGTGTGGATGGCGACTTCTGGAATCATCCGGCGGATTTTGTGAATCAAGTCACGATATTGTTGAGCCGTGTAACCCCGTTTCATATTGTGCAGCACTTCATCGTCCCCGGCTTGAATTGGCACTTCGATATGCGGCATCAAACGTGGCAGTTCTGCCACCGTCTCCAAGAGTTCATCGGTCATCCAATTGGGGTGGCTAGTCAAAAACCGGATACGATAGAGGTCTTCTTCTTCCGCCACCTGATGAATCACCCGCAATAATTGGGCCAGATTCGGGCCATCAGAAATATCTTTGCCATAGCGGTCTACAATCTGCCCCAACAGAGTAATTTCTTTGACCCCCTGTCGTGCCAGACTGCGCACTTCGCGCACAATCTCGCCCACCGGACGTGAGCGTTCAATCCCACGCCGGAAGGGGATAATACAAAATGTGCAGGCGTGTGAGCAGCCATAGACCACTGGAAGATGGGCGCTGACCAGAGTCCCCTGCTCGTGTGCTGGTAGGACAATTTCGTTATCCTCATGGGGCTGCATCTCATCCATGATCTGGTTGAGTTTGGCGCGTTTGGCGACCTGTGCGGTAATGGCATCGGCTTCCACCGTGCGGTCTTGCAAAAAGGCAATCAATGGCTCAGTTTCGCTAGGGGGGATAAACACATCCACGAACGGCACTTGTTTGCGCAGACGCAGCGGGTCTTGCACACCGACCAAGCACCCCATCAAACTAATCACCATCTTGGGGTTTTGCTCTTTCAGCTTTTTTAACTGCTGCAAACGCCCCCATGCCTTATCTTCAGCCTGTTGGCGCACCACACAGGTGTTGATGACGTGAATATCTGCGCCATCCGGGTTGGCCTCATCCACCGAACGATACCCCAACTGCTCTAGGGCCGAAGCCAAGCGTTGTGAGTCGGCGACGTTCATCTGGCAGCCAAGTGTTTGAATGTTGTACTTCATTGGGTGTTCCTCAAAACCAGCCACTATGCAGGGTTCATTCGGATAATTTTCTGAATGAAATTGAATTTTATTCTAGCGGCTGGCTTGAGGCAAGGTCGAGACAGTTGCTATTCTAGGCTCACGGTAATCAATTCACCTGTTTTGTTTCCAACGTAAGCATGAGTCCCGGAGGCATTGACCACACAAGCCAGTGGAGCAGTGGAGCTAATGCGGTTGATGGTTTTTTCAAGGGCTTTCTGTTCCATGTTCCAAATTCGGAGCGCAAAGTCGTCGGATACGGATACCCCTTTACGACCCTGCGTATACAAGGCAAATCTACTAACTAGATGATTGTGAACCACACGCTCATCCGACCCTCGAATCTCAGTACCTGTGTCCAAATCCCAGAAGCGGAATGTTCCATCATCCGATGTGGAAAATAGTTTACCATCTGCCAAAACAGTAACTGTATTGATTTTGGCGGTATGGCCTTTCAGTGTATGAATTTCCGCCCCCGACTGTAAATCCCAAACTTTTATCGTCAAGTCTCGTGATGCTGAAACGACTTTCCGACCATCCGGAGAAACGGTCACAGCATTCACTGCATCTTCATGACCTTCTAAAGTGTGGAGTACATCCCCTGTGGTCATATCCCAGATTTTTAGGGTGCGGTCACTGGATGCCGAAACTACATGGCTATTGGGTGCGAGAGAGAGCGCATTTACAGAATCCGAATGGCCTGTCAGGGTCTGTAACTCACTTTCAGCACTCCAAATTTTAAGGGTCTTATCCATCGAACAGGAAATGATGTGTTGACCATCGTGGCTTATCACAACATCCTTCACCAAGGCCCCATGCCCTTTTAGAGTCGCCAAACATTCAAAGTTGTCAATATTCCAAATTTTGAGGGTTTTGTCATTAGAGGCCGAAACAAGCCGTTTACCATCCGGAAACATAGCAACTGCATTGATCGCTTCATCGTGCGCTTGGATATTTTTCGCAGAGGGACGAGCGACAGCCTTTTGCAATGCCTCCTTACGAATTAGATTGGAAATTGCCGCTGGAAGTTTGGGAGGTTGGACAGGAGGCACATCAGGTATATATTCCGCCGCCGCTCCAGAATTGATAATAACACCCTGATACCGGATATGATAAAGATGATCTTCGACAAACAAATTCAACTTTATCAATTCGGCAACGACCACCAAAGGTATTGCGAAAAAAATTATGGCAGCATATGCTTGTAAAAAATCCGACGTATCATGGGATGTTTCGGTATAATACCCGTGTTGATTGTCCCACAGTTCAGTTTCTTCTTTAGAATAGTTGTAGGCAACGAAAAAACCACCAACGACTAACAAAATCACGCTAAGATATAAAAGATAGCGATAAAAATTTAAAAGCGGAAAACGACCCATTTAATCCTCCCTATTTGTTTTTTTGCAATTCATCAATCTGCCACGACTTCGTATCTATTTCATTTTGAAGTCGGGCAATTTGATTCCTAAAGGAATATGCTTGGGGGATACGCCGCCCAAACCAGAATATCGCGCCAATCAAAACAGCGACTACCACTAGCAGTCCAATGGATTGATCCATGCTAAAGACCAACCCCGTGAGACATAGACCCATAATCCCAATAAGGATAAGGCTTTCCATTCCGCGATTCACCTTGGAGGTCAATGCTTGTTTTTGTTTCTCACGGTTCAGACGATGAATTTTTTGTTGGGCAAGCTCAATCTCGTGGTGCAGGCGCTGAATCGTTGCCTCACGTTCAAGATGCTGAATTTGCTGCGGCATAGCTTTCACTTCGTCCGGGACATCGTGATAGGTAATTTCGACATTACCTGCCGCGCTCACTGCGGGACTCCTGTCACCGGATGACTGGATATAAGTTACGGCAGCAGTCTTACTTTTAGAAGGACTGGATGCCTGCCAGCGGTTTAACGTCGCTAACACCTTTTTGCTTAAGTCATCAGAGGTGGTAAAAGTAACCCGTACAAAAGATGTGTCTATCTTTTTCTTGAATTTACGTAGAAGCTGACTTCCCGACCCACCCTCAATAAATTCATCGGGCCACGCGAAATCTTCATCTATCACAAAACAGAAGATAGGCTTCTCCAAATCCCGTGCTCGATCAAATTCCATCTCGGTGATCGAGCGATTGGCCCCTTCTGGAACATAACCATAGCGCCACGCATATATTCCAATAAAAACGTCAGCCTCTTCAACTTCTTTTAGGGAGGCACTTGTCGCGTCTTCGGAACGGGCCATAAAATTTTCCATGCGGATAGGGTGAAAACCTGCATTGAGGCAAGCATCAGCAACCGCTTTACGATAATCCCGCAAATCTATAGATGTACTGCTAATGAAAATTTTGGTCATAGAGGGCGCATATTTTCTATATAAGAGGAAATACCGCATGTATAATAATCAAGATTAACACCACAGGAAAAAGTATTAAAGGAGGAATAGCACTAAAACAGGGTGATGTTCAATTAAACATCCGCGTCAGGCTCGGCTGGGTAACAGGCACATAACCGCGTTGGGTCGCCCGCAAATTTTGGATCGTCACAAATGAATCGGCATCAATGGATTGGATGATCGCATTACATTTAGTTAGATCATGGCGCTCGATAATGGATTCCACAATCGAGACATCCCCTTCGCCACCACGCCCGGAGACCTCCGTCGCCCCAAAGCCCGCTGCACGAATAGCCTTAGCAATCGCCTCACCTTTTTCCCGCTGACGGGTCACAACCATCACCATAATATAGCCACGTGTCCATTTGTCCTCCAGCCACTGCCCAAAATATCCCCCAACCGCAAAGCCACCACAGTAGGCTATCAGATTGACGATTGAATTAAGATCGTTAACCACCGCCCCCAAGACCACCACAAAAATCAGGGATTCAAAAAAGGCCAAAATAGTCGAATACAGTTTATTGCCACGTGTGATTAAAATGAGACGAATCGTGGTAATCGTGTTGCCCAGCACCCGTACCAAAAAAATGCCGACTGCGAAGGCGATAGCTTCTAACTCCATTAACTCTTATGCTCCATGAAATTCGAGTCTGACGCTTGCTTCCGTCCATCCGGCACAGGATAATACCACAAATCAGGGTGGCACTACATGAACCCAGATATGTTTATCGGCCCGCTGAGAAGGACACGCACATCAATGCTCAAACGCTGGCGACTGCCACAGGACAATTTCCCCGATGACACCGAAACCCGTGCGTTTCAGCATTACAAAGACGGCAAACAACCCCCGCATGTCTATTTTCCGGGCTGGCGACTTGGCAACTGGAAGCCCATCGCAACCGCGACCCTCTTTGTAGCTATTGTCATCATCACTGCTATCTTGGTTTTCCTATGGTCGGAACCACGCGAACGGTTTGTAGTGGTCACTAGCGCTTCAACCGTGCCTGCTGATCTACCCTCCATTCCTGTTGGGGGGGACTTTCCAACCGACGCCGCACAGCAGTTTATCCGCATCCCAGCACGCATCGAAGATACATTACAGTCGGGCCAACGGCGGGGGTACACATTCGTGGTTAAACCCGGCTTTACATGGCAAATTACCGCCGTCGCCAATGACAGCCTGCTTGATCCTGTACTCAGTCTTTACGGGCCAGATGGCATCATTATGGATTTTAATGACAACGCGACTGAAAATGAAACAACGGCTCAAATCACCTTAACGGTTCAACAAGAAGGGATTTATGCGGTACTGCTAGAGGGTGCGAATGGGTCATCGGGGGATTACATATTGTATGTGCCCATACCCGATTAACCTGCCCCTGAAATGCGGAGGATACGGTCAGTCAAAATATCCACCATATCCACGAGTAAAATCGCCAGCGTAATCAGATTAAACAGATTCAGCCACGCAATGGGTCGCCCAAATGCCTGCACGGTGGGTTGCCGCCGATGAAAATAAGTTAATAGCCCCCCAACCACAAACATAAACGGCAGGAACATCGCCAGCATAAACCGATGCCCCATCGCAATCGGCACATACCACGCATAGAGCAGGGTATAGACCCCAAAATAACTGAGACAAAACAGTGCCACAATCCAATGTTTTTTTAGGAGCACTTTCAAATCGGTGTGCCAAAATACCCCACAGGCCCATATCGTAAACACGCCGTACAGTAGAATATATTTGGCATACCCATAAGCACAGGAACAAAGCGTATGCCGATCAAATGACTTAATCAGTCCTGAGTTAATTCGATAAACCATATCCTCCGCCGTGTGTTCCCGTAGATATTTGCCCATCGAGGGGATTTCATCGGCGGGCATGTTGGGGTATTGTGTCACATCATGATACTTGCGTGTCCCATAGCGCACTTCATCCCATGAATCATACCAAACATAAAAGGTAGTATTGACGTTGTAGAACCAATGCCCAAAATGGATCCGCATATAAATCAAAAACGGCGAAATCAGGATCAGAAACACCACTCCCACCAACAGGCCGTTTTTAAGGTGAGCAGGTACGGTGCGATTCTTCCAAAATTTATAGCCCCATTGGACGACATACCACCCTATAAACAGAACCAATGCAGGCAGCACCGAGGCTTTGGCAAGATAGGCTAGTCCAGTTATCACCCCTGTCCAAATCGCCAATTTTCGCGTCGGGGCCACCAGCATCCGCAGCATTAACACGAAGCTGATAAAGGTCAGGAAATAATACAACACCTCGACCTGAAAATAGCCCGCCTTGAACATGAACACCGTGAACATGCTAATCAATTGCAGATTTAGGGCCAACAGAGGTGGAAATCGGCGGAAAAACACCCACGCCACGCCTGCTACTACCAACACGGATAACCCAATATTGAGCCAGCGCCCCCGCCGGAAAAATTCAAGTTCACTGCCATTTGGGGTGTAGTGCAGCGACTGTATTAGGGGATACAAGGGCATTTGATTGCCATTGCGAAAATCGGTGAAATGAGATTCACGCAGCTTCTCGGCATAATCCATATAGGAACTTTGGTCAATCAGACGCGGGGAAGTATTTTTTTCAACCGATTGTACTATCGCGCCGTAAAGATAAAGACCCAACACCACCGCTGTGAGAATGGCATATCCCACACGGCGCTGTCGAGTCGAAAATTTTTGGAAGAGGGTTGGCATCACTCAACTAATGACGGGCTGGTTTGGTTGCACGCCACGCCGCAAACAGCACCAAGCCATTCGCAATCGCTGCCTCAACTAACACAATAGCAAGCAGGACGCCCCCCACGTAAACGGTATAATCCACATCCGCCCAAACCTGACCAAGCGTTTCCAAATGCAACAGTTTAAGGGCCATGTCGCCTTCAAGCGCTGAAAAAAGTAGCCGCGCCCATGCCTCGGTGCGCTCCATATCCAACGCCCCTTCAAACAGGCGATCATCCAGTGATATGGCGAAGATGGTCTGCAAAATACGCAACCCGATCAAGGTCAACAATCCCAAAATGACCACCGAACGCGCACGGGTATAGACTGCCAGCACAATACCGATAGCCGCTGCTAATCCCACTGCAATAAATGGCATCATAATAAATGCGGTCATCAAGGCCGTCATCAACAAAATGGCAACATTAAGCGATATTTCGGGGGTAATGCCGCTGATGTACAAATCCAGTGCCCGTCCCTGAAAATCTACAATATCTTTCATCAATAGGCCTATATAAACCAATCGCCCTATCAGAATTGCCAGCAGCAGCCATTTCAGCCGGAAAAATACGGAAATCCAGCGTGCGCGTAGGCTCAAGGATGCCCCAACGGTTGTTAGTTTTAGGCTGTCCCACGTCTGTTTCTGTCGTTCAACGGCCACCACATTCGAGGTCATTGCCAGCGCCAAGACAAGAGCTATCGTCTGCGCCCCAACCAATGGGCCATAGAGCACGTCGCGCAGGGCAGGTTCATCATCACCGGAATCCTGTTTCGCGGTCACATAACCCAGTCCAACCACCAACGCAATCAAGGCTACTCCAATCAGCAGTCGTAGTAACCCACGCAGGCGGCTGGATCGTTCTATCGGGCCAAGAATGCTCCGCATAATGGGGTGAGTAGGTCGCGCCCATTGGGGTAGCTGGCTATAAGCAATTTTTTCGATCATGCAACACGCTCCACTAAAAATTTATCTAAACACCTTGAGGAGGATTGTTAGTATTTTAAAGCATTTATCAAAGATGCAAATTGTCAAAAAATTAAAGTCTGGGCATGATTCCCCACCGACATTCTGACTCTATCATAAGTTCTTTTATGCTAATTTCATGGAGAATTCACAAAAATCTTTATAAGAGCACTATCTAACCGCTCCAAAAATGTTGCATTAGCAGATTCATTCATCTATAATTGTTATAGTGTAAATTCTCGAAATGGATAAACAATACTATGTCAACCAATCCTGAGGATGCCTTAATCCTTGTCGTGGATGATGAGGGTGCTATTCGCTACTCGGTAACTAAAACTTTGGAAAGAGTGGGTTATCAGGTAATGACCGCTTCGAGCGGCGAAGAGGCCCTCGATATTATGGCACAACACGACTTTGACGTTGTCGTGACTGATATTCGGATGCCGGGTATCAGTGGGGTTGACCTATTGGCACGTATCAAAGAACAATCGCCGGATGCCATCGTCATTCTGATGACAGGTTATGCCAGCTTAGGAACAGCAGTGGAAAGTTTGCGGCTGGGTGCCCACGATTATCTTATCAAACCCAGCACCAGTGAAGACATCCGCGACAGTGTTTCACGTGGAGTCGAACGTGCCCGTAATCTGCGCCGCCGCCGTGAACTGTTGACGACCATTAAATCGAACGTTTCTGCCCTGAGCGAAGAAAAAGCTGCGCCGCGTAATATCATGGTTCCGCCTGCCGCCAAACCTCGAATTGACTATAGCCCATCCGCCATCCCTGCCCCGGCTGCACCTGCTATTTCCACCACCATGACGGCGATGAATCTTGGCCCGCTAACCATCTACCCCGGTCGTTATCAAATTGAGGTCGAGGGGACAATGATAGACCTGACCCCCACCGAATTTGACCTGCTGCTGTATCTAGCAGCACATCGGGGACGGGTCGTGCCATGCTCCGAACTGGTCCGTGAAGTGCGCGGCTATGGGGTGGAAGAACGTGAAGCGCGTGAAGTCATCCGTCCGCATGTCAGCAATTTACGCCGTAAATTGAAGAATGCTTCGCAAAACCCCAATATTTTAGTGAATGTGCGCGGCATTGGTTACCGCTTAAATGATGTAGAGTTGTCCTAGTTTTTGATTTAACATAAGGGGGAATTTACGATCTGTTCCCCCTTTTGCGTCTTAATGCAAACTCCCCATTGTAATCCCACATGATTTATGTCCTATTTTTCAGTTATTTAGCTCATTAACTAATATTTGCATCATAGCCAAATTTCGGTAGGCAGGTTACACTGAAGTAAAATTAGGTTTTTTTTGGGAAACGGTTAAAAGTTGGTATGATATAATGTAAGGGTGTGTGCTCACTTAATAACAAAAAGGTCATTTTGGGGAGATTTTGTCTAAATATACGAATTGAAGGTGTTTTTTAGTCATCATGGAACTCGAAAAACAGGGTCTAGGATTTTCGCTCAAAACAGTTCTGCGTGGACACACCAACGAAATCTATCAACTAGACTGGGCTACCAACCCCCAATTATTGGCAAGCCCATCTTCTGATGGCACAATTCGTATTTGGAATCCGCTGGAAGGCCGTATCCAAACGGTGCTCGCTGACCAAATGCAGATTGTCTACAGTGCATCTTGGTCACCCGATAGCAAGCGGCTCGTCTCGGTCTCCAACGACGGCCTGCTCCGTATTTGGAATGTGGCAAGTGGAACCGTTCAACAGCGGATTGAAACCAACGAAAAATCGCTTACCTATGCCGTATGGTCGCCATTGGGGGATCGCATCGCTACTGGGCCACACCACCACTCCGTTTGGCTTTGGGATGCTGAATCCGGCGAAGTCCGCCTGAAATTAACCGAACATACCGATGCCGTAAGCAGCCTTGCATGGTCACCCGACAGCCGAATTTTGGCCTCCGGTGGACACGACACGGCGATTGTGCTGTGGGATACCGTCTCTGGCAAATGCCTGCGAAAATTGGAAGGGCATCAAGGTCGAATTTATACCCTAGCTTTTTCACCCGATGGCAAAACCCTTGTTTCCGGTTCGGAAGACAAAACGATCCGCGTCTGGGAAATCGAAACGGGTAAACAGCGATTTTTGATCGAGGCGCACACTCGTGCTGTACATGGGGTCGCCTATTCACCGGATGGCGCACTATTAGCCTCCAAATCTGCCGACAATACGACCCGTCTGTGGCGTACCGACACATGGGAAACCTTTGCTTTTTTGGAAACCACCCGCAACACGCCAAGTTCCCATCTGGGCGGGATTGCTTTCCACCCCACTCAGTCCATGTTGGCTCTCCCTTGTGAAGAGGATACCGTCGTGCAAATTTGGGAGTTAGACACCAAGAACCTGCTCACCAAGCCCACCATTACCCCGGCGGTTCGATATACGAATGCCAAAGTGGTCTTAGTCGGCGATACCGGGGTCGGCAAGTCGGCCCTCACGCTTGTGTTAACGGGCAATCGTTACCAAGAAACCGAATCCACCCACAGCCGCCAAGTTCACGTCCTCGATAGCCAGACTATCCGGGTTTCTTCCAATATAGAGGAAATTCATGAGGTATTGCTGTGGGATTTAGCTGGACAACCGGGCTATCGCCTTATTCACCAACTGCATCTACATGAGGTCACCGTTGCTCTCGTCGTATTTGATGCCCGCAATGAAGTAGACCCCTTCAGCGGTGTCCTCCACTGGGTTCGCGCTTTACGACAGGCCCAACAATTCAACCGGAACGGTAAATCCCAGCCGATGAAGATTTATCTCGTGGCAGCCCGTGTAGATCGCGGTGGAATCGGCATTACACAGGGCCGCATCAAACAGATGATGGACACCTTCAAGCTGGACGGCTATTTTGAAACCAGCGCCCGTGAAGGCTTCCGCATTGATGACGTTCGCAAAGCTGTCCTAAAAGCGATTGATTGGGACGCATTACCCAAAGTCAGTTCCAGCCATCTCTTTAAGGCGATCAAAGAATATCTGGATTCTGAAAGTGATGCAGGCCATCAACTCTCTGGCGTAGATGACCTTTATTTCGGCTTCCTCCGTACCATCGGCGCACCCGAAGCCTCCGACGAAGTCCGCGCCCAATTTGACACGTGTATTGGCCTATTGGAGTCCAAGGGCCTCATCAAACGCCTCAGTTTTGGCGATATGGTGCTGTTGAAGCCAGAGATGTTGGATTCCTATGCGTCGGCCCTCGTTAATGCTGCTCGC
Source organism: Chloroflexota bacterium (assembly GCA_024434115.1). Lineage (GTDB taxonomy): Bacteria > Chloroflexota > Anaerolineae > Aggregatilineales > J027 > CFX10. The sequence goes on from QMIT01000004.1 coordinate 328,332, forward strand.
AACGAACCTGACGGCATGGGGGTGATTAGCGAAGAAGATGCCCGCAGCGGCAATTTCGCCGTGCCTCAAGGCGAGCGCCTAAAGAACCGCGAACGCGAAAACATCCTGCTCATCGCCACCATTGAAACTCTGCTACGCCATGAAATTGCCCTGCGTACCCCGGCTGCTGAGGGGACGTATCTTGTTTTCCCGTCGCAAATCACCCGTGATATGACCAATCCACCCGAACTAGATGGGCCAAGCGTGGTCTTCCAGTTTGAAGGCCCCATCGCCAACATCTATGCCATGCTGGTCGTGCGTCTATCCCGTAGTGGTTTCTTTAAGTTAAAAGAAACATGGCGCAATGTCGCTACCTTTGCACCCTTAATCGGCGGCACGTGCGGCATCAGCCTAGAAAATCTGGGTGAGGGACAAGCCAAACTCAGTGTGTTTTTCGACAGAACCACCACCGAATACAGCCGTATCCAGTTTGAGGAGTTTATCAACACCCATCTTTACAAGCACGCCTTGCCCGATACCCTCAAGCGTGAAGTGATGCTCGTCTGTCCGGAATGCGGCTATCATGTGCCGCAAGATGTTTTGCACAAGCGCAAAGCCCGCAAAGACGAATCCATGCCCTGCCCCATCTGCACAACCCTCCTGATTTTCCCAGATGTCAAGAAACTCTCGGTGACACAGACGTTGGATGTCGTATCTGGTATGGATAAAAATGCCAACACCTATCGTGACTTGGCAACTGCCAGCGCGATTGTGAACGGCAAGACCGAGTTGGGCGAATTTGACGTCTTTATGTGCCATAACAACCAGAATAAAGCCGAGGTGATCCGCATTGCTACCAAGCTCAAGGAAAAAGGCATTCGACCTTGGCTAGATGAATGGGAACTCCGTCCGGGTCTGCCATGGCAGCGCCTTTTGGAACAACAAATAGAAAATATCAAGTCCGTAGCAATCTTTGTCGGCAAAAATGGGATCGGCCCGTGGCAAGACTTGGAATTAGGGGCGTTTATTCGAGAATTTATTAAGCGTTCCATGCCCGTCATTCCCGTCATTCTGCCCGATTGCCAACAACCACCAGCATTGCCCATTTTTCTTACGAGTATGACATGGGTAGATTTTCGGAAGGAATCCCCCGATCCTTTTGAACATCTCACATGGGGAATTACAGGCAAGCGCGAATAGGGACAACCGTTTTAGTGTAGTCTTCAAAATCCAGTTTTGGGTGGGACATAGATCGCAAGCCATCATCACTGTAATCGAGCAGGGAGGGATGAATGTTAACGCCTGTGCGGACGTAAGAAAGAGGCATGTACAATGGAAAGCTCATCAGATGGCAAAGGAAAATCCCGCCTTCAGGGGCGCAAAAGGGGACGCTCTGCTGACCGCGCCCGCGAAAGGATTGCGAACACCCAGTTCGACAATGAGCCAGCGGCCATTGACCACCTGTTAGATTTATTGAATGACCTCGACCCCAAAGCACGCTATCGAGCCGTGACCGCCCTCGGTCGAATGCGTGCCGTCCAAGCCGTTCCCAAGCTGATGGAAATGCTCGACGACCCCGTTCCACAGGTAGCCCAAGTCTGTATACAAGCACTTGGCATGATTGGTGATACCCAAGTAATTCCTGCACTTATTCCCTTGATAGTTCATCCAGAATTGGGTATGTTTGCGCTGAATTCGCTCCGCAAACTGGGCTACGAACCCAACGAAAACCCGGCTCCCCAATTAGACGCTTTTTTCGGGGCATCTCGACCACAAGAACCAGTACGGAACGGCATGAACGGCAATAATAACCACTACGGACGCTCTCAAAACCCAAATAATCATAACCATAACTCTCGTTCGCGTCAGCCAACCCCGGAAGAAAATGAAATGGATTGGCTGATTACGTCGCTGCGCAGTGATGATCCTGTCGAACGGGCACGGGCCGCCAAAGCACTTGGCAAACGCGGGGATTGGCGTGCAACGGAACCGCTGATTCGCGCCCTCCATGAATCAAAATATGACCCCGACCAAGAAGACCCGCTCGACCAACTGGGTGATCCGGCGGTTGAGCCGCTCATTGAATCACTGCAAGACGCTGACGCCAGTGTGCGTGTATTGGCGGTGATGGCCCTTGCCAAAATCGGCGATGGTCGCGCTGCCGAACCACTGGTTGCCGCGCTTAAAGACACCGATGAATTAGTGCAAATGGCGGTCTGGACAGCCCTCGTGGATATGGGCAAGCCTGCTGTTGAGCCGCTAATTTCGGCCCTCCGCGACAACAACCCAGACGTACAGCGCAGTGCGGCCCTTGCGCTGGGCGAACTTGGCGATGACTTGGCCGTTGAATCCCTGATCGAAGTGCTGACCGACCTTGATTATCGTGCCCGCAGTGCCGCCGCCAAAGCCCTCGGTCAAATTGGCGATTATCGCGGCGTCCAAGCCTTGACCATCGCCCTGCGCGACAAAGACGTCACCGTGCGCCGCCGTGCTGCTAACGCACTGGGAGACATAGGTGACCCGCGTGCCATTGAAGCCCTTATTTGGGCAATGGATGATCAAGATCATATCGTCGGCCACAGTTCCATCATCGCCCTGCACAATATCATGCGCAAACAAGTAGACCGTTCAATGGAGCGCTTGATTAATGATTTGTATCAAGCCAATATGAAAGTCCGGGCCAGTGCCATTGTTGCACTTGGTTCATTGGGTGACAAACGCGCCCTCCAACCCTTAATCGAAACGTTGAGTGATCCCAGCACCGAACCCAAGCTGCAATCCCTCATTATTGAATCCATGCGTAAACTACGCCAAGGCCCCGATGCAAGCTAATAGACTCCTCTGGTGAAGCGATTTTTAATCTAAAGTCGCTTCACCCCAACTCCCAAAATTCATACCCAACTTGCCTGTTTTCTATCTTGACTCCCACCTGTTAACGGGAGTACAATCGCACATCTGTTCGCTGTCAGGTAAAGGGTCAACCTGAGGTGAAATGTTGTCTCCCCTGCCCATCATTACCTTATGATGAACCACAAGAGGAATCATGCAAGACAAGATTATTGTGCGCGGTGCGCGGGAACACAATCTGAAAAATATTGATGTCGAGATTCCGCGTGATAAGCTGGTTGTGATTACTGGTCTGTCTGGAAGTGGTAAAAGTTCACTGGCGTTTGACACCATCTTTGCCGAAGGTCAGCGTCGCTATGTTGAAAGCCTCTCCGCCTATGCCCGTCAATTTTTGGGTCAGATGGAAAAACCTGACGTAGATCAAATTGAGGGCCTCAGCCCCGCCGTCTCCATTGACCAAAAAGGGGTCAGCCACAACCCCCGGTCAACGGTTGGGACGGTAACAGAAATATATGACTATCTCCGTCTGCTCTATGCCCGTGTCGGTAAGCCCCACTGTCCGACCTGTGGCACACCACTAGAGGCCCAATCTGCCCAGCAAATTGTAGATACCGTTGCCGCTCTGCCAGATGGGACTCGTATCCAAGTGCTTGCCCCGATCATCAAAGACCGCAAAGGCAAACATGAAAAAGTCTTCAAAGATATTCAAGAAGCGGGCTTCGTCCGAGCGCGGGTCAACGGTGAGGTTTATGAGGTAGATAACCCACCCGACCTTGACCGTTATAAGATGCACACGGTTGAAATTGTGGTAGACCGTCTGGTGGTACGTCACTATGATGACCCTACCAGCGAAGAAGCCCGCAGCGCTATCACCCGTCTCACCGACTCGATTGAAACTTCGCTTGAACTAGGGGATGGCTTTGTCATCATCAATGATCTCACCGACAGCAGCAACTCGGTAGATCATGTCTTTAGTGAGCAGTTGGCCTGTCCGTTTGGGCATGGCAGCTTCCCCGAAGTCGAGCCGCGTACCTTCTCATTTAATAGTCCACATGGGGCGTGTACAGCGTGTCAGGGGCTAGGTGTCAAGCTGGAAATTGACCCCATACTAGTCATTCCCGACCCAGAATTGAGCCTTGCCGAAGGGGCGATTCAAGCCCAAGCGTGGCCGCAGGGCAAAGATAGCTATACCATGCAAATTATCGCCAGTGTCTGCAAGCAGTATGGCATTAACTACAGCGCCGCATGGAGCAAACTCACCCCCGACCAGCAGCAGATTATTTTGTATGGTACGGACTCAGAAAAAGTCGCGGTTGAATATGTCAGCCATGAGGGAGATCGGCGGGTCTATAAGACTCAGTTTGAAGGCATCATCCCCAATCTGGCACGGCGCTATAACGAAACAACCTCAGATTGGATGCGTGCCCGTATCGAAGAAGTGATGTCCGAACGGCCCTGTCCCACCTGCAATGGTCGCCGCCTCAATCCTTGGGCACTGGCCGTCACAATTGCCAGCTTATCCATCAACGATGTCACCGCCCTACCCGTCAAACGTTTGGCGGAATGGGTTCATTCGTTGAGTGGTGAAAATAATGGACATGTGGCTATCCTGAATGCCCGTGACGCTGAAATTGCCAAGCAGGTCTTAAAAGAAATCACCAGTCGTGTCAGTTTTATGGTCAACGTCGGCCTCGATTATCTAACTCTCAATCGCTCGGCGGGCACGCTCTCTGGTGGTGAGGCCCAACGTATCCGGCTGGCAACACAAATTGGCTCACGGTTGACGGGTGTCCTATACGTCTTGGATGAACCCTCCATCGGCCTGCATCAACGCGATAACGAACGCCTGATCAATACCCTCAAAGGGATGCGTGATCTCGGCAACACCCTCTTGGTGGTTGAACACGACGATGAGACCATGCGGGCCGCCGACTGGCTGATTGATATGGGGCCGGGAGCAGGTGAACATGGCGGTCAGATTATCTCCACCGGCACTCCCGAAGAAGTGATGGATGATCCCAACAGCATCACGGGCGCATTTTTGAGTGGGCGCCGCCGCATCGCCATCCCGCCAACCCGTCGTCCGGGCAATGGGCGCAGCATCATCATTCGGGGTGCTCGTGAGAACAACCTCAAAAATGTAGATGCCGAGATTCCATTAGGCAAGTTGGTGGTGATTACGGGTGTCAGTGGGTCGGGCAAATCCTCCTTGATGGTGGACGTGCTGTATCGGAAATTGGCCCAACGGCTCTATGGCAGCCGCGAACGCCCCGGCGACCATGACACGATTGATGGCATTGAGACGATTGATAAGGTCATCAACATTGACCAAAGCCCGATTGGTCGCACTCCGCGTTCCAACCCCGCCACTTATACCAAGATGTTTGATGACATCCGTAAGCTGTTTGCCGACCTGCCCGAAAGCAATATCCGGGGTTATTCACAGGGCCGCTTCTCCTTTAATGTGAAGGGCGGACGCTGTGAAAACTGCGAAGGTCAAGGGATGTTGCAAATTGAAATGCAGTTTTTGCCAGATGTCTATGTTGTCTGTGATGTTTGTCACGGCAAACGCTATAACCGCGAAACCTTGCAGGTCAAATATAAGGGCAAGAGCATCGCCGATGTCTTGGATATGACCGTCACTGAGGGCTTGGAATATTTTGAGAACATCCCGACCATCTATCGCCGCCTCGAAACACTCGGGTCCGTCGGGTTGGGTTATATCCGCATTGGGCAGCCCGCGACCACCCTCTCCGGCGGGGAAGCTCAACGTGTCAAACTTAGCCGCGAACTCTCGAAAAAGGGTACGGGGGATACCCTATATGTCCTTGACGAACCCAGCACGGGGCTGCACGCCGCTGATGTGGAACGCCTGATTAATGTGCTGCAAACGCTGGTAGATCGTGGCAACAGTGTCCTCATCATTGAACACAACCCCGACATCATCAAGGTCGCCGATTGGCTGATTGACATGGGGCCGGAGGGCGGCGAAGACGGCGGCGAGGTGATTGCAGTCGGCACACCCGAAGAAATTGTCGCCTGTGAACACAGCTACACCGGGCAGTATATCAAGCCCTATCTAGTTGGCGAACGTTAGGTCAATCGGCACAAAGTCTGATAACCCCTTTTGTGCCGACTGGCGCTAAAATTCGTCCGATGCTTAAATAAATTGCGTAAAGTTGGCACAAAAGAGTTCGATCATGAAGAAAATCGCAGTCCTCACCAGCGGTGGCGATGCCCCCGGCATGAACGCTGCCATTCGCGCTGTCGTCCGTACTGCGCTTGATATGGGAATGGAAGTTTACGGCATCCGACGTGGGTATACCGGGATGCTGGCGGGTGATTTTGAACGCATGACCAATCGTGAAGTCAGCGGTATTTTGCAGCGCGGCGGCACGATTCTCCAAACCGCCCGCAATGAACAATTCAAAACCCCCGAAGGTCAAAAACGTGGCCTTCGTCGGCTCAATGAGGTCGGCGTGGATGGCCTCGTCGTTATTGGCGGCGATGGCAGTCTACGCGGTGCCCAAGCCCTTCATAGTCTCAATTTTCCCGTCGTGGGGATCCCCGGCAGCATTGACAATGACATCTGGGGCACCAACATGAGTATCGGGGTGGATACTGCCCTCAATACCATCTTGGATGCGATTGACAAACTGCGTGACACCGCCACCAGCCACGAACGCGCTTTCTTGGTCGAGGCGATGGGGCGCAATTGTGGTTATCTAGCCTTAATGAGCGGCATCTTGGGCGGGGCAGAATTGGTGGTCACCCCTGAAAAACCGCTTGAACTTGACGAAATCGCCAAAGCCCTCGACGATGCGTATACACGCGGCAAATCCCACGCCATCGGCGTCATCGCCGAAGGTGCAAAATATAACATCACAGAAGTCGCCAAATATCTTGAAGACCGCACCGTTGGTTTTGAAGTCCGCATGACCATTTTGGGTCATGTCCAGCGCGGTGGCAGCCCATCGGCTTTTGACCGTCTGCTCGCCACTCGGCTGGGTGTGGCCGCAGTTGAACAATTGGCCGCAGGCAATTCAGGCATCATGGTCGGTCTCGATGGACGCGATATTACCTGCGCACAGATTTCCGATGTCATCAGCAAGCAGCGTGGCATCAGTGACCACTATTTCAAGATGGCTGAGGTCTTATCCCGTTGATGCGTCGGATCACATTCGCCTTCGTACTGGCAGGCCTGTTCATCTTATTGGCAGGCATCCACCAACCCACCCTTGCCCGTCAGAATGCCGACGAGGTAGTGCTGGCCTATGTCCACGAAAACACGGTGAAATTGGCGGACGCTCAGGGCAACCCCATCACCACTGTTGGGCCAGAATTTCAAACGGGTCAAGCCGCCAGTTTGCTCTGGACACCTAACGGCGAACGGCTCTATATTGCGCGGCGTGATGGCCTCTATGAAACCAGTGCCGAAGGTGGGGCGGCGGTGCGCCTCCCCGGTGATTTCAGCATCACAATGGCGCTGGATCGGGGTGGCAACTCCATCTACTACATCGAATCCAGCAACCCCGCCGAAGCCGAAGACCCCGGTTTTATCACCTTCCCCCTGCGCGAAACCAGTTTGTTTAATATGGGAGGGACGGGACGCTTGGTCAATTACATCGGCAACTATTCGCTCGGTTCGTCCGATGTGGCATTGGGTGGGGCGGCTTTTCAATATGCCCGTGATGGGGGAATTTTAGGGGGTGGTCGTCCGCGTCTAATTCCCACCTACGGCACAACCCTATTTTATTCCTGCTGTTTTCCTGATGCGGGCCTCAATGCCATTGATATTTCGTCCGGCGAGATTCGTGCCTACGACAGCACGTTTATCCCCGGCCCATCCGCCATCAATTCCAGCCTATCGCGTTTGGCAGGCCCAACCATCAACGGCACGATTCGCGTCATTGACCTCATTACCGCTGGCACCCGCGATTATCCCATTAATTTTGGTGATGTGGAGCGCATCGCATGGGCATTGGATGACAGTGCCCTCTACTTGGCGGTGCGTGGCACCCCTAAAGACCCCTTGCCCCTCAGCCCGTTGGTGACATCTCCAATAGATGACCGCGAGGCAGATATTTTTGTCTGGCGCTTGGATTTGGTGACGGGTGGTTTGGTGCAATTGGCGGAATTAGGCGATTTTTATGGCGTGTCTTCGATTGCCGCCACCGATGAATATGTCTTTTTGACCGTCGTGGAGCGTAATGTGGCCCTGATTAACGACCTCAATTCGGGCCGCCTTCCTGCTGACCTCAGTCCCGCCGACCCCCGCCTGACGAGTGATTACCTGACAGGCAGCATCTTATTCCGCGTCCGCACCGATGGCAGTGAAGCCCTCTCCATTTTGGCAGATGTGTGGGGTGTCGTCGCCAAACCGAGACGATGAACTTACTTTGTTCTCGGGTACTTTTCTGTCACAGCACCGAGCCATTCCAAAAAAGTTGTATATTGGTGCAAAGTTTCATCGACAATTACTTTTTCAGAATCTATATAAGGGTGTTGTTTTTTCGCTTCTGCTGCATCTAACTTCAAAAGTGCTTCTACTAGTTCTTCATATTCAGCTTCAGTTATAGTGAAAGGTCGCCATGAGGTTCCGGGTCCCATTCCCCCATTATACCCACCACCTTGTAGAACCTGATTAAGGATGTGGAATGGTGGAATAATCCCTCTGTGCATCAAATAAATAACATCTAGTACAAATTCAGCCAATAATCCTTGACGCTTTACACCTGACCCTAAATATGACCAATGGGTTTTGTATTTGACCGTTCTCATGGGTATTTCCTCTCTAGGTTTGTTCGTCAGCGATGGTTTGGTCATGCTGTCACGACAAATGAGTCATAGGTTTCTTCGGGTACAGGATCGCCATGCGCTTCTAGGGATTCGATATATAGCGCAATCGCCTCTTTGATATTTTCAATGGCTTCTTCTCGCGTTTTGCCCTGACTGATACATCCCGGCAAGCTAGGGCATTCAATCACCCAATACCCATCCTCACCCGGATAGAGAATCACTCGTCTTTCCATCACTTGATCTCCATCATCTTAATCCGAATTTTCGCCTTGAGCATCGCCATTAAATGATTCAGATACTGCATCTCATCTAGTTCGGCGTTTTCATCAAGGGTCAAAGTGCGTTCTTGGTTTTGTTGAAGCAAATAACGCAAACGCTCCTGAAGTGTTTCAGAAGTGCGAAAATCAAGAACTTGCTGTGCAGAGGGACAAGTGGCAAGGAAATCCAAAACCTCGATTTTGATACTTGGGATTTTGGAACCTGTCATTTCCTTGCCTCAACAAAAACTATCAATGCTGGGTCGAGCCGCGCTCCAAACCAGCCAGCAGGCTACGCAGGTTGTCGTAATCTTCCAACACACGCCCCGCCCCACGCGCCACACATGTCATGGCATCTTCCGCCAGCCACACCCGCACATTGACCTCATCCGCCACACGCTCGGTTAGACCCTTCAGTTGCGACCCACCCCCAGCAAGGCAAATACCGGATTCCATTAGGTCGGCCACCAATTCCGGCGGGGTTTCGTCCAGCGCATCCCGAATCGTGTCCACCAAAATCCCCACCGAGCCAGAGAGGGCCTCGCGGATTTCAATCGAGGATACTTCGCGTGCTTCCGGCAAACCACTAATCAAGTTACGCCCCCGCACCAGCATGGTACGTTCTTCCAGCAGGGGAAAAGCCGAGCCAATTTCGATTTTGACTTTTTCGGCGGTACGCTCCCCAATCAGCAGGTTATATTTGGAGCGCATATATTGGACAATATCTTCGTCCATCTCGTCGCCTGCCACGCGGATACTGCGGCTGATGACAATGCCCCCCAACGAAAACACCGCCACTTCAGTTGTCCCGCCGCCAATATCCACAATCATGCTGCCACGTGTCTCTTGGATCGGCAGACCAGCCCCAATTGCCGCCGCGACAGGTTCTTCAATCAAGAAGGCTTCGCGTGCCCCGGCGCTCATGGTGGCATCATACACAGCCCGTTTTTCCACTTCGGTCACACCGGAGGGAATCCCGACGACCACACGCGGACGTGGAATCGGCACCCAGCTTTGTTGGTGGGCCTTACCAATAAAATATTCTAGCATCCCCTCAGTAATTTCAAATTCGCTGATGACACCATCCCTTAAAGGACGCACCACCAAAATTTTATTAGGCACTTTGCCGGACATTTCTTTGGCTTCTTGCCCAAATGAAAGGGGTCGCCGCGTTTTCTTTTCGATGGCGACGTATGAAGGTTCGTTAATCACAATCCCTTTACCGCGCACACTCACCAATGTGTTCGCCGTACCGAGATCAATGCCAATGTCTAGTGAAAACAGGCCAAGCAGCCAGTCTAAAGGACTAACCACGCTGTTTGCGCCTCCTTATTTCAGGGTTTATAGTCTTAAGAGCGCGGCTATTGTACAGCCGAGCCGTTGTTTATCCAAGAAAGAAATGTACTAGAGATGAATCCTACCCAAAATCCAAAAGACGACCACTCCTATCACTACACGCCATCCTCACAAATGGCTGAAAAATTAACGATGAACCGGCAAGGTAAAATGACCAGATTGCAGCGATCCCCTATCGTGATAGCAGCCCTTGTCTCCAGCATCGGCTTTATCTGCCCCGCCACTATGCTGGCAACCGGGATAGGCCTTATATTACGTGGGCCGAGTGGTGGAATCCTTAGCTATTTCTTCTATTTCATGATGTTTCTCAGCTTTTTTTTCCTTGCCGGGGTCTTATGGACGAATGCCAGCATGTTTTTGCCCGAAACATTCTCCAAAAAACCTGTCCGGTGGCAGCGCGGCCCATTGGAAATCAAAATGGCATCCCGGAATCGGCCCGAAATGCCATTCTCATTCATCATCGGTAGCTATAGTTTTGCCCCATTTGTCGTCCCATCCGAAGTCCCTATGAACACAGGCCGCGAATACATCGTCTATTATTCGGCCCGCAGTCGGTTATTGTTAAGTATCGCCCCCACCGATCAGCCCGAATCCAAAAATTGGTTGCCTCTCAAATCCTAACTGACCTCTGGCGTGGGCCATTGCGGTTGAATTTTCTGCCATTCAAACAGCAGTAAATCTAATGCCTGTTGGACGGCGGCAAGCGTGCTAGTTACTTGAGCCTGTGCGTCCCCAATCGCCCAATCCGTGCTATTTAATTGATCTTTCCCGGAACACGCCGTCTCAATTTGACTGCGTGTTTTATATAAACCCTCTTCAACCTCTTCCATCAAATTAAAAAATGGGTCTAGTCCTTCTTGATGATACTCGTTGACATCGCCGACCCATTTCGGGCGTTCCGGCACGGTATATTCCTCTGCCGAGGGCACAGTCTTACAATCCAGCGTCGCCGCGTTTAGAGCGGTTTGATACGCCAGCGCGGTTTGAGCATCGTCTTGCACCCATTCATTTAACTTATACAGTGCATCCGCTCGATTGATGGCCGCATCTTCGGGGGTATTGATTTCATCATAGGCCACAATGGTCGCACCGAGCAGTGCAAAACACGCCGCCATCCACATAAATACCCGAAAACAGCCAGATACCCGACCACGTGAACGTTCGCGCCGAGCGGCCTTCTGTTGCGCTTTTTTGGCCCGTCTGCCCTCTTTTTCAGGCGCGGGGGCCGGGGCTTCATCTGGTTCTGGGGGCAGATCTAAAATATCTTCATCATCCCATTTAATTTCTGTAACCACTGGCCCAGCTTGTCGGCTAATATCGCCGGAAAGCATCTGCCATTCATAGTCATCGTCAGCGGCTTTCATCAATTTCTGACGGGCTTCGGCCTCTTGGCGCTGCCGCAATACCGACAGGGCACGCACCGCTTTATAGGCGAGATCACGCACCTTCGGGTTTTGATCCAGCGTAGCGACCTTATCCAATTCATCAATCAGCGAAATATCACCTGTTTTGCCAAGTGCCATGACTGCGTTATAGCGCACTTTCGGGTCGGCGTCAGCGAGTTTCTGAATGAGTTTTTTTGTTTGCTTATCCACGACACGACTCCGGATTTAGAGAATGTCAAAATCAATTTTCTATGCGAAGATGGTAGACATTATCACCCCGCCCTGAGTACAGGTCAAATCGTCATGGGAACGCCACTCGTGTTTATTGGTATGCTGGTTTCAATCGGGTTAGTTGGCCTGCTCCTTTGGTGGCTTATCAACACGACGGAAGGCGTCTATTTAGGTCGCCGCGTGGTCATTTGGCTCTATGATCGTTATGCCCATCGGTATGACCGCACCAAAGAATTTGAAACCGCCTATGAAACCGCCTATCTAGGTCGCCCCCTCCTGCAAGCCATAGAAACCCCAAATGCCTTGATTTTAGATGTTGCGACAGGCACAGGCCGCCTACCCGTCACATTATTTCAACGTCCTGCCTTTACGGGCAAGATCGTTGCCGTTGATCTTAGCCGCCAAATGTTGGCCCGTGCCGCCGAAAAATTGCAATATGAACTTCATGCCAACCGTGCCTATCTCCTGCACTGCCCCGCCGACCACCTCCCTTTCCCCGACCACACTTTCGAGGCCGTCACCATCTTGGAAGCCCTTGAATTTATGCCCTCCCCTGATGCCGTCCTGCGTGAAATCCAACGGGTCACCCGTCCCGGCGGTGTGGTCTTGATGTCCAATCGGCAGGGGCGTGAAGCCAAACTACTCCCCGGCAAAACCATGACCAACGAACGCTTTGAACACTATTTAATCGAGATACTGGGTTTTGAATTGGTGGAGATTCAACGCTGGCAGGTCGGCTATGCGTTGGTATGGGCTTTTAAAACAGGCGATTCCCCACCCGCCACTGCCAAACCGCTGGGGGAAATTTGGCGCTGCCCCGCCTGTGAACAAACCGCGCTCACTCCACAGACCAATCAATGGGTCTGCGAAAATTGCGGACAAGTCATCAAGGTTGGATTAGATGGGGTCATTGAGCTTTTTTCGGCAAAAGTGGACAGGCGGGCCATAAGAAATTAAACTCGTGACGTTCATTTTTATATCTCGATTGGAGCAACCCTATGGCGACGGCCCTTCTCCGTTATTACACCAGCAGCGGCATTCAGCTTGGTATGATTCAAAATGGCATCGTCTATCGTGTCGAAGGCGATCTACAGGGTAATTATCGCGCCGGAGCCGAAATCAGCGCACTGGATGATATCCAACTCGCCCCACCTATCCAGCCCAGTAAAATTGTATGTGTGGCTCGCAATTATGCCGCCCATGCTGCCGAACACGCCGTCGAAGTTCCCAAAACGCCGATGCTTTTTCTGAAACCGCCTAGCTCCCTGATTGCCTATGGTGAAAATATCGAACTCCCCGCTGATATTGGTCGCGTAGATTTGGAAGCCGAACTCGCGGTGATTATCGGCAAGCGGGCCAAACGGGTCAAAAAAGAGGACGCCCTCGATTATGTATTGGGCTATACCTGTGCCAACGACGTCTCAGCCCGTGTGCTGCAAAAAGCCGATGGTCAATGGGGGCGTGCCAAAGGATTTGATACGTTCTGCCCGCTTGGCCCATTTATCGTGACCGACATCGAAAACCCCGGCAATCTCGGTATCAAAGCGCGGCAAAACGGCGAGGAGATTATCAATTCCAACACCTCCTATATGGTCTTTGATGTCGCCACCCTCATCGAATTCACCTCGCACGTCATGACCCTTGAACCCGGCGACGTGATTTTGACAGGCACTCCCGAAGGTGTGACCGAGATTAAACCCGGTGATACCGTCGAAATCGAAATTGAGGGCGTCGGCAGTTTGAGTAATCCAGTGGTCGCGGTGGTATGATTATTCGACGCAAGGCCTTCGCCTATATCACCCATCAAAATCGCCTATTGGTCTTTGAACACGCCGATTACCCCGACGCGGGGATTCAAGTTCCGGCGGGTTCGATTGAACCGGATGAGACTCCCGAACAGGGTGTCATGCGCGAGGCTTTTGAGGAAACCGGCTTAGAGGGGCTAAAAATTGAAGAATTTCTAGGCATGGTCGAATATCACTATAACCGTGAGGAAATCGCCCACCGCTACTTTTTCCATCTGACTTGTGACCATGCGCCACCTGAAACATGGTCACATATGGAAATAAATCGCAGCGACGGCAACCCCGAACCACTGGAATTTTGCTTCTATTGGGCCACCCTGCCTGATGGCGTCCCACCACTGGTTGCTGACCATGATATTTTGGTAGGTGAACTTTGTCGGCGACTCGGCCTTTAAGATACGCTATTCAAAATCTTTAATTTCTATATTGCCGTCGGAGGTAGAAATGGCTAATTGCTTTCCATCTGGACTCCAGCTTACCGAAATCACATAAGAATCATAGGAGAAAACTTCAACTAACTCGTAGGTTGACATATCCCACACTCGAACCGAATTATCGCTATTATCTTCGTCAAGCCAATTACCGTTGGCGCTGGCAAGTAAGTTTGACCCAGCGCTCCATGCAATGGCGTTAATGAGGCTGCCTTCTGTCGTCAAGATATGGTCTTCTTGGCCCGGCGCTACATTATTCACATAGACAACGGCTTGGTTGAGGGATCGCGGCGTTACGAGAGTTACAGCCAATTGTTCTTCGTCAGGACTCCAAGCAACTGACTGTGGTGTGGTCCGCCAATTAACATAGTATGCTCCATTCCACACATTGCTATCAAACAACGCTTCAAAAGATTCGCCGTCATATAAAACGAAGTTGAAAACATTCACAACCGCCAGCTTAGTACCATCAAAGTTCCAAGCCACCGCTCTTGACTGCTGGCCTGAAGTGTCCCACTGTATAGTTCTGAATTCATTCGCTTCCCAGTTCCAAATGCTAACTGAGCCGTCATGGGAAACAGCTATTTGGTCTCCTGCGGGACTCCAACTAATTGCCTCAATGTGGTCAAACGGGCCATCAATTCGACCAGCTTCGAAATCATCTGTGAGGTAGGCCTCCATGTTGATTGAGCGGATTTTCTCTCCTAATTGGACATCCCAGATGTTGACGTCGTAGTTTCCGTCTGCTGTGACAATTAGTTCACCATCTGGACTCCATGCGAAGGCGTCTGGGGCTTTACCCTCTTGACCAAAACTTTTCAGCACTTCACCTGTAGCTATATCCCATACGACAATATCATAAAGATCACGAACGGCAAGTTGGTTTTTGTTTGGATGCCAAGCGATTGGACATATATGAAGGTCAGATTCGTGTCTACAGTGAATTGCATCATTAGCGTGGGAATATGTAGGCGATGGAAATGAAAAAACAACCATACCAACAATGAAAACGCTTAGTAGAAGGAAAGAATCTCTAAGAACATTTTTCATACGCAGCCCCTTCCTCCTAAAATAGGATACTGTTTTTGCAATTGGGGTATTTTATTCCTCGGCCCGAATAAACTCCGGCGGCACATAATCCGCCAGCCACACATTCTCATTCCCCAAATAAAACGCCACCCCATTGCGATAGGCATCACCCGCCAAAATCTCTAAAATGACCACCTTGCCCCCTTTCCGACTCGCCACCTCACCCGCCAGTTTGCGATCCGTTGCAAAATGCACATATTGGCGTTTCATGGGTTTAAGGCCCTTTTTCAAAATCACATCCAGCACCGAATGGGTTGTGCCATGATACAAAATTCGCGGCGGGGCGGATGGCGTTTTTTTGACTTTCTGGCTTGTCGAATGTCCATAGAGCGCCCGAATCCGCCCATCCGCGATTTCGTAGCGTTTTTTGCTGGCCTGTTCATTCATCTGCACCACGTCCGCCTCGGTGAGATGTTCCCATTCCGGCCTCAGTTTACGGAGCGACTGCAACAAATCCTCCACCGCAACCCAACCATTTTCATCCAATGTGAGTGAATATAGTTTAGGTCGGTGTCGCAAGGCTAAAGAAACGGTTCGGCTCAAATGGGTATAATTAAGACTCAATTGAAAAATCCTCCCACTATAGGGGTTCAAGGGATGTATAACCGGATTCCCGATTGGCTGCCGGGATGGGCGCACCCGCGTTTCCCGCTTGTGGCAAACGAACTACGCAAATTGAGCATTTTTGATTACCGTATCGCTGCCACCAGCCGTCGCTTGGTTCGACTGTTTTCGATTCTCAATCCGATTTTGCTCATTATATCCTTTGCCCTGCTCATTTCGCATGAAGTCACTGTCGGTTTCATGGTCTATATCCCCCTGCTCTTTATCGCCCCCCTATTGATGCTCCTTTCCGAAAGTTTCTATCTGCGTCTGCTAACCAATGCCCGCTGGATGGCGGCCCATGCCATTGCTGGCGAGGTCGAACACGGTACATGGGACATCATCCGCACCGTGCCCCTGCCGCGCTATCAATTGATTTTCAGCAAATTCGCCGCCTTGTTATGGACAGCCCGCCCTGTGCTGCTGCAAATTTTTGTCTCGCGCTTGGTGATTGCCCTGTTTATCGGCCTGCTGCGCTACAATCTCAATAACGTCACCCTCACCATCGCCGACGCCCTCCCCTTAGCACTCTTGGGATTGATGATTGTGCTGATGCCCCTTTTAGAATTATTTGTCACCATGAGTGGTGGGCTATTGATTTCCGCCACCACGCCCAATATCCGCCAAGCCAATTTGTGGATGTTGATTATGCAAGGGTCATTTCGTTTGCTGACCGGGATGCTCTTTTTTGTGCTGCATTATGACGCCGCCGACTTCAGCCTGATTCGTTTTTTCCCCCTGATGATTTTTCCGCACTGGGAATTGATGCTGTTGTGGATGTGGCTACCTGTGCCCTTATCTGAGGCCGATCAACTCAACGATTTCGCCGCCCCGCTGATACTGGCCTATGTGCTGCTGCCCTTGATTGTGGGGGGATTGTCGTTGTGGAGTACGATTCGCCGTGTGCAAAATACCTGAATCGGCCTCACTATGCTACAATAAAAAACTCAATTTCTATGGACTGACATTAGGAGTTACCGCGTTGACCTTTACGCCCATTCCCCAACGCATTGAAGGCTTTGTCCGCGATGCCATTGCCGCCGCGCAACAAGCCGGAAAACTACCCGCCGCCGATGCCATTGCCGTGCCCATCAACCGCCCCAAAAAAGCCGATCAGGGAGATTATGCCTGCCCTGCGCCAATGGCTCTTGCCAAAACCTTTGGTCTCAAGCCGCTAGATATTGCCCAAACCATCGCCGACCACATGCCTAAAAACGATCTTTTGCGGGAGGTGATTGTCGCCCCACCCGGCTTTCTCAATTTTTGGCTCAATCGGGAGTGGGTGCGTGAACAAATCCACATCATCATCAAGGCTGATGACAAGATTTTTCAGCAAGATATTGGCAAGAACCGCCGTGTGAATGTGGAATTCCTCAGTGCCAACCCGACAGGCCCGCTGCATGTGGGACGCACACGCGGGGCAGTCGTAGGGGATGGCATTGCCCGTTTGATGGAAATGTGCGGCTGGAACGTCTACCGCGAATATTATTTCAACAACGGGGGTCGCCAAATGACCCTGCTCGGTCAAAGTTTGCAGGCCCGTTATTTGCAGGCATTAGGTATTGACGCCGAACTCCCCAAAGGCGGCTATGAAGGTGAATATCATAGCGACATGGGTCAAAAATTGGCGGGTGAAAAAGGCGACGAATGGAAAAACGCCGATTGGTCGGTCTTTAAAGAATATGCCGAGCAAGAAATCTTCCGCAACATCGAAAACACCCTTGATCGCCTCGGCATTCGTTTTGACCTGTTTTTCCCGGAATTGAGTCTCTATGGAGAACCTGTCGAGCAAGTACGCGCTGAACTAGAAAAACGTGGCTATCTATATTATTCGCCCACCCGTCATGGCGCGTCAGAAGAAGATGTAGCCGCCGCCAAAGCCAAAAATCTCGCCCCGGCCCTCTGGTTCAAGAGTACCGAATTTGGCGATGACGAAGACCGCATTATCCTGCGAAGCACGGGTGAACCCACCTATGTACTACCCGACATCGCCTATCATGTCAATAAATTAGGGCGCGGCTTCGACCTGTGCATTGATATTTTTGGCTCTGACCACTTCACCGAGGCCCAAACCGTCAATCGTGGCCTGCAAGCACTGGGTTACGATGCTGATAAAGTGAAGGTCGTCCTAACGCAGTGGGTACAGTTGATGCGCGACGGTCAGCCTGTCGGCATGAGTACCCGTAAAGGTGAGGTCGTCAATTTGGACGACCTGATTAATGAAATCGGGCCAGACGCCGTGCGCTATTTCATGCTCAACCGCAGCACCGACGCCACTATCAATTTTGACCTCGATTTGGCGGTCAAGGCATCGAATGAAAACCCGGTGTTTTATATCCAGAATGCCCATGTGCGTTGCGCCGGGATTTTGCGCCAAGTCGAGGAGCGTGGTTATCCCAACGATTGGGACAAGGATGCCGATTTATCGCTGCTTGGTGAATCCGAAACGGCCTTCATTTTGAAGATGTTGGAATTCCCCGATCAATTGGTCTTTGCCCATGACAACCTCGCCCCGCATCAGATGGCGTTCTGGGCATTGGATTTGGCGCGGGCCTTCCACCCTCTTTACGATGAAATCCGTGTGCTACACAGTGAAGTGCCGGAAGATGTCGCCAAAGCCCGCCTGAAGATGTATCGCGCCGCCAAGATCGTCTTTAAGCGTGTCCTGACCCTCATGGGCATGACCGCCCCCGAACGTATGTAACCAATAAAAAAGGGCGATTCACAAACGGGTCGCCCTTTCGATTTTCATCTATGGAATCTTGGAAATCCTACACCCAAAGCTGATTCTCAATGGCTACCGTGCGCTCAGTTTCAACATCTCCCGTGTGGGTAGTCTGTTTCGGTTCAATCAACATAATATGGGTCTCGACTGGTGCATATGGGTTATGTTCGACACCCTTCGGCACCACAAATAATTCCCCCGGATTGAGTTCGACGGTGCGATCTCGCATCTGAATAATCAACTTACCGCTGATGACAAAAAATATCTCATCTTCGTGTTCATGCGCGTGCCAGACAAATTCGCCTTCCAGCTTGGCTAATTTGACATACTGCCCATTGGCCTCGGCAATGATGCGGGGTGACCAATGATCGTTAAATAACGTGAATTTTTCTACCAGATTGGCTTTGTCCATTGATGGGATGTCCTTTGTTGATTCAGCCGTCTTGGAGATTCAACTTCGCAAATTCTATCTTGATGGTTTGTCTTTCACCCTAGATTCAGCACGGCGGCTTCAGCCCCGTGTAATCTGTATGGTACTCCCCACTTTCTACTGCGTCGCACCGGGGTCGTTAATCGTCACTGCTTCGTTAATCGCAAAATACAGCACGGAGCTTTCAAAACTCAGCGCCAATGTAAACTCGGCGGATGAACCGCGTGCCACATTCAGTCCGTCTGTCTCCGAAAGGTTGATTTCGACCTCTAATATCAACTGCTCCCCGACTAAGCCACCATCCTCAGCGTCCAAAAATACGGTGATGGTCAGGTTGCTGTCAGTAGCTAGATGGTTAAAAAATGCCGTCCGGTCAAGGATGTCCAAACGGGGATTGGCAAGGATGCTTTCGACATCAATATCTAACACCTCAATCCCCACCAGCGGGTCAACCGTAATCGTATAAACCTGTACGGGATTGGGATACTGTCGTAGGGTGACTTCACCCAAATCTTCGACAGCCGTCGCCGTTTCCAATAATTCATTAGTGGCCCGCAGCGCAATCAATTCTTTGGCATCTACATGCGATTCCAGATTAGCGACCTCAGCCGAGGCCAAATCCGCTGTCACCGCCGCGTTAATCGGGGTGAAATCGTTGAGTTCAAGATTGCGCCCATCATCCGGCGAGGATGTACGATCTCCCTGCACATACACAATACCGCTAATCCCCACAATCTCGAAATCGGCCTGCACCGTGACATTGTTAATGGTCTGGCGGCCTTCCGATTCGCGGATGGTGCGGGTCTGCCCCAATTCGGTCTGCACGGCACTGTTGGGCACATCATAGACCGAATCTACGGTACGGCGGGTGTTATCATTCAAGGTATACGGATCAGCATCCCCCACCGCCAAACTCAGCCCCAATTGGCTGTTTTCACCCGACTGTGCCGAATAGGTATTCCAATTGCGTGTCCGCTCATACGCTGCCAAAATTTCACGCAGGGCCGCCTGTTCTTGGCGAGAAAGGCCGTCATCTTGTGCCAGTCCAATCATATGCGGTGTGTTCAGCAAACCGAGTACAACTAAGGCTAGAATGAGAGGGCGAATGAACTTGTACAGCATGTTAACCCACTCCTTCTTCGACGAGCGGCATTTCAATGTCGAATTCGGCATCTAGCTCATTCAGTGTCAGGGTCTCGGATTGATGGTGGGTAATTGTGACCGCCGCCCCACCCAAATCACTACCAAAGGTTTTGCTGTCCAACGCGCTTTCGAGATTCAGCGTCAGGGTCTGGCGATGCACCATCTGGTCATCTACCCCAACCCACACCTCCAGTGTATAGACCGCCGCATTGAGGAGCGCCTTCACTGCCTCCTCAGACAATTCCAAATCGCCAAACAGTGCTGAGGCATCTTGTTCCAATGCTGCCATTGCCTCCGCTGCATTGAGCGTGAGCAAATAGCGGTTCATCGTCTGCTCATTTAATGTCTCATCCGGCAACCACTCAGCTGATTGTACTATTGTGGTATACAGCAGGCCGTTCACAGCACCTACAAGCAACACATGATCTAACGATGATGCCAACTCTGTTAGCGAAACCACCCCATTGCCCCCCAGCACCATACCTTCTTGGATTTCTTGCCATCCCTCCGGCAGTCCGGCCCGATATTCCATAGCAGTCTCGTCCAAATTGATAAACACTCGTCCATCAATCGAAACTACGGATGCCGCCAATTCCAATTGGGGGATCATCTCAATTTCAGGCAGGGGTGCTCCTGATTCCAGTGGGCCGGGCACTACAATCTGGCCCTGCGCCACACGCTGATTTATGGACGAGCCTGAACTCGCTCCATCAATTTGTGCCGTTTGGGATTCCACGATTTCCGTCGAGATGATATAGACCGTATCACCTTGCACCAATTGGGTACTCTGCAAAGTCGTACCATCCCACTGCGCGGCGTAGCTCGTGCGGGTCACCGAATTTTGATAGGCCACTGTCAGCAAATCCAATGTAGCCTGCAAATCATCTTGGGCCTGTGCCTGAAACTTTGGAATCGCAATAGCAAGCAAAGCAATGATTACCCAAACGACATGTTTTTTACCCATTAGAAGATTTGCTCCACCAAAATTCAGGGTTGTTGGCCGGGGGGAAGTTGCTCATGAAAATATTCGACGAGCGCCAGTTGAATCGTGTTAAAAATCTGATTGATCTTGCGCAACAGTCGAATTTGGGCCTCGTGGTCAAGTTGGGCCACCTGCGGCATTTGCATCGCGGCTTCGGTCAGGCTATCACGGAAAAACATCACGATTTCCAAGCCATCGCGCACGGAAAGATGATTGGCGATGCTATTTTGGGCGTAACGCACCGCGATGCTTTGGGCCTCAATCAGTAGGCTGGCATCATCTACTGGCATGGCGATATGCTGCATAATCAAGCCCAACAGCCGCTTGCCAAGTTCGCGTTGTTCTTCACGCTGTTCCCCATCAAACGCGGTCAGTCCGGAGGGGGGCAAACTCGTTTGCAGGCGATGGCGAGTCTCGACCAACGCATAACTCACCCATGCCTGTTGGTTATTGGGTGTAATCTGTTGTTCCTGATGTTTGACAAACACCGCCACATCCGATTCTAGAAATCGACGGTGTCCACCGGGGGTGATATAAACCGGGATGCTGCCATTATCGGCCCAACGCCGCAGGGTCGTCGGATGGATGCCGAGCATTTCTGCCGCCTGTGCCAATGTCAGCCATTTTTTTGCCGTCGCGTCTGTCATGAATCCTGACCGTGTATCATTTCTGTATAGGTTTGATTCTAACAGGTGTTCGTCAATGCTGAAAGTTGGCAGCCATCCCGATACCTGACTAAGCCTTACTCGCCTTCACCCGAACACGCGGCCCTTGTGCAGTATCCTCGATTTCGTACCCCGCCCCTGTGACCGCATCACGTAGAGCATCGGCGTCTTTCCAGCGTTTTTCGGCACGAGCCATTTGACGCTGTTCGACCATCGCCAAAATTTCATCGGGGATGATTTCCACAGCGGGCTGCCATGTCGCCAATTGCAAGCCCATCACGCGGTCAAAGTCAAGCAACGTGGCTTTTTTGACTTGGGGTGGCAAATCGCTCTTGACCATTTCCCACACCAGCGCCAGTACACGCGGCATATTTAAATCGTTGTTGATATGCTCCAAAAACCGCGCTTGGTATTCGGGGTCAACCGTGTCGCCGGGTTCGCCCCATTCATACGAGGCTTGGCGTAGGCGTTGCAAGGCCGTCACTGCGGCGTCAAGGCTGTCCCAACTAAAGGTCAATTTGGCCCGATAATGAGCGCCGAGGCAGAAAAATCGGTAGGCCAGTGGATCATAGCCCTTATCAATCAGGGTCTGAATCCGCAAAAATTCGCCGCTGGATTTCGACATTTTGCTGTCATCCAGTTGCAAAAAATAGCCGTGCATCCAGAAATTCGCCAGACGGGTATTAAAACATGCCTCCGATTGGGCAATCTCATTGGGGTGATGGACGGTGATATGGTCTTCGCCACCGCAGTGAATATCAAAATATTCCCCAAGATACTTCGCCGCCATCGCCGTGCATTCAATGTGCCACCCCGGAAAACCGACGCCCCAAGGACTGTCCCATTCCATCTGGCGTTTGACATCCGGCGTGCTAAATTTCCACAGGGCGAAGTCGGTGGGGTTGCGCTTTTCACCCACATCCACCCGCGCCCCAGCCTTTTGACCCTCAATATCCAATCGTCCAATATAGCCATAATCAGGCTGCTTGGAGGTATCAAAATAGATACCGTCCGACGTGCGATAGGTATAGCCATTGGCGGCAATCGTCTCAATCGCCTCAATCTGCTCCTCAATGTGATCGGTGGCACGGCACCAAATCGAAGGGTCTTCGATATTGAGATGCTTCAAATCGCTCTGAAAGGCCCGTGTATATTCGGCAGCGATGTCCCACGCGGTTTTGCCCGTGCGCCGTGAGCCTTTTTCCATCTTATCTTCGCCCGTATCGGCATCCGAGGTCAGGTGACCCACGTCGGTAATGTTCATCACATGCTGTACCTTATAGCCGTTATATTCCAACACCCGCTTGAGAATATCCTCAAAAATATAGGTGCGGAGGTTGCCGATATGGGCATAGTCGTACACCGTTGGGCCGCACGTATACAGACCCACTTCTGGCGGATGTAGGGGTTCAAAAGGGCGTACCGTGCGAGTATAGGTATCGAAGAGTTGCAGTTCCATAGTTTATAGATCGTCCTAAGCGTCAAGCCGATTGCAAAATTGCCGATTTCTTAAATACACCAACTCAATGCTATTTGTTGAAGGTTCTAACCTATCGCTGTTTATTTCCATGTTACCTTAGCACAGGCCAATCGTCTATTTTCTATTTTGCCAATCTACTAGGAGGGTGGGTTTGTTATTCAAGGGTAACGATTGACTGAATGGCTAATATGGCGGCGCGAGATACAATGGACACAGGTAAGCCTATATAATTACAACAAGGCATAGTGCAGCTTGGCTCAATAACCACCGAAAAACTTGCTGGAGAGTCCATATGTCAATTCAGCTCAAATTGCTAAAAATTCTTATGAGTATTTTCCTAGCATTATCGTTTCTACCCGTGACAAGTGCTTACTCACAGCAATCTCTTAACCCAATACTCACTCTTCATCATGATGGTGCTGTCAAAGGGGCTGTTTGGAATCATGAGAAGAGTCAAATTCTATCTTGGTCATTTGACGGCACAGCGAGAATATGGGATGCCAAAACAGGCGACGAAATCAACACCTTTCATCATGCCGAAAGCGTGTATGGGGCGACTTGGGGTAAAGATGAAAATCAAGTTCTCACATGGTCATTAGATGGCACGGCTACGATATGGGATACAAAGAATGGTGAAGTATTGGTACTTTTGCTTCATGAAGGCCCTGTTGTTAGCGCAACTTGGAATGAGGATGAAACCCAAGCCATGACCATAGACTCAGGGAAAGTGATGCGTGTATGGGATGTTTCCAACGGAGAAGTTCTGATAAAAGTGGAAAGCGACAGTCCGGTTTGGCAAATATCTGGCGCAGCTTGGAGCCACGATTTCAAAAATATCGTCGTTTGGTTTTCTGATGGCAGAATACTGGGTATCGAATCAGACACTGGAGAGACAATTTTTGAATTTCGTCATGACAACGCAGTGCGATCCGTAAGGTGGAATCAGGATGATTCGACGCTCCTCTCTATTTCGGCTGACTATACTGTACGGCTTTGGAACATCGCCAGTGAGCATAGACCCATAATTTTGAGACATGAAAATGGGGTAAATGGTGCAAGTTGGAATGCCGATGAAACTCTTATCCTCACTTGGACTACAGATAGCCTCATCAACGTATGGGATGCGAGAGACGGCGCATTATTACACACCTTTAAGCATGAAATCGGCGAGATCAATGGAGCGATATGGAACAATGATGAGACACAGATTATGTCGTGGGGTAATGACCGTACATTGCGAATATGGGATATTGGGGCAGAAACCGAGCTAATCCAACTTTCGAAAATCATTATTACGGACGCAATTGGGAAATCGGATGGAGAAGCATTTCTGCTTTGGTATGGAGGTGAGCTATCCCTAAGAAATTCTGAAAATGGTGAGGAAATATTGGCATTAATTCATGGCGAATTTGTCGCCGGGGCTTTATGGAATGAAAAGGATAATTTAATTCTCTCTTGGGGTACAGATGGCACAATAAAATTATGGGATTTGCCGTGATTAGATTCATTTAGGCATCGTTCGCACAACACAATTTTTACCCTACCTTCCTTTGACGCCGTGACGATTTGGGTTGACCCAAGCGCCTGCCTACGTCATAATCTGCCATTATGCGACTGAAAACACCTTCCCCCTACCCCCTGATTTTGATCGCCCTTGCAGCGGCACTCGGATGCAGCCTGACTGGGACACCCGAACCGATTATTGTCACCGCTACCCCGGAAGGCACAGGCGGGCCAATTTACATCACCGCCACGCCCAATTTTACGCCGACCCCCGAACCCGTCGCCCTGCCCACCCTACCGCCCGAAGACGCCATTACCGCCGCCGAAAGCGCCCTGTTTAATGGCAACTATGAGGAAGCGGTCAAGCAGTACCAAACGGTGGTCAATCAGGAATTTGTCGCCAGTGACCTCCGCGCCTCGGCCTATTATGGGTTGGGGCAGGCCAATCTGCGGGAAGGCTTTTTCGACCAAGCCTTTATCGCGTTTAGTGAATTTATCCAGCAGTTCCCGGACGATCCTCGTATCGCCCAAGCCTATTTTCAGCGTGGGGATGCCAATTTAGGGATTGGCAGTTGGGAAGCCGCCATTACTGACTTTCAGAAATATTTATCCCTGCGCCCCGGCCTAATTGACAGCTATGCCTACGAACGTATCGGGGATGCCTATCTTGCGTTGAATCTGCCCACCCAAGCCTTTGAAAATTACCTTGCTGCCGCCGATGCCACCCGCACCCTTGTCCCGCTGCTGGTCTTGCGTGAACGCATCGCCGCGACGTATGTGAATCAAGGCTTGTTGACCGAAGCTGTTGCACAATACGACGAAATCTTGCAAATCGCCCAAAACGCCGGGTATCGGGCCAGCATCGAATCACAAGCCGCCGCATTGGAATTGCAGGCCGGCAATACAGTGGCTGCTTACACTCGGTTGCAGCGCATTTTTAACGACTACCCCTCGACCATTTACGGCTACCAAGCCATGCAGACCCTTTTGGCAGCAGGTTATGAAATTGACCCGCTTGAACGTGCCCAGATCAGTTTTGCTGCCGAAGATTATGGCGATGTGATTACCGTTCTCAACGATTACAGCACCACCGTTTACACCATGCCCACCGATGCCCTGTTATTGTTGGGGCAGGCCTATCGGGGTTTGGGTAATTTCGATGCTGCCTTTACGACCCTACAAACGATTACTACCAATTACCCCACCGACCCACTCTTTGGTGTGGCGTGGTTGGAGCAAGGCCGCACCCTGTTTTTGCAGGGCAATTTTATCGGCGCGGCGTCGCATTACAGCCAGTTACCAACCGTCAGCCCTGCCAGCCTCCAAGCCCCCGAAGCCCTGTGGCGCTCCGGCTATATCTACGCCACGCAACTCAATGACAATCAGCGTGCCCTGCAAGTGTTTGACCAATTGGGCAAAACCTATCCCGGTGACGAATGGGCACAGGATGGCCTTTTGATCGCTGCCTCCCTTGCCTTAAACTCTGGTCAGACCCAACAAGCCCAAGCGCTCTACACCCAGTTAGCCAATACAGGCACGGGCGAAAACAAAGCATTGGCCTTTTTGTGGTTGGGGCGGCTCTACCGCGATCAGGGTCAAGCCGACCTTGCCGAGCAGTCCTTTTTAGGTGCGTCCCAAGCCGACTCCGGTGGTTATTACAGCCTGCGTGCCCAAGATATTCTGGCAGGCCAAGAACCCTTCACCCCACCCGCCAGCTATCAATTTGAATTTGATGAGGCGCAGGAAATCGCCAAAGCTGAAGATTGGATGCGAACCACCTTTGGCATTCAGCAGGAAGGAGCGCTCTACCCCCTTAGCCAAGCGCTAGAAACCGACCCGCATATGATCCGGGGGCGTGAATTATGGGCACTGGCGGCGTTTGATGATGCCCGTGCCGAATTTGACACCCTGCGCGAGAGTTACGAAGCCGACCCGCTGGCGACCTATCAACTGGCCCATTATTTTGCAGAAATCGGACTGTATCGCTCCTCGATTGAGGCCGCCGCCATTTTGCTGATTAATGCCGGGGTGGATACTTTAGACGCCCCCGGTTATATCGCCCGTCTGCGCTACCCCATCCA
Organism: Chloroflexota bacterium; assembly: GCA_024434115.1. Taxonomy (GTDB): domain Bacteria; phylum Chloroflexota; class Anaerolineae; order Aggregatilineales; family J027; genus CFX10. Next base: position 355,123 of record QMIT01000004.1, read on the forward strand.
CTATGCCGATCTAGTGCTGCCTGCCACCGAAAAATATAATCTTGACCCCTTGCTCGTATTCAGCCTGATTCGCCAAGAGAGCCTGTTCCAAAGTTTCGCCACCAGTACCGCCGCCGCACAGGGTCTCATGCAAATTATTCCCGACACTGGGGCCGACATCGCTGCCCAACTCAACTGGCCCAATTACACCAACAGCGATGTCTATCGGCCTTATGTCAATGTCGAGTTTGGCACCTACTATTTGGATTGGACGCTTGGCTTGGTAGACAATGTGCCTTACGCGGCACTGGCCGGGTATAACGGCGGCCCCGGCAACGCCCAAGAGTGGCTGTCCATCGCTGGCCCGGATTTAGACAAATTTGTGCAAACCATCACCTTTGACGAGACGCGCACCTATGTCACGCGCATCTATGAACAATACGACACCTACCGTGCCCTCTATGGCGTCAGCAACTAAACGACTCACCCGCCTCCTCTTGGAATCTGTCGCCCCGCTACTGATTGTGGTAGTGGGGTTTCTGCTCTATCGCCCTGCCCTTGATTTGATGCTATTTTGGGACGACATCCCACATATGCTCTGGCTGGATACTCATTTGGGTGGTGAATATTGGCTGAGTTCGAGTGGTTTCCCGTTCTATCGCCCTGCCGCCTTTACCACATGGGAGATTTTGGGGCATAATGCTACTGCCCTACACACCCTTTCCGTTGGGCTACACCTTGTCAATGCTGTGTTAGTTTACGCCCTTGCCAATCGTCTCAGCCATTCGCGCCAAGCCGGATTTTTTGCCGGGCTGCTGTTTGTCACCTTCCCCTTTAGCTATCAAACAGTCATCCCCACCCCGGCCCAGTTTCATCTCTGGCTAACCTTTGGCTTTTTGGCGTCGGCCTATTTGATTTTGGCGTGGCTCGACCATCCCCGGCACTGGAAACTCATCTTGGCATGGGTCGTCGCGTTTTGGGCCATCTTCAGTCACGAAAACGGCATTGTCGCCCCTGTGCTAATTGGCCTAATCGTCTTGACTGCCCATCCCGATCTGCTGCCTATCCGCCACGCCGATTTTCAATTCTCCCGCCTGCGCCAGAATCGTTTCTTAATCGCCCTTGCACCGATTGCTTTTTTTGCCTTGCTCTACGGTCTCATTTGGCAAATCATTCCACTCGATAACGACTCGACGGGCCTTAAAACCGCCGCGCTGGATGTCAAAATCGGCCAGACCTTACAGGCGATTGGTTTTCCGCTGGCGGCCCTATTTCGTATGTTTATTGACCCTCAGAGCGGCACACTATTGGCTTGGGTCAGCGGCTGTGTGGCCCTTACGATATTTGGCCTATGGTTTTATATGCAGCAGCGTTGGCCTGTCCATGATGGCGATGATGATTCCCTATCGCCTGCGCCCGTCGAACCGACCCGCCTTGTTGGTCTTGGCCTTTTGTGGATTCCACTGGCAATGCTCCCGGCGTGGTTATTTTTGGATGTCGCCTATCTCCTGAGCAACCCGCGTTTGCATTATCTGGCATCGGTGGGGGTTGCATGGGCATGGGCGGGATTATTGACCACCCCCCTCCCGCGCCTTGCTCCCCGTTTGCTGCAACCGATTGTTGGTGTAACCGGAATAGCCATCGCGTTGATGATCGCCCTGCCCTTTATCCAGAATCGGCTGGATGAGCACCATCGGTTGAACGATTACTATCAAGAAATCGCCAACACTGCCGCCGTCGAAAATCAATCCCTGTTGGTGGTCAATCCACCCGCCTATCTTGCCCCGCGCAAGCCGACCTTTTTATTAGGGGCGGAAGGCAGTGTTTATCTGCCCGATTTTGTCAGTCTGACCGATTTTTTGCGCCTCAATGACGGGGATTTTCCACCCAGCGCCATCGAGCATGTCGCCCGTGCGGATGATCTGATTCCTGCCACCACACGGATTTATCAGGTTGAGGCCGCTGGCTTGGATCGGGCCACCCTATCCACCTATGACCGGGTGCTGGTCAGTCGGCAAATTGGCGGGGATATTTTCGCCCCTCTTGCAGGCATCCATCTGGAAAATGCGCCAATTCCAACCACCCCCGCTGCTGATTTTGGCAACGGCATCATTTTGGAATCATTGCAAATCGGGCCAGATGAGATATTGAGCGAGGCCACCGACAAGAAGATTTTGCGCTTGGAACTGGTCTGGCAGGTGCAATCTCCCCCCACCGAACTGCTGGAAATTTTTGTACATCTGATGTGTGATGATCGCCTTGCCGCCGATGCCGATGGCCCGCCTGTAGGTCGTTTGTATCCACTGGCGATGTGGCAACCGGGGGAACGCTGGCAGGATTTCCGTTATTTCATTATCCCCGACGGCCTCTACCCACCGGAGTGTTTATCGGTGCTGGTCGGCCTGTATAATCCAACTACCGGGGATCGCCTACCCGTCACCGCGACCATATCCATCAACTAAAACCCACGCATCAATGCTCGCGGCCCACGATATAAAGGGCAGACACATCGCACACATTCGGCACGTTCGCCATTCCGATAAGCCGTCCGCAGTGCTATTGCCGCCGGGTCATTAAGGGCGTCTTCTAGTTCAACCCCATCACCGTTCAGCTTGCCCCACGACGGCAAAAAATAGCAGGGCTGCAAGCGTCCATCCCAATTGACCACCGCCGAAATATGCGGAGCATTACAGCGCGGCCCTTCAAATTCGCCCAATCCTAACGGCTCGGCAAAATAATCATACAAGCGGCGCAGTTTGGCAGCGCTTTCGGCAATGCGACCATCGGCAAAATGGGCAGCATGGGTGCGCTCCAATTCGTCCAAGATCGCCCCAAATTCGGGCAAATCCTCCGTCGTCAATCCACCAAATTCATTGACGGGCATATTCAGCGGGATGACATCCTCAAAACGTGGCCCGAACGCATAGGGATTAACCGTATCCACCGCCAGAAAACTGACCTGCCGTGCCCCGGCCACCAATGCCATATCCACGATTTGCGGCATCTGACGAAAATTGGCCCGCATCAACGTGGTACGGGTACTGATGGGGATACCCGCCTTGCTCACAATTTGCATCCCCTCCAAGATGAGATTCAGTGCATCCACCCCACGAATCTTTTCATACAGGTCGGGGGTCGCCGCGTCCAAACTGACCGTCAGCATGTCCACGTTGGCAATGACCTCTTCGGCTTGTTTCCGTAGCAAGAGGCCATTCGTCAGCAGCCATATTTTTGACCCCGCCGCTCGAAATCGTTGGGCAATCGCGGGCCATTCGGGATGCTGCATCGCTTCCCCACCCGACAGCAAAATCAACTGCGTGCCCAATTTTTGGCTGGATGTTGCCAAGCGTTCCACCAATCCCATGTCCATGTTGCGGCGCGGCGCTTTCCAAATATCACACATAGCGCATTTACTGTTACATCCATCAGTCAAGTACAGCACCAACAACGGTAGTGTACGCAGATGGTCGGACATCAAATTGGGCAGGCTGCGGAGGTTTTTCATCATGGCGTCTACGATTTCTCATCTTGCGGCAAACAATTCAAGTCCAAAGTATACTTGCCCCAGTTGTGATTAGCGACCCAATTAAAGTACATCATAATATCTATGAATCCATCACCCCCGACTATTCTTTGGCAGCGTTGGACACAATACCTGACCTATGCCATGCACGGCCTGATTTTGTTTATCTTTTTCAGCGCGACATGGTGGTGGCGGCCCCGTTGGGCCTATGCCGAATGGGTACCCGACTTTTTCCGTGAACGACTGAGTTACCCCTCCAATACCCAAGAATATTTGTCGGTCTACTACATCCGCTTCACACTGGTCTATTTGGTCGTTATTCTGGTCTGTCTGTGGATGTTAACCATGTTCAAGGGCCTGCGTGAACTGGTCTTGGATGGGCGCATCTGGTGGGCGGCAGGGTTGGTACTGCTTTCCTTGTATATTCGCCTGTCGGTGGGATGGGCCGACCAAAAAGGCATTGCCAATTCGCAGGCGATTCAATGGATGCTGGTAACGATTTTTGCCCTGATGGTGACGTGTAATGGCCCACAGCCGCGTTGGGTAACAACAGCACTGGTCGGGGGGACAATCTTCCACGCCGCCATCGCCATTACCCAATCAGCTTTGCAGCATGAAGTCAATCTGGCATGGCTCGATCAGCACTGGCTCAAAATCGGCCTCGATTTGGTCGAATATCGTCGCAGTCCCGATGCCTCCGGTGTACCGGTGGTGCAAGCCGACGGGGTACGCTTCCTACGGGCCTATGGCCTCACCTCCCACCCTAATCCCTTAGCCGGAGGGTTGGCGGTTGGCATCATCGCGGGTCTGTGGATGTGGCTCAAACCTGCAACGCGCCGCACCGCCGCATGGGTCACAACGATTGGGGTTTGGGGGCTGCTGCTGACCTTTAGCCGTTCAGGAATAGGCAGTCTCGCGGTTGGCCTCCTCGCCACCGTTGGCTTATTTTTCATCAACCGCAATTTAAAAGGCGAGGGATGGCGGGGCATCGTTGCGCTGGCAATGATGCTGGCCCTTGTTGGCGGGGTGTTTTATATCGGCTACCGTCCACTCATCGAATCCCGCACAGGCGACGGCGAAGAAGGACTGCCCTCCGTCGAGGATATCAGTATTGCCGCCCGTGAAATCTTGACCGAGCAGGCGCGTGAGATTTTCCATGATCATCGCTGGACAGGCATCGGCATTGGCAATTTCCCGTGGGAAAGCCAAAAAATGATTGACCAAGACCCACGTGATTTAGATATACAGGGCACAAATGTCCATAATATCTATTATCTGACCCTCGCCGAATTGGGGATTGTCGGGGCAGCCCTCGCTAGTTGGGTTTTCATCTTCGCGGCGGGTCTGCTGTGGATTCAATGGCGCGAAGGCAAACTCAGCCCCGAAGCCGCCTGTTTATGGGGAGCAGTTGGCGCATGGTTGGCGGTTGGGTGGTATGATTATTATCATTGGGTCATCTTTACCCATCAAATTATTTTTTGGGGCGTCATGGCTGCGGCGCTCACCCCAAATCGTAGGTCGGGAGACATAGAAGCTGATGAAACCGATTGAACTCAACGACCAGTGGCGTTTTATGCGACAGGATGTGCCCGGCAGTGCCGATTACAGCCAAGTATCGGTGCATGACCATCTGTGGCCCACCTTGAGCATTCTTAAAGGAGAGGCCCTCAAAGAATTGGTCAGTGACGAGGGCTGCGTTTGGCTGCGACAAACCTTTGAGATGCCCGCCAATGATGAATGCAGTACATGGTGGTTGGAATTTGCCGAGCCCCTGCAAGGCAAGGCATGGGTCAATGGTAAGTCGGTAGGGGGTGACAACAAACAGCGCTTTAACGTCACCGCCGAGGTTTCAATGGGCAGCAATCTGGTCGTGCTGTGTCTCGACTGTCCACTCTATCCCGATGATGACCATACATGGCGTAAAGCGACCTGTGTGCCGTATCCGTGTGAATGACCGCGAATTGCCACCTCTTGGCTGACACCCGCATCGCCCTTTACACGATGGGGTATAATTCCTCTCCGAATTCGGTGGAAAAGGAATTATTGGGTTGATCGGGAATCGTTCGCCGCGCACAGTGGCTATTGGCAGCGCCCTGTTTATTTCAATTGCATTAGTCATTCTCAGTCTGTTGGGGACACTCTCACCAGCCGAAAGTTTGGGCCGTGCGCCGCTGACATTTTTGGAAAATATTTTCGGCGGTTTTAGTGGATCACTGGATAGCGCCGCTGACGACATTGCCGAAATTCGTTCGCTCCGTACCCGCAACCGCGAACTCGAAGAGGCCCTTGCAGATTATCAAGCCGAACTCGCCGAACTGCGCGAAATTCGCAGCGACTATGACCGCCTGATCGCCCTGCTCAACTACACCACCCAAACGCCTGAAGATTTTCGTTATGTCACCGCCGATGTGATTGGGCGCGATACCGCTGGCGTCGTCCGCACTCTTCATTTAGATAAAGGCACTCGTGATGGCGTCGCTGCTGGTGACCCGGTTGTTACCGAATTGGGGCTTGTGGGGCGTGTGGTCAAGGTCAGTGCGACAGGTTGTGAAGTGCTGCTCATCACCGATGCCAACAGCGCGGTCAATGCCCGTATCCAGAATCGGAACCGCGACGTTGGCACGGTGCGCGGGTCACTCTCTGGTGATCTCGTCCTGACGTTTGTTGACCCCGATGCCCAAATCGGCGTTGGCAACCTTATATTGACCTCTGGTGAGGGCCAAAATTTCCCCGCTGACCTCATCATCGGGCAGGTGACAGGGGTCAGTCTTAGCGACGACGAATTATTCCAGCAGGCCTCGATCCGCAGTCTGGTAGATTTTTCGCGGCTCGAATTTGTCTTGATTATCACCAACTGGGAGCCGGTTGACCTCTCAGTTTTTGACGATACGACGGGAGCCAACTAATCGTGGCGATTTATTACATTGGCTTTCCAGTTCTGATGATTGTGGCGGTCATAGACGCGACCTTTATGCAGTTGTTTCGGCTGTGGGGTGGCGCACCTAGCCTGATGTTGATGGTGATTGTCTCATGGGCACTGGTGGCCGATCTCGAAGATGCGCTTCCTTGGGCAGTCATTGGCGGCGTGATGCGCGATCTGCTATCCGTCACGCCAACCGGCAGTTCCGCTGTTGCCTTTGTGGTGATTGTGATTGCGATTGACCGCATTTTTCCCAAAATCAATTGGCACAACATCGCCATTCCTCCACCGACGGTTTTGGTGGCAAGTTATGTCTATGGCCTGATGATGTTTGGGTTTCATCGGATGGCGGGTTGGGATGTGCCTTTTTTAAACGGTCTGTGGTATATCATCCTACCCGGTGCCGTCATGAACTTTGCCGCGATTTTGATTGTTTTTCGGCTGATTGGCGGGGTCAATAACTTCCTACGCCCACAGCGCGGCTCGATGTTGCGATAGAAACATGGTTGGGGGCATAAAGTGAGGTAGTGGCATGAATCGAGTTCTCTTGCCCTTTCAAGGCTGGCGACTGCACTTCTTTCGGGGTGCGGTGGTGGCTATGTTGATTGTAATGGTTTTGCGGACATGGCAACTGCAATTTATCCAAGGGGCGTCGTTCCGGGCCGATGCTGACGAAAATCGTTTCCAGACCCTGCCCCTTGCAGCGCCGCGTGGCAAAATCTATGACCGCAACGGTCAACCATTGGCGCTCAACGACGCCGCCTTTTTGGTCACTGTCACCCCGGCCCTGCTGCCTGACGATGTGGACGACGTACTGCAAATCTATAATCGTCTATCAGCATTGGTAGATGTGCCCGCCACCCGTGCCATTGCCGATGCTTCAGGGCGGGTTGATGAGATTAGTATTGACGAAAAAGTGCGCGAGGGCGAAGGTATCGCACCCTTCCGTGCCGTTGTCATTGCCCCCGACGTGGATGAAAATGTGGCCCGCGAAATTTTGGAAAGCCGCCAATCACTCCCCGGGGTTGCTATTGAGGTGCGCTCGGTACGGCGCTATCCTTCCGGCGAAAGAACCTCACAGATTATTGGCTATCTTGGCCCAATTTCTCAAGAGCAAGCCCTAGAACTTATTGAGCTTGGTTATGATCCGGCCTATGACCGCGTAGGGTATGCGGGCATTGAGGCCTATTTTGAGACCGAACTCAAGGGGATCAATGGCAGCGAAACCACCGAGATAGATGTGGCAGGTCAGCCGCTCCGCCTTGTAGACCGCACCGCCCCACAGCCGGGGGTCAGCATCCAACTCACGATTGACCTAGAACTACAAGAAGCCGCCCAGCGTTTCCTCGTCGAAGGCATCAACCAACTGAATGCCCGCGAGCGCCGCCTTGTCTCTCAGTCCGGGGTGGTGATTGCCATGAATCCCAAAACGGGCGAAATTTTGGCAATGGTCTCATGGCCGACCTATGATAACAGCCGTTTCGCTCGCAGCATTGACGCCGAATATTATTTTGGCCTTGCCGAAAATCCCCTCACGCCATTGGTCAATCATGCGATTGGGTCGCTCTATCCCCCCGGCTCGGTCTGGAAGATGCTGACTTCAATAGCCGTGCAAGAAGAAGATGTCATTGACTCTGCAACACCCTTATTTGATGGTGGCAGCCTTGTCTTACCCAACGCCTATGCCCCCAACGACATCGCACGCGGTCAAACCTTTGTCTGCTGGCTCGATCAAGGGCACGGCACACAAAATCTGATTGACGCCATCGCCAACAGTTGTGACGTGTATTTTTATCAAGTCGGCGGGGGTAATCCAGCCGTCAGTGAGGCCACTCTAAAACGGGGTGGTCTCGGTGTAGATAATCTCTATCGTTGGGCCACCACCTTTGGCATCGGGTCTGACCTCGGCGTCGAGATTTTTGGTGAAACCGCAGGTCGAATGCCGGATCGTGACTGGAAACGCCGTGTCTATGGCGAAAGTTGGTCAACCGGGGACACCTATAATGCGGCCTTTGGTCAGGGCTATGTCACGCTGACCCCTTTGCAACAGTTGGCAATTATTTCCGCCATCCTCAATGATGGGGTGTTTATGCAGCCAACGCTCCTCAAAAATTTCCAAGACGCCAGCGGCAATATTTTGCAGGAATTTCCGCCACAGGTTATGCGTACTGTTGTTCCACCCGCCGACGGAAGCCCGATGATTCTCAATATCCGCGAAGATATGTTGGTGCAGGGAGCCAACAGTTTGTCATGCCGTTGTGAGTCGGATTCACCCTATTATGCACCAGAGCGCTGCAACCCCGACACGTATACGGGCCAATTTGACAGCGACCCCGCCGCCGAAGTTGAGAGTTTTATTCAATATAGAGTCCACGTCCCCTATCAATATCGCTGGAACGCCGGGTTGTGCGACCCGTTGGCGATTCAAGACTGGCTGGGCTACACTCCCCCGATTGCCTCAATCGAGAGTTTCCGCCTTGCCCAACAAGGGATGCTCGAAGTGGTCACACGTGGGACATCCTCGGCGGCGGCCAACCCAGCCGTCCCACCGTTGGGATATGTGACGGAAGGCGGAAAAACGGGCACAGCGGAATATTGTGACGACATCGCCCGCCCGCAGGGGTTGTGTATTCCCGGACGCTGGCCCTCCCACGCATGGTATGTGGGGTATGCCCCCGCTGACAACCCGGAAATCGCCGTCGTCGCGTTTGTCTATAACGGGGGCGAAGGGTCGCAAAACGCTATGCCGATTGTGCGCCGCGTGCTGGATTATTATTTCCGTCGGCCCGCCCCCGAACCGGAGACCGAGACAACCACCCCCGTTGAACCCACTGCCGAGACCGATGCAACGGCTACACCGGAAAGCACCGAGCCTGCGCCAACGGAGACCCCGGCAGCGCAATAGACATACATGAAAATGGGCAGATTTAGACTCGTGTTAGGTCTGCCCCACAAGTTTGTATGTTGTATATAATCCTAGGCGTAAAATCCCATCATCAAGCCTTAATCCCCACCCCAAAATACTCTCAAAACCTCTCAAAACAAAACTTGAGAGATTTTGATAGGCACACCGCGCTATCGTATGGGGCAACTTGATGGATCGGAAAGAACAACTCCAAATGCAAAGGGGTAGAAGTACAATGAACATTTCTCAAAACTGGCGGCTAAATCCCCAACGGTATACCCTCGAAGGGTCATCCAACGAACAGGGTGAGGTCACTTTTCCGCCACGTCCCAATATCGAAAACCGCTTGCCCGAACACTACGAATTTGAACTCGATGGTGAAGTTGAGGCCGAAGCGCCTGAAGTTGTAGCGATTCAGCGAGTTGCCTAACTATATGAGCGTCCAAACGTCGCCAACGACCTCCCCTACCCCTCTCAAACTTGGCGGCAAAGGTGAGGTCTACAGCTTTACCATTGTGACCGACCCCCCGGCGGGTTTTGAGGAACAAGCGCCCTATATTTTGGCGTTGGTGCGCCTAGCCGAAGGGCCACTGGTAACGGCCCAACTGACCGACCTTGATGGCCTACCGCATATTGGTATGCAGGTTGAAATGGTCACACGCAAACTGAGCACTGAAGGCTCCGAGGGGATTATTATCTACGGCTATAAATTCCGCCCTCTGTTAAATCCCACTTGATTCAAAATCACCGTGAACATTTTAGAACTCCGCCGTGTATATATTTTGAAGAACACGTCGGAGTTTTTGGTTATGCCCCTTTTACCTTTGCGGTTCTTACGGTATCATATTGACGCGAATAGCTTATTTTTTGGGAGATAATTTGCTAATGAAACGTGCTGTTATGATGATAGTCCCCCTGCTGGTGATCTTGAGTCTCTCAGCGTGCAGCGGTGATGTCTATAGCCTAGCCTATACCGCCTCTGGGGATGGCACAAACCCCAATGCACTGGTTGAAAATAGTGGACAATTTTTGGTCACCGACGACTTGAATATAGTTGTTCGATTGAACAAACATAACGATGATGTTGAAGTTGAAGCCCGTTTCTATCTACCAGAAGATGTGCCGTTGGGTGATCCGCTGAAGATGACAGCCAGCAAGGATGTCGGCACGGTGGTACTTGGGTTGGATTATGAAACCCGCCCCGATCAAACCACTGATTGGCCGCGTGGCACCTATAAGGTAGATATTTTTGTAGATGGCGAGAAATCCGAGACGATCTCCTTTAAAGTCGGTTAAGGGTCTCAGAGGATTCGCCGTTTCATATGCTCAAATGTTGAAAGCCCATAAAAATTGGGCTTTTTGCATTAAAAATTAAGGATAAAACTCTCACCCACGAATAAAGTTCTTTAAGGTATACTAGTAGATAAATGGCGACCTTTGCATGTATAGCCCCATCTAGCTGTGGAGGTCATATCGAAAACGAAAAAAGGCATTATTGGTTCTATCCCCATTGTTCAGTTTCAAGTCTAACCTTGTGAGAGGAGTTTTTCGCATGGCTGTTATACAGTCAGCCCCTATTACCGCCCCCAATGAGGCCTATCAGACCGCAATGGCGCAGTATGACCGGGCCGTATCGTATCTGAATTTACATGATGGTCTAGTCGAGTTCATGCGTCACCCCAAACGGGAATATACATTCCATTTCCCAGTACGGATGGATAACGACGAAGTACAGATGTTCACCGGCTATCGTGTCCATCACAATACTGTCCTCGGCCCTTCCAAAGGTGGTATTCGCTACGCACCGTATGTCAACATTGATGAAGTACGCGCTCTCGCCATGTGGATGACATGGAAATGTGCATTGGTTGGTCTTCCCTATGGGGGAGCTAAAGGCGGTGTCATCTGCGACCCCAAAGTGCTTACTAGACGTGAAAATGAAGCCCTTACCCGCCGTTTTGCCTCAGAGTTAGCCCCCGTCATTAGTCCCTACAGTGATATTCCCGCTCCCGATATGGGTACAAACGCCCAAACAATGGCATGGATGATGGATACCTATTCGATGACCATGGGCTATTCTGTGCCCGGTGTCGTCACAGGCAAGCCCATCAACATTGGGGGGAGTGAAGGCCGCGAAGAAGCGACGGGGCGCGGCACGGTCATCGTAATGGAAGAAGCGCTTAAGCACGCCGAAGACCAAGAAACCAACAAAAATGAGATCAAAGTTGTCGTGCAAGGCTTTGGTAATGTAGGTTCATTTGCGTCGCTGTATGCCGACGAATTGGGCTACAAAGTCATCGGTGTCAGCGATGTCAGCGGCGGTGTCTATAATCCCAATGGCCTCGATATTCGTGAACTCTTCAATTACACCCGTCAGGGCAAGATGCTTAACGATTACATCAGCCGCGATGTGGATCATGTCACCAACGCGGAATTGCTGGAACTTCCGTGTGATGTGCTAATCCCCGCTGCGATGGAAGGTCAGATCACCCATAAGAATGCGGACAAGATTAAGGCCAAACTGATTGTGGAGGGTGCAAACGGCCCCACCACCACCGAAGCCGACGATATTCTCAACGAGCGCGGTGTGCTTGTGGTGCCAGATATTCTTGCCAACGCAGGCGGTGTCACCGTATCCTACTTTGAATGGGTACAAGACCTGCAAATGTTCTCGTGGGATATTGATGAAATTCGCCGTCAACTGCAACGGATTTTGGTCAAGGCTTACGATAAAGTGGCGCAGGTACGTGAGGACTTTGATACCGATATGCGGACTGCCGCTCAAATTCATGCTATCAAGCGCGTTGCCGATGCCACGATGACACGCGGCTTCTATCCATGATGCGCTAATCGAATATAAAAAATGAAAAAAGGACGGGGCAACCTGTCCTTTTTGATTGCGCCACCTAAAAAATGCGAGTGGTTACGCCATACTCTGTTCGCTGTAATAGCGGATAAAGCGTTCAATGGCTTCGGGTTCCAACAGACGACCCGGCGCGGTAATGCTGTAGCTGCTGGCCCATACCGACCCATACACCTCGGGGTCTTGGCCTAGCGCCTCCAACAAGTAGTGGTTGGTCTCGCCCATCAAGATGTCCATCATCTCGGCAGGCTGCGCTTTGACCGGAATTTCGATGTGAACATTTACCCAAAACTCCCCTACCCGAACATCCACAAAATCCCAATCCTGTTCACTGGCGACTTTTTGCAGCCAATAGCCGAGGGGTTCGCTGTAATCCACTAAGCGGATATTTGGCGCTTGCAATAACCACAAACACGCAAAACCCGCATAACTTCCCGGCTCGCGCACAGTCGGGCCAGTCTTCACCTCGCGCAGTCCAGCCGGTGCTTTTAGGTCGGTGGGGCGGCTGTGTTGGGTAGGGACATCTTCCTCAATAATCGTCGCTGCCTGTTCGACCCTTTCCGGTGAGGCTGGCACATGCACTTCATCCGTATGGGCGGTTTTCTCAGGAACCAGCATCAAGGCCTCGGTCAATTGGGCCACCTGCTTGCGAATCATGCGCACCGGCAAATCCCCAGAGAATACCAATGTCAGCGTCAAATCATCCACACTGCGCACGCTGAACAACAGGCATTGCCCATAACCTTCCAGATGCAGATAGCGCATTCGGGTATTATTTTCGCCCTCACGGTGCCATGCCATCAACACCGCTTCGACAATTTCGTGCCAAATATCGCTCGAAAAATTGCCCGTGCGCCCTACTGGATAATCATGATGCGTGAGCAAAATCCCCAGCGCTGAGTTCTCTAACGAAAGCTGGGTGAGTTGTAGTGCGGCCCGTGCAATAACGTCCATCTCCCCCAACATTTCCTCCACCGCCGCCTCATCAACGCGCAGTAATTCGGTTTCAGGTAGGGTTGCATTCTGATCGGGCAGCACCATCGCCTGTGTAACGTCTTCTAGGGTGGTAGGGACTAATTCGGCCTCGTCTATCACCGTCTTCATACTGTCGGTGCTGGTCTTGGAAAGCACCGCATATAAACGTGGGTCTTGGTCACTTTCGGCTTCGGCAAGCGCTTCCAGCAGTTCCACATTAATCGGGCCAGAATCATGACTTGGCCCTTGCAGCCACTCAATTTCTTCCCGGCTCAACGGGTCGGGGATTAAATCAAATTCGGGCAGCAAAATAGGCTGAGTCACCGCGAGATAGGGCGTCGTGTCATATTCTTTCGGTTCAAATAGGTCAGGGTCTATCGGTTGGAGGCGCTCCCCTGTTTTTTCTAATAGCTCCTCAACCGTTGTTGGGACGGGATGCAGCCCCTTGAGGAGTTCGCCCAGATAAGCCCGTTCTTCTTTGGTGCGGGGTTTTAACCATGAGGGCAAGGGGCGAATTTGAGGCTGTCCGCTCTGCTGCGAAAGCTGTTCAATACGCATCAGGACTGTATCCAATGGCGTAGCTTCATTTTCGGTAATACGCAGTGCCGCCGCCGCCATCAAGCCCGTGTTTTCGCCTGACTCTACCGCTCGATGGGATAGTGGACTGCCAGTGGATTCAGGTGAAGTGGGCAGCATTTGTTGACTTTCGTTGGCTTCATGGCCTCCCAAAATCTCCGCGACGACTGCCGGGTCTTGTAATAATTCTAGCACCCGCCCCACCGTTGCACCTTCATCAATCGGCGGTTCTGGGTCAATCGCTTGCATCATCGCGGCCTCAACCACCGTCTCGATTGGGACAACATTATCTCGGCGGATAGAAGATTCATTGGCCTTGTTGCGTAGATTGGAGTAAAAATCATAGCCCTGCTTGATGGCGTGTTCAATCAATTGGGCTAAATCTCGTGCGACATAAGGTTTATGGGCATATCCCTGTACATCCAACGCGGGCACACGGTCGGGGTCACTGGGCGTACTACCCGATACAATGACGGGCAAATCTGGTTGGCGTACCCGCATCCCCAAAATGAGTTCGGCAGGATCGCCATGCTCAAGGTGCAAATCCACCACCGCAACTGAATACCGTTGTTCATCCAATGCCGAAAGGGCTGGACGTGAACGGCCCATGGCCCGGACATCAAAATCTAGTTCCTCAAGGGCTTTTTTCAGCCGCAGAATAAACCCAATATCCGAATCTACAATCAAAACCCGCCGTGTCATGAATTTGCCTCTAATCACGTTCCAATAGATGCACCTCTTAGGATAGCAGAAAACTTTCGCCCCCCGCAACGAGTAGGTAAATAAAAATCCCCCCACCGAGCCTCGACAGCCACTAATGGAGGGACTTTTCTTGCTTACACCGGGGAGAGGTAAAGCCCCTCATCCCCGGCCAAGTTTTTTGGGACTAAAATTAGCCGCGAGCAGCCAACTTGGCAGCCATATCAATGCTGTACGCACCCCAGTGAGGACCACCGAACAGGCCGTCGGTCTCAAATGGGCCAGTGTACCATGGTTTGAACAGGCTGAAGGCCGAGCGCAGGAAGATCGGCGCAATTGGGAATTCACCCTCTTCACCAAAGAATGCTTCTTCAACTTCCGCATACAGTTGTTCACGAATCGCTGGGTCACTTTCGCGGGCCGCCTGATCAATCAGGTCGTCAACTTCGCTGCAGGGGCGAATGAAGCTGTAATCAACATTGCAGGACAGCACGTCATGCACCCAGTTGTTGGCGTCACCATAGTCAGGACCCCAGCCGAGCGTCCAAGCATTCGGACGATCTTGGGTGGGAGTATCGGCGTCAGTGACTTCCAACAGAACCGAGAATTCGAGTTGTTCGGTGTTGAACAACGCGGGATCGCAGCCAAGATATTCTTCAGCAGCGGCGGCCCAGAATTCGACCCATGTACCAGCGCCCGTGTAGGCGACGAGGTCAATATTCGGGAAGCCTTCGCAGTTGGGATAACCAGCCGCCTCGAGTTGGGCAACCGCGTATTCGGGGTTGAAACCAACACCGACTTCATTGATGGGTGGCGCACCAGCCATGCCGGGCGGGGTGAAGTGAATCATCGGCACACCACGACCACCACGAATTTGTTCTACAAACGCGGTGCGGTCAATGATGGCGCTGAAGGCACGGCGGGCGTTCACATTGTCGAACGGCGCTTTGTCATGGGCATAGCCGAAATAGAACACGGCGAGGTCGAAGATTTGCAAAACTTGTTGAGACAACACTGGGTCACTCAACACGTTTTGGATTTCAGCAGTGGGTACGGCAGTCGCATCCAGTTGGTTGTCAAGGAAGAGGGCATACGTCGTGCCGCCGTCTTCAATGATGGTCTGGTTGATGACTTCGATGTTGCCGGTGCCGCTGAACAGGTCAGCCGGGGTGGCTTCATTACGCACAAACACGCGGCGCACACCACGTGTAATTTCGTCCACGAAGAATGGGCCATTGGTGATGATGTTGCCGGGGGCAGTCCATTCGTCACCGAATTCTTCAATGGCTTCTTGTGGCACAGGGCGGATCATCCACATGGGGGTCATGGACAGGAAGAAACCAGCCGCGAATTGCAGTTCAACTACGACGGTGGTGTCATCCGGGGCGCTGACCTTGGTGGTGTCGCCGAAGACGAGGTCATCGGTGGCGACGTCAGAGGAGGTCTGATTCACGACATCGCAGCCCGCAATTACAGTGGCGGCAATCGAGCCATAGTAGCTGCCCAAACGGGGGTCACAGGCACGCTTCATGCCATACACAAAGTCACCCGCAACAACAGGGCGCACGACGGTGGCGGTATCGCTCGCCGGGTCCCATTGCATCCAGTTGACATCGGTGCGGAGGTTGAACGTCCAAGTCAAACCATCGGCGCTGGCTTCCCAAGTCGTTGCCAGTTCGGGGGTAACCGCACTGGTGATTGGGTCATAGTTGGTCAGGCCGAGGAACAGATTTTCAATAGGGGCAATCGAGACAGTGTCAGTCGCCTGTGCCGGGTCGAGCGAGCTAATTTCGCTGCTGTCGGCGGTGTCGCGGGTGACAGGTTCATCCTGACGATATTGAGCGGTAATGGTAATCTCGCTGTCGGCAGCGGCGGCAAAGCCGGTCGGCAGGAGGGCAACCACCATCGTCAGCACCACGGCGACGACTGGGATCATCCGAAAGACTTTCTTTGACATTTTTAAGCTCCTCCTAGAGAGCATCTTAAAACTTTTTATGTATTCAACTCATCATTTGTCCGGCCTTCTGCCCCGGCAGCATGGGTAAGGCGTCGAGTGCGGCTGTTGCTCCTTTCTTAAAATACGTGGCATTTGGCTTCCAATGCGTTGTACATACTTACTTGCCAGGACAAGTCAAGAATACAACCAGTTGGGTTGGGGACTCTTTGTGGAGAAAGGGAGCGTAGTGGGGAATGGGAATGGAAAGAGGGCAACAAGCTGTCCCCGCAATTCCAAAATGAACTTTCCATGGCCCCATCAAAATAACTATTTCTCACAAAAGTAGGAAGCACAAGTCCACTAAATTTAAATTTGTACTACAGGACTCACTCGATGCTGATACAAATTATAGCGATGTACACCGCTAGAATGCAAATGGTTCGCCAGATTAGAAATTTTTAATCTTGATCGTTTTTTAATAAAAGGTTTAATTCAAGCCATAAACCAAATAATGTGAAGATTTCTTTTACATCAACCTTGCTGCTTTAATGAGAGCATAGTGAATAAAAATCCCCTCCACCAATCAATGGCGAGGGGATTGTAGGTGAGATAAACCCACCCGTTATTATTTTTAGTTGGATTGGTTATTCACCACGCGCCGCTAACTTGGCCGCCATATCAATGCTGTACGCACCCCAATGTGGGCCACCAAATAGCCCGTCGCTTTCAAATGGGCCAGTATACCAAGACTTAATCAAATTGAAGCTCGTATCCATGAAGATAGGCGCGATGGGGTAGTCCCCATCTGGCCCAAAGAAAGCCTCTTCAATTTCGGCATACAGTTGATCGCGCACCGTCGGGTCAGATTCACGTGCCGCCTCGTTAATGAGGTCATCTACTTCGGTGCAAGAGCGCATAAAGGCATTATCGGCGGTGCAAGACAACACATCATTCACCCAATTGTTGGCGTCGCCATAATCTGGCCCCCATCCCAACGTCCAAGCGTTCGGACGGTCTTGGGTTGGTGTATCGGCATCAATGATCTCTAACAGCACGGAAAATTCAAGCTGCTCGACATTAAACAAAGAGGGGTCACAGCCGAGATACTCCTCAGCAGCAGCAGCCCAAAAATCCGCCCAATTGCCAGCGCCGGTATAAGTTGCCATATTGACGTTCGGAAAGCCTTCACAGTTGGGGTAGCCCGCTGCTTCCATTTCGGCCTTCGCATATTCGGGGTCAAACCCGACACCAATTTCGTTGATAGGCGGCGCATGAGCCATACCGGGTGGAGTGAAGTGAATCATGGGAATGGCGCTGCCACCCAAGACCTGATCAATGAAGGCTTGCCGGTCAATCACCGCTCCAAAAGCACGCCGCGCGTGTTCATTATCGAACGGTGCCTTGTCATGACCAAAAGCGAAATAGAACACCGAGAGGGCAAAAATCTGAATCACCTCTTGGGAAAGTTCAGGATCCCCCAAAATATTTTGCAGTTCCGCCGAAGGTACCCCAGAGGCATCTAGTTGATTATTGAGATAGAGCGAATAGATGGTGCCGCCGTCTTCAATGACCTGCTGATTGATGATCTCAATATTGCCCGTGCCGCTAAACAGGTCGGCGGGTAGGTTTTCATTACGGATGAACACACGTCGCACACCACGAGTCAGTTCATCTACGACATAGGGGCCATTCGTCACAATGTTACCGGGGGCCGTCCATTCATCACCGAATTCCTCAATGACTTCCTGTGGCACGGCACGCAGCATCCACATGGGGGTCATCGAGAAGAAAAAGCCCGCTGCAAATTGCAATTGGACTACGAGTGTTGTGTCATCGGGCGCACTTACAGCAATGGTATCGCCATAAACCAGATCATCCGTCACCAACTCACTGGGTGTCTGATTAACCACATCACAACCCTTGATAACCTTCGCGGAGATCGTGCCATAGTAACCACCGAGACGGGGGTCGCAGCCGCGTTTAATGCCATACACAAAATCGCTTGCTACCACCGGACGAACAATGGTTGCACTGTCACTGGCCGGGTCCCATCGCAGCCAATTGACATCGGTCCGCAGGTTGAACGTCCATGTCACATTGTCGGGCGCAATCGTCCATGAGGAAGCCACTTCCGGATTGACCGCACTGGTAATCGGGTCGTAGTCCGTCAGGCCGAGAAATAGATTCTCGATAGGGGCAATCGAAACTTGATCCGAAGCAATCTGTGGGTCGAGGGAGCTAATCTCGCTGCTTGCCGCCGTGTCACGCTGCACGGGGACATCTTGGCGATAGAGCGCCACTACTGTGACTTCCGCATCGCTAGCAGATGCGAAACCGACGGGCAACATTGCCACGACTAGCGCCAACACCAGTAATGAGGCTGGCATTAGGCTAATCACTCTTTTTACCACTTTTCTATTCATAGGTTCTCTCCTCAAATCAATTACTATTCAATAGAAGCATGAAAAATTGTACTGAATACCCTGTTTTGGCACAAAAGGTTCAGTTCGTTTAAAATTTTCTCATAAAAGTGAAAAACTCTAGCCCCTCCCCAAAAACACAAATCCCCCCGGTGCAGCAAATCTCGCGCGGAGGGATCGGCGGTTAGAGTCCCCTACCCTGCCGTCATCATCTACGGGCGATGGCAGGGTTAGGGAATCACTTAGTTCAGTTTATTCACCACGTGCTGCCAATTTCGCAGCCATGTCAATGTTGTAGGCACCCCAGTGAGCGCCACCAAACAGACCGTCGCTCTCAAATGGGCCGCTGTACCACGGTTTCACCAATGTGAAGAACGAACGTAGATAGATCGGGGCAATTGGGTATTCACCTTCTGCGCCAAAGAACGATTCTTCGATCTCGGCATACAGTTGGTCGCGTACCGCTGGGTCACTTTCGGCAGCGGCCTGATTGATCAGGTCGTCTACTTCGGTGCAGGGACGCAGGAAGGCGTTGTCCGAGGTGCAGGACAACACATCGTTCACCCAGTTGTTGGCGTCACCATAGTCGGGACCCCAGCCGAGCGTCCAAGCATTCGGACGATCCTGCGTGGGAGTGTTGGGATCAACAATTTCCAACAACACGGAGAATTCAAGTTGTTCAACATTCAACAACGACGGGTCACAGCCGAGATATTCTTCAGCCGCAGCCGCCCAGAAGTCCGTCCATGTACCAGCACCCTGATAAGCGACCATGTCAATCGCCGGGAAGCCTTCGCAGTTGGGATAACCCGCCGCTTCCATTTCGGCAACGGCGTATTCTGGGTCAAACCCAACGCCGATTTCATTGATGGCCGGGGCATGAGCCATGCCGGGCGGGGTGAAATGAATCATCGGCACACCACGACCAGCCAACACCTGTTCAATGAACGCTTGGCGGTCAATGATGGCGCTGAAAGCACGACGTGCGTGAACATTGTCAAAGGGGGCTTTGTCATGACCAAAACCGAAATAGAACACGGTCAGGTCGAATATTTGCAGCACTTCTTGGGACAATGTGGGGTCAGACAACACGTTTTGGATTTCTGCCGCAGGCACACCGGAGCTATCAAGTTGACTGTTTTGATACAGCGCATAGATTGTACCGGCGTCTTCAATCACGGTGGTGTTGATGACTTCTACATTGCCAGTCCCACTGAACAGATCAGCAGGCAAGGCTTCGTTGCGAACATACACACGACGCACACCACGAGTAATTTCTTGCACAAAGAATGGGCCGTTCGACACGATATTGCCGGGGGCGGTCCATTCGTCACCGAATTCTTCAATGACTTCTTGTGGAACAGCACGAAGCATCCACATGGGGGTCATGGAGAAGAAATAACCAGCGGCGAATTGCAGTTCGACCACGAGTGTCACGTCATCGGGGGCGCTGACGGCAATGGTTTCACCGTAAACGAGATCATCCGTGACGTTTTCGGCAACTGTTTGGTTGACCACATCGCAGCCCTTGATAACCTTAGCGGAAATCGTACCGTAATAACCACCCAAACGGGGGTCGCAGCCGCGCTTAATGCCATAGACAAGATCACCTGCCACCACCGGGCGCACGACAGCGGCGGTTTCGGTTGCCGGGTCATAGCGCATCCAATTGACATCACTGCGCAGGTTGAACGTCCATACCAAACCGTCGGCGCTCACTTCCCATGAAGTCGCCAATTCGGGGTTAATCGCGCTGGTGATTGGGTCATAGTCTGTCAGGCCCAAAAACAAATTTTCAACCGGGATGATTGAAACGCTGTCCGAAATGATCGCTGGGTCAAGGGAGCTAATTTCACTCTGGCTTGCCCCGTCAATCGTAACAGGCGTATCCTGACGATATTGGGCCACAACGGTAACAGTGGCATCTTCCGCAGCCGCAAAGCCCGTCGGAAGTAATGCAACCACCAGTGTCAGCACAATCGCTGCGACTGGGATGAGTCGAAAAGTGGATTTAGACATTTTGGCCCCTCCTGGAGAGCGCAATTTATCTTAAGAATCGAATTTTTTGGGTGGGTTTGTCCGGTCAATTGCCCCGGAAAGCATGTCGAAAGTTGAAAGGGTGGCGGCATAGATCTCTCCTGATTATGAATGGGCCTCGCATCGGGTGAGGTTTTACACAACATATACATAGGGGGCAGTTTGGAAGTTCAAGGAAATTTTGAGGGAATCGCATCGAGCGAATTCGGTTCCTAGAAACAAGCCTTGTTTCCAAACCGCACACCCGTCAAGTGAATTGCAGGGCAACCCAATGGGATGTTGTTAAAAACTCACTGATGCCATTAATGAAGATTATAGGAAGGGTTCACCTATTGTCGAGAAATATCAGAGATTTCTAACGTCTCTATGGTTTTGTTAAATCGTCGAACCAGATGCAATTTTCGGGCGTACATGCAATTAGAAATAAAAAGAGGGTTTGCCAGGACAGCCCTCTTTTTGCCCCATAAAAGGCAAAAGGAGTAGGTGTGTTATGTCCCTACTCCTCCTCAATTACAGTGCTGGGGCCTGCCTGTCCAATGTCAGGCTAAAGTTCCGAGCATTCCAGCCATCAGCGTTGTGGCTATTCGCCGCGTGCTGCTAACTTCGCGGCCATATCAATCGTATACGATCCCCAATGAGCGCCGCCAAACAACCCATCGGTTTCAAATGGGCCAGTGTACCACGGCTTAAAGAGACTGAACGCGGAACTTAGGAACAACGGCACAATCGGGTAATCGCCATCTGGCCCAAAAAACGCCTCTTCGATTTCCGCATACAGTTGGTCACGCACCGTCGGGTCGGTCTCACGGGCGGCCTGATTCAAAAGATCATCCACTTCGGTGCAGGGGCGCATGAAATTATAGTCTGCCGTGCAAGACAGCACATCGTTGACCCAATTATTGGCATCGGCATAATCCGGCCCCCACCCCAACGTCCACGCATTGGGGCGATCTTGGGTAGGTGTCTCGTTGTCAATGATTTCCAGCAGTACCGAAAATTCAAGCTGCTCGGTATTAAACAGGGTAGGATCACAGCCAAGATATTCTTCGGCAGCGGCGGCCCAAAAATCGGCCCAATTGCCCGCCCCTTGATAGGCCGCGATATTGATATTGGGGAAACCTTCGCAACCGGGATAGCCCGCCGCTTCTAGTTCAGCAACAGCATAATCGGGGTCGAAACCAACGCCGATTTCATTGATGGCAGCGGCATGAGCCATGCCGGGCGGGGTGAAGTGAATCATCGGCACACCCTGTCCACTGGCAACCTGCTCCACAAACGCCTGACGATCCACAATCGCGGCAAAGGCCCGACGTGCATGGACATTATCAAACGGCGCTTTGTCATGGGCAAACCCAAAATAATAAACACTCAAGGTGAAGATTTGACGAACCTGCTGCGACAATTCGGGGTCGGCCAATACATTTTGCAGTTCCGCTGGGGGCACACCCGCCGCGTCATGCTGATGATTGAGATACAGAGCATAGGCTGTCCCAGCATCTTCAATCACGCTGTAGTTGACCACTTCAAGATTGCCGTTGCCGCTGAATAGGTCTAAAGGCAGGGCTTCATTCCGCACATAGACCCGCCGCACCCCGCGTGTAATTTCATCCACAAAATAGGGGCCATTGGTGACGATGTTGCCGGGGGCTGTCCATTCGTCGCCATATTCTTCAATGGTTTCCTGTGGAACGGCCCGCAGCATCCACATGGGGGTCATGGAGAAGAAATAGCCCGCAGCAAACTGTAATTCGACTATCACCGTCACATCATCCGGCGCACTGATTTTGACTGTATCGCCAAAGACCAGATCATCCGTCGTGGCTTCGGCACTGGTCTGATTCACAATATCGCACCCCGCGATCACTTTGGCGGCCACTGAACCGTAATAGTTGCCGAGGCGACCATCACAGGCCCTTTTGATGCCATAGACAAAGTCGCCTGCCACCACCGGGCGCACAACTGCGGCGGTTTTGCTGGCGGGGTCATAGTGCATCCAATTGACATCTGAGCGCAAATGGAATGTCCATGTCAGACCATCTTGGCTCACTTCCCAACTGGTCGCCACTTCTGGGTTGACCGCGCCTGTTACGGGGTCAGAATCGGTCAGGCCCAAAAATAGATTTTCAATCGCGGTGATCGAAAGTGCGTCGCTGGCAATGCCGGGGTCAAGTGAACTGACCTCATCTGGGGATGATGTATCACGAGACACAGGGACATCTTGGCGATAGAGCGCCGCGATGGTGACGGTGCTGTCGGATGCCGAAGCAAAACCTACCGGCAACAGCGCGACCACCGTTGTCAAAACAACTATCCATACGGGCAACCATCGAATTTTTGAAGTCATCTGCAAGATCCTCCTGAGTTGAATGAATGGGATTGGCTTGAGGACTCACTTGCTGTAAAACGGGGTACGCAGATTTTATGCGGAAACACGGGTGAAGGTTGTAAAGATAGAGTTTTTCTGATCTATTATAAAATTTGTTAAGATAGTGAACTTATGGCTCATTCAAGGGGTACTTATGTAAAATTACCCCCTACCCTTTGCCCACCCGAAAAGTTCAAGTGGGTTTCTCCAAAAAAAGCCGAGAGGGGCCAGGACACCCTCTCGATAAGGACTATTTCTTTATTCTTTTTACTCACGCACGGCCAATTTCGCGGCCATGTCAATGGAATAGGCGACCCAGTGTTGTCCGCCAAATAAACCATCGGTCTCAAACGGGCCAGTGTACCACGTCTTGAACAGCAAATAATCCGAACGTAGATACAGCGGAGCCATCGGGAATTCACCATCCGCCCCAAAGAACCCCTCTTCGATTTCGGCATACAGTTGGTCACGTACACCGGGGTCGCTAACCGTCGCGGCCTCCGCAATGAGGTCATCTACTTCGGTGCAAGGCCGTTTCATACGATTCGCAACCGTGCAGGCCAATACGTCACCCACCCAGTTGTTGGCATCACCATAATCCGGCCCCCACAACAGCGTCCATGCGTTGGGACGATCTTCGGTTGGGGCATCAGAATCCGTGATTTCGAGCAGTACCGAGAATTCAAGTTGTTCGATAGTGAACAGGGTCGGGTCGCAGCCGAGATATTCTTCAGCCGAGGTTGCCCAAAATTCACCCCAGTCTCCCGCCGTCGTATAGGTGACGATGTTGATGTCGGGGAAACCTTCGCAGTCAGGATAGCCTGCTGCTTCTAGTTCAGCAGCGGCATATTCGGGGTCAAAGCCGACACCCACTTCATTAATCGGAGCGGCGTGGGCCATACCGGGGGGTGTGAAGTGGATCATCGGCACCCCGCGCCCTTCCTGCACCTGATCTATGAAGGCTTGTCGATCAATGATGGCACTGAACGCACGCCGGGCATGAACATCATCAAACGGCGCTTTGTCGTGGGCAAACCCAAAATAGGACACCGCGAGGTCAAAAATCTGCCGCACTTCATTTTGATACTGCGGATCAGACACCACACCTTGCAATTCTGCGTCCGGGATGTTGGTCGCATCGAGTTGATTATCCAAATACAGCGCGAACTGTGTACCGAGGTCTTCAATCAACAGGGTGTTCACCACGTCAATGTTGCCAGACCCTTGCAAATCGGCGGGCAGGGCTTCATTGCGGACAAACACGCGGCGCACCCCACGAGTGACTTCTTGGACAAAATAGGGGCCGTTGGTGATGATATTGCCCGGTTGTGTCCATTCGTCGCCATAATCTTCAATCGCTTCCGCCGGGGTTGGGCGCAGTACCCACATCTGGGTCATCGAGAGGAAATAACCTGCCGCAAATTGCAGATTAATGACCACCGTCGAATCATCCGGCGCGGAGACTTGGGTGGTATCGCCATAAACCAGATCATCGGTAACTTGGTCAATTGGGCTTTGATTGACAACACTGCAACCCGCGATGACACCCGCGACCACTGTGCCATAATAGCTGGCAAGGCGGGGGTCACAGGCGCGTTTGATGCCAAACACAAAGTCGCCTGCCACAACCGGACGAATGACAGCGGCGGTGTCGGCGGTGGGGTCATACTGCATCCAATTGACATCGGTACGCAGATTAAACGTCCATGTCAGGCCATCTTCACTCACCGTCCATGAGGTCGCCAATTCGGGCACAATCTGATTGGTGATGGGGTCGGAATCGGTCAGGCCCAAAAACAGATTTTCGACAGACGTAATTGAAATCTGATCTGACCCAATGGCGGGGTCAAGCGTACTGACTTCGCTGGTCGAGGCTGTATCGCGTTGCACGGGGACGTCTTGGCGATATTGGGCCGTGACAGTGATGGTGCTGTCTTCGGCGGCCACCAAACCAACCGGAATGAAGGACACCAAGAGGGTTAGCAGTACGGCAATCACCGCACCTGCTCGCAAGGTGTTTTTAGACATCTAGGAACTCCTTTTGAATCGAAATTGATGTAATTAGGCTATCAGTGGCGTGTCAGACCGCCTGATGGACAATGTCCCTCCTTAATTTCTATGCTCATACCTTTATCAACAAGGTGACTAAGCGCCTTGTTCTGTGGATACGGCTTGTGTCCCGGACGAAAAAATAGGCAACCTACATTGGGAACAAATGTAGGCTGCTGACCAATGACGAGTAGCGTGCTTTCGGATGGCTGATGCAACTCCAACGAAGTGTTTCGTCTACTCACCTTAATTACACCGAGAGTTGGAAGGGTGTTCGATTCTAAGAGGGGATTCACCAAAATACTAATTCTTTGAACCTATTGTCATTCATGGGGATATTGTTAATTCCCCTCCACCCAACGGTTGGGGCAAGAGGGGAAAAGGGGAAGATTAGGTTATGCCGCCCGTGCCGCCAATTTCGCAGCCATATCAATCGTCTGGGCGTTCCAATGCGTCCCCCCAAACAGGGCATCCGTCTCAAAAGGCGCGGTGTACCATGACTTAATCAAGACAAAATCGGAGCGAAGGAATAGCGGTGCAATCGGATACTCTCCCCGTACACCAAAGAAGCCCTCCTCAATTTCGGCATACAACATCGTTCGCACTTCTGGGTCGTTGGAACGGGCCGCTGCGTCCATCAAATCATCTATACTGCTGCACTGCCGCCGAAACCGATTCAGTGCCGTACACGAGAGCACATCCGTTAGCCAGCTATGCGCGTCACCATACCCCGGCCCCCACCCCAATGTAAAAATATGAGGGCGTTCATCCCCATAGACGTCCGGCGCGATGACTTCCAGCAGCACCGAAAATTCAAACTGCTCAATCGTGAATAGGGTCGGGTCACAGCCCAAATATTCCTCGGCGGATGACACCAAAAATTCGGCCCATGTGCCTGCTCCGGTATAGGTCGCAATGGTGATATTTGGCAGACCCTCACAGTTGCCATACCCCCCCCGCGCCAGTTGATCTTTAGCAAATTCCGGGTCGAAACCCACACCGATTTCATTGATAGGCGGTGCATAGGCAATCCCCGTCGGCGTGAAATGAATCATCGGGATACCCCGTCCGCCGCGCACCTGATTGATAAAGGCTTCGCGGTCAATGATGGCACTAAACGCCCGCCGCACCTGCACATTATCAAAAGGCGGCTTGTCTTGGATGAATCCAAAATAAAACACCGATAGATCAAATACCTGCCGCACTTCGCCTTCAAAATCGGGACTCGCCAAGACATTTTGCAGTTCCGCTGGGGGTATGCCCGCCGCGTCAATCTTGTTATCAATATAGAGCGCAAAGGATGTGCCTTGATCTTCAATGACCAGTTGCACCACGCGCTCCAAATTACTGCGATACCCAAACAAATCATTCGGCAGGGCATCGTTCCGCACAAACACTCGCTGCAAGCCGCGTGTCAGTTCTTGGATAAAAAACGGCCCATTCGTAACGATATTGCCGGGGGCTGTCCATTCATCCCCATAATCTTGGATCACTTCCGCTGGCACAGGTCGCAGCATCCACATCGGCGTCATGGCAAAGAAAAACGCCGCCGGAAATTGCAGGGTGATTTCGAGCGTCTGCTCATCCAATGCTCGTACCTGTATCGTATCGCCGTACACCAGATCATCCGTCAATCCGTTGGCAGGCGTCTGGTTGATAATGTCACATCCTGAAATGACTTTCGCTGCTACCGTCCCATAATATCCACCGAGGCGCGGGTCACAGGTTCGTTTGATACCATATACAAAGTCGTCTGCCACGACTGGACGTACCACCCCGGCGGTTTCACTGGCAGGGTCATACCGCATCCAGTTGACATCCGAGCGCAATTGAAATGTCCACACCGTCCCGTCGTCACTCACGGCCCACGACTTGGCAAGTTCCGGCACGACCTCATTGGTAAACGGGTCAACATCGGTTAGCCCCAAAAATAAATTCTCAATCGGTGTCAACGACACTGTATCGGAGGCCAACGCCGGGTCAAGTGTGCTGATTTCCGAACTCACCGCCGCATCCAACGTTACCGGAACATCCGCTTGATATAAGGCCACAATCGTGACTCCAGCATCCTCAGCCCCACTCACCCCCATCGGCCCGTCGAACCCGATGACAATCAAACCCAGTAATCCCATCATCCATAGTCGCCGTCGCATAACCTTGCCCCTTTATTTCTACAATACCTCTCATAATTGTACGAATTCATCATCCGTGTACAAAATAAAATACCCGCTGAGGGTGCAGCGGGCTGAATTTTGGTCAGGTGAATTTTGATGCTTAGGCGGTTGGCTGGCTCGAGTTGCGGACGGGTGTATCGGCGGGGGGATAGCTACCAAAGAGGCTCCGTAGGGCTACCTGTGAAACAAAGGCGACCATCGCCGCCGTCATCACCGGCCCGATCCACAACAGCAGCCAAAATACATAACGGGGCATGGTGATACTCAAGCGCCAAATCTCCACCGTCCAATTGCGATAATTTGGCAGCAGCAAATGTAAATCGTGCCCTTTGCCCAACTCTGGCTCATACATCGTCAGCACTTGATAAACCATGACCAACACCAACAAGTGGATCATCACGCCAGCCGCTGAACTATAGAGGATGTCTGGTTGTAATCGCTCCAAATATTTGCGACCAAACCGGATGCCGACCCACGCCGCCACCAGCATATTGGCAAAGGGATTCACCAGCGAATCAATGTACAAAATGCCTGCTGTTCGTCCGCCTGTCGCTTCGACACCGGGAGCAAGATCAATATCGCGTATATTCAAAATTGCTAAACGTAGAAACAGCAGCGTCATAGGCAGCAGCGCCGCCACGACCACCGTTGCCCCATCTATTTTTGGTTTTGGCAACATATCTGAAAATGCACCGCTGGAAGTGAAACTCCCTGTCACCACTGCCAACCCAACCATCAACGCCCCTAACACCATGACCATTATAAAAAAGGCCGGATACGTCGGTAGTGCTTTGAAATAAAAAATATCGAGGATTTCAGTAAAGGCTTCGTGTCCAACATCGGGGAAATAACCAATCAGGATCATCCGCATCCCAACAGCGATTTCATAACCTAACACGGCGCTCCACAGGGTTGAGGCATGATAACCGGGGCGCTCTTGCCATATTAGCCCACAGATAAAAGCGCCGATATAGCCGCCAGCCCAGATGCCCAATACTAACCATATGGCCTCGCGCATATTGTCGGGCAAATTGACAATGCCATAGCCGGGGAAAAAATCATTCAGCCGCTCTAAGGCCACGCCATTGAGTAGGGTGGCAACGCCAAAGGTGATCCATGCCGTAAAGGTCAGTACCCACAAATCAAGCCGAAACAAGCGGGAGGATAGAGATGTTTTGGATTCAGTTGTCAAACGTCGTTCTCAATTCATGATGTAGGCAGTTTAGGCCGGAGGTGTTTTCTTTTCTTGCCGAATCTTAATTTCGGCTTTCGCCTCTGCTGCTGCTTCAGCCTTTTCTTTGGCAGCAATCTCCTGACGTTTATTTACCACCTCGTCCAAGATTTTCCGCAGTTCTGGCATAGCAGGCAGGGGTTTATACATCAACTTATCGGCCTGTGCTTGCGTAATGGCTTCGCGCTCGTCATCCGGCGACAGACGATAGGCCGTAATCAAAACAATCGCCACATTTCTAAGGATCGGGCTTTTGCGCAGACGGCTGCCGACTTCTGGCCCACTGGCTTCTGGCAAACGAATATCCAAAATCGCCAGTTCAGGCAGTTCGCCATGTACACGACCTTGATCTACCGCATCAATCCATGAGATTGCTTCGGCTCCATCCACAAATGCAACGCCCTCAATGCCCCATAATTCAAACATTGCAAGGAGGACATCATAAATATCCGGTTCGTCCTCAACCACCATCCACGTTCGCAATGTTCACAACTCCCCTTATGAATTTTTAGGAAAATTTGCTTAAATCATACCATTAGCCATGTTCTCAGCAAGTGTCACCGTTTGAGACTGGTTAGAATCTACGCCGCTTCATCATACTGTGCAATCGGAAACGCCATAATAAAGGTCGTTCCTTGACCGGGCATACTGGCAACACTTAATGTCCCGCCATGTGCCTCGGTGACGGCTCTGGCAACAAACAACCCCTGTCCCAAGCCGCGTGGATCAATCACTTTACCATCGGGAGTACGCGCCTCCCCACGATAAAAGCGGTCAAAAATGTGCGGTAGATCGTGATGGGAAATTCCAACACCCGTATCCTCGACTTTGACCAACACTTGACCGTCACGCACCGCCCCGACCTTGACGACGATCTCACCACCGGGCAGGGTATATTTAATCGCGTTATCAATCAAATGCCCCAATGCCCACAGTAGCCGTTTTTCATCACCCAAAATCAAGGCACTTTCGGGATGCGTGACCATCACCGTGACCTGTAAATCCGCTTTTTTCAATCGCTGGTCAAGGCCTTGCAGCACATTAAACACCTGATTGGGCAGTTGCACCAATTCACGTCGTACCGCAAAACTTTCCCCGCCGATTTCGGATAGGTCAAGCAGTTCGACCACCATTCTATCCATTATGGCAACATTCCGCCCTATCGCCTCCAAAAATTTACGATTTGGGGGTTTGCCTTCTGGCAGATTGAGCATGACATCACTCATGCCTTTGATGGCCGTTAGGGGCGTGCGCAGTTCGTGTGACATCTGCGTCACGAATGAATCTTTGAGTCGTTCGGCAAGGGCATCTGAGGTCACGTCGCGTAGAACCATCACCGTTCCGAGGAATTCGCCCAACTCGGAAAACACCCGTGCAAGGCGCACCCCCAACAGCCGATCATTGACCTGTACCCGCTGTGGATCGCCCAACGGTTCTACCTGTCCAGCAAAGGTGGTATCACGCTCAAACGTCACATACTCTTTAAACAACTGACCGAGTGGGCTGTCCCAAAAATGGCGGGTGCTGCCAATCATATCGCGGGCGGCATCATTCATCAGTACAATCCGTCCGTCCGGGCTTTGCATGACTACGCCTTCATCTAACGTCGCCAACACCCCCGTCAGCCGTGCCAATTCGATATTTTGGGTTTTGACCCGCTGCTGAACCGCATGAAGATGGGCCTGTGCGCCGCGCAAGGCTTCGGGGTCAACTAAAATCTTGTGCCGATGGCTCAAGTTCAGATACAACCGCTTAAAAAATGTATCCGTGACGTTGGCAAGATCACTCACCACACGCATAAAACCGCGTAGTTCTTGAGCGCCAGCGTCAGGGGTTGTCTGGTTTGACAACAGCCACTCCTTTCGGGAGGTCGTTCACACCACTACGATGAATGTTGTGGCGGTTCATACTTCTTTTCTAGCACTTCCGTGATGATCTTATGAAACCGATCAAAATCTGGTAGCGGCTTAAAGATAATCCGATTCACACCATCATTTGTCCGCATTTCATCTTGTTGACCTTCGGAAAGCTGAAAGGCGGTCATTAGGATAATCGGAATTGAGCCTAGTTTCTCAGACTTCCGCATCCGTTGAGCAATCTCGTTGCCATTGGGTCCCGGCATACGGATGTCACTGAGCAGAAACTCCGGTAAATCACCCCCAAAGGTGCCATTATCCACACTGTCAATGAATGCAACCGCATCCCGACCATTCGAAAATTCTAAGACCTTGTGCCCCCAAACCTGAAACATCACTTTCACAACGTTTCGGATGTCTATCTCATCTTCCACCAACATCCACGTAGACAATCGCGTCCTCCTGAAAAAATCGCAGTGTGCTTCATCAATGTCGCTCCCGTACCGAGTTTCCATTCTCCCCGTTATCCGAAAAATGGTAACAGCGAGCGACTATCCTATGCAACTATTCGTTTGATGATTTTGAATACAGTCTGATTTCTGTATGCTTTGATTATTTTAATTCAATTTACGCCCAAACGTTCCTAAATTTTTACGAAATTCGTCTTTTATGAAATTTATCCACATGAGAATGGAGGCTTTAAGGTGTTATAAGTCTCCTATTAACCACTCCTTACCTCACGTCTTGGATTAAAGCCTCTCAACAAAGCTAAAATTATCACAAGCTCTACGTTTGTACTTGGCAAGAGGAGCGAATCTATGATCGAAATAATTATCCGAGTGAATACCCTTGCAACTGAAATCGAGCGCAAGCAGGCAGGGGCAAATGACGGGAAAGTGGGTTTTATGCCGGGAGGCCTTGAAATAATTGAGGCATTAACCAATTATCTCAAGGAAGAACACCTGCTACTGATTGGCAGGCTTACAGCATATGCTACGATTATTTCATTGTGTACCAACCCAGAAAAAACGTCTATGCGACTGATGGGACGAAGCTTGGATACAGGTGACCCCAAGGCAATTGAAATTACAACAAAAAAAGTTGAGCAAGCAATTTCCAAAGTGATAGACGGAATCGTTCGTCACACGGCATTTACACTCATCGGTGATTTAACGGATTTCCATCAAGTGGCCTCACAGGTTGACCAGTTTACGTTAACAGGTGAATTCCGAAACGTCCTCGTATTGAAACTTCGCCTTGAAGAAGCATTTGGCAAACCCGTCTTGGTTACAGATTATTGAAATAGCCCTCGTCCACATCTCGTGGACATTGATTTCGTAGCCGGGGAATTCTATTCCTCGGTGACATCTCCTCTCACCACCCCCTCCAATTGATCCAGCACCCCCGACCAATGCCGCTGCATCTGTTCCCGCTGCTCCCCATTTTCCAATTTCTCGTGGTGGATGCTGATGGTCGCGCCCCGCTTGGCAGGCAGTACACGCATTTGCAGCGTCGAGCCGAAATCCCATCCTTTTGGCTGCCAGCGCATCCGCACCATGCTGCCCTCAACATAACTGCGAATTTCGCCCACTGTCTGTTCATCGGTTGTGAAGGGATCGCCCTTCTTAAAATCGCCTGTCACACCATGCCCCAGCCATATACCCAATCCCGGCTGCGTCATCAGCAACTCCCACGCGGCATCAGTAGCGATGGGGAACGTCCGCCGCACCCCAATTTCCCAACCTTGCCCTTTGGTTTTGCCTACAGGCATCTGCTTTCTCTCCTTATACAATCGCCGCAACAGCCTCAATTTCGACCAAAAATTGGGGGTTCGCCAGCCCTGCAACAATGATCACACTAATCGCGGGTGGATAGGTATTCATATTCCCGACTTTTTGCGCCCCGGCAAATCCAGCCTGTAATGACTGCCCTTGAACCACATAGATGGTCATCTTGACCACATCAGCTAAGGTCGCCCCTGCCGCTTCCAATGCCATTATGACATTTTTGAACGCCTGCTCACTCTGGCTGGCAATATCTTGACCGACAACTTCACCCGTTGTATTTACGCCATTTTGCCCACCCACATAGATCAACTTTCGCGGATTCTCGACGGTCACGACCTGTGTAAATGCCGGATTTTGATGCAGCGTATCAGGATTCAGCCGCTTGATGCTCATTGAAATGCTCCTCGATGGTTCACCGTTTATCTATATTTTCCACCCTATTTAGGCTAAAATCAGTCCTAAAATCGAGGCTATAGATGTACAATCCGGCAACCCGACTGCTGACCATCCTTGAACTCCTCCAATCACGTGGCGAAATCAGCGCCCATGAATTGGCCCAAGCGCTCCAAGTGGAAGAACGGAGTATTCGCCGCTATATCATGATGCTGCGTGATATGGGTATTCCCATTGAGGGTGAAAGGGGACGACATGGGGGTTATTCACTCCGCCCCGGTTTCCGCATCCCGCCTCTGATGTTTAATGCGGATGAGCTAACCGCCTTGATGATGGGCCTAATCTTGATGCGTGACATCGGCCCAACGCCGCGACTTGCTGTCGAAAGTGCCACCGCCAAAATTGAACGTGTCCTCCCCGCTGAACTTCGCCCATCCGCCGAGGCCCTACGCAGTTCTTTAGTCTGGGAGCATGTCCAACTCAGCAGCCATGCCGTTCCCCACGAATGGGTTACGGCCTTTACCCTCGCGGCACATGAAGGGCAGTCTTTAAAAATCAGCTATGTTAGTGCCAATGGCGAAATGACCACGCGCACCATTGACCCGTATGGCCTCGTATTCCACGCCCAAGCATGGTACATCCCGGCCTATTGTCATTTACGTAATGATCTCCGCCTTTTTCGCCTAGATCGGGTGCGTTCCGTTTCCCCTGCTGACCAGACATTTAGCCCACCCGCCGCCTTCGACCCAACTCGTTTTGTGTTGGATGCCCTTGCCCACTTACCCGGCGTCTACACATTTGAAATTGTCCTACATGCCCCGCTCTCAACCGTCGAAACGCTGATTCCACCCGGCCTCGCAATTTTGGAGAACACGGGTAACGGCACAACCCTGATGCGCTGCTATTCCGATGATCCCTATTGGTTGGCACGCTATCTGGTCAGCCAAGAAATCTCCTTCACCATCATCGCCACCGATGAGTTGCGAGCGGCCCTCCACACCATCGCTGATGAAATTTTGGCAAGCATAAGCAAAAACAACTAATCCCCCAAACCCGCCAGTCATGTTACACTCCCCCCAACCGTATCCAATGAAAGAATGGATGTCATATGGCAAAAGTGCATGACGAAATTACGCCTTATCTGCGTGAACTGGTGGAGCAGCAGCCCATCTTTTTTGTTGCCACCGCCCCCCTTTCCGGCGAAGGTCACATCAATTTGTCCCCCAAAGGATTAGACTGCTTCCGGGTCATATCGCCGCATAAGGTGGGGTATCTGGATTTAACAGGCAGTGGCAATGAAACCTCGGCCCATTTGCTAGAAAATGGCCGTATCACCTTTATGTTCTGCACCTTTGATGGCCCACCCAATATCATCCGTTTTTATGGCAAAGGCCGCGCCGTCATCCCCGGCACACCCGAAGGGGATGAGTTAATTCCGCACTTTGGCACAAGCCTCCCTGCCATTCGTCAAATTATCGTGGCCGATATTGACCGTGTGCAAACCTCCTGCGGTTATGGTGTGCCCCTGATGGAATTTGTCGCCGAACGTGATCTCATCCAGCGTTGGGCCGATACCAAAGGCGAAGACGGCCTTGAAACCTATCGCCGCGAGAAAAACAATCAAAGCATTGACCAGCTACCCACACCACTTTTTGCCCAACAGGAAAATGTATGACTGTCACCGTTGATGATTTCCGCGCTGTCATGCGCCAATGGCTTACCGGAATTACCATCGTCACCGCCTATTCACCCGAATTAGGTCGTGCGCGAGGCATTACGGTGAATTCATTTACCTCCGTGTCCTTTAACCCCCTGCTCGTGTCGGTCTGCCTGACCAAATCCACCGAAACCGCCCAAGCCGTCCTCGATTCCGGTGCATTCGGCGTCTCCATTTTGTCCAGCGAACAGGGTCATCTCTCGGTTCGTTTTGCCGGAATGGATCCCGATTTCCCCGCCGACCTTGACCGATTTACCGGTGTCCCCACCCACACCGCCATTACCCGCTCGCCCCTGCTGACCGATGGCCTCGGCTATTTAGATTGCAAAGTATGGGCCGTGTACGATGGCAGCACCCATCACATCGTTATCGGGGAAGTCGTGGCAGCGGCATTAAATCAATCTACCCCCCACGAGCCGCTCCTGTATTATAATCGGGTCTATCGGCGGTTGATGCCCCCGGAATAAGCCAATGGATAGCGTTTACACTTCAGATGAGCAGTACCAATTATTGACGACAGCGCGTGCAACACTTGAGGCGGTCACACAAGGCGCGGCCTTGCCTAGCCTCAATTTGCACGACTTTTCACCCGCCCTCCAAGCAGAACGGGCCTGTTTTGTTACGTTGACCTATGCCCACTCTGGCGAATTGCGCGGCTGCACGGGTACATTAGTCGCCCGCAGCCCATTGATCTGGGAAGTCGCCTATACCACCCGCCAGACCGCCCTAAATGACCCGCGCTTCTATCCCGTTACCCCCGACGAAGTGCCTCATGTGCATATTGAAATCAGCATCCTCACCCCGATGCAGCCCTTACCCTACACAACTCCCGCCGACCTCATGGCAAAATTACGCCCCGGTGTGGATGGCGTTACCTTGCAGCTAAATGATCGCCGTGCCACGTTTTTGCCCCAAGTCTGGGATCGTGTGCCCGACCCCGCCACCTTCCTCAGTATGCTCTGCGATAAAATGGGGGTTGCGCCGGATACATGGCAGCACATCCCCCTCCAAGTCTCAACCTATCAATCCATCGTTGTCGAAGAGCCTCACCCCTAGATTCATCATCTTCCAAACCAAATCGCCTCATATCCCCCTTAATCCTTTTGGTCTCCCTGTCCCTTCAGTGGACATTGTTTTTATAGCCGGGGAATTTTATTCCTCGGCTGACTCTCTGACTCTCAATCCACAATCACCCACCGTTCGCCCTATTTCAGCACTCTGTACTATTGCGGCCCATCCCACATCCCTTTAAAATCGGCTTGTCATGTTTGTCACAAGTTAGGATTAGTACCAATGTCGAATGTTCGGAGTTCATCCATTTGGGTCACACACCTGCCCTTCATCATGCTGGTAGCGTTGATGCTCACCGCAGTCTTGGTTGCATGTGGCGATGAAGATGAACCTGCTCCTACTGAATTTGTGGTGATCACGGGCGAACCAACCATAACAAGTACGCCAACCGTCGCCCCCACTATCAATGAAACCGAAACCATCGCTGCAATTTTGGAGTCCGCCAACGCTACCGCGACAACCCAACAGCAGATTATTGATGCCCAAGCCACCCAGTTGACCCTTGTCACTACTCAACAATCCAACGGCGGTCAGCAGGGCGATGCCGCTACCCCTGACCCGGCTCTTGCCGCAACGCAAACCTATCAAGCCAGTCTGCCGACCCCGACCCCAACAGCGACGGAAACCGCATTACCCAGCATCTTCCCAACGCCGCAAATTGAGCAGGCCATTGTGGTCGAGCAGGTCTTTGAAGGCGGGCGCATGTTCTGGTTCCGCGAAAGTAAGAAAATTTGGGTGGTCTATGGGGTAGATACTGTCGATACCAGCAAAATTGTCATTGACCCGACACAGGGCGAGTGGGTTTGTTATGACGATACGTTTGTCGAAGGTGAACCGGAACTTGACCCCGCGATGGAGCCGCCTGCCGACTCTGCCACCACTTCGACTTTCGTGGCGGTCTATCCGCAGGCCCGTGTCCAGCAGCCGATTCGGGGTTTTGGTAAACTATGGCGCGAACACGCCGAACTGCGCGATCATCTAGGGTGGGCACTCACCGCCGAAATTGAACACAACACCCGCCGGGAATATCTGGCAGGGGGTACGGTGCAAAATGGCGCGTATGTCCCCGGCCCCGGTGAATGGCGCGTGGGGTCGTTCTTCAACGCGACCTACGTTTTCCTAGAAAAAGAACTGGGGGCGGATTGTCCAACCGGGACATGGCGTGCGCGTCAGGGCTAAATCGTAGAATCTCGTATTTCGTAGGGGCGACGTCTCAGACTCGCCCTTTTTTGTTTCAAAACCCCCTCTTGAAGCCTCTCATCGCTTGCGGGGAGGGGTTTGGGGTGGGGTAAAATAGGTTTTTCGCTCACGCCTGACCTCAGCTATTACTTCATCAATGACTTGATTAACTTCTTCCTCTGGCATCTGTGCTGCCTGCTCTTGCACAGGCCGCATCAACTCATCAATCTTTCGCAGATTTTCGGCAGGCACAACCCACCAATGTACCCCTTGCCGTTCTCGAATATAAAGTTGTAGTTGATGCAATTCTTCAGGCGTCATTTCATCTACTGCCCGAAACACCATTTGCATATCCGTCATGATTTAAAACCCTTCTCACCCTTACAACCATCATTCTATAATAGCATAAGCCACCACGAATGTTTGGTAGGTGGCATCACACGGCATAAATCACCTCTGCCGCACTCAAAATGGCCTTCCGACGAATCGGGTTGCTGCTTCGTTCGACTGCCCGACGTTCGAATAAATCAATCAGGCGACCAAACAACCGACTCAGTTCATCGCGCATTTCGGCTATATCCATCAGCATCCATTGGGCATCCGGCGCGAATGTCACCAACATATCAGCATCGCTTTCTGGCGAAAATCTTCCCGCAGCACTGAGCCAAATAAGGCCAATTCTTGAATTCGCCATTGTTGGCAAAATGATTGTAATGCTTGGGGCAAAACGGGCATTTCCATTGTTCCACCATGCTCAATCTGCAAGCTGTCACCCCTATGATAGCATACCCGCTGTCGGCAAGGGGTACACCCCCTTGCATCCCCCGTCAGAAATGCAAAATGCCGGAATTCAGAAAATCAGAACTACGGGAGACCAGATACACAACGAAAACCCCCGCTGTAGCCCCCGATGTAGGGACCGACCCAGAAGCGGTTGATGGTGCGGAGGTTGATGTCTGAGTCGAACGAACCACCCCGCACCACACGGTACTTTTCACCGGTTATATCTTGGGAATCTGAACCCCACTCGGTTATACACCACTCCCATACATTCCCGGACATATCCCTCACACCATACGCACTCGCCCCCTTCGGATATTGAGTCACGGATGTTAGCTGTCCCACGTTCCCACCAAAATTACACAACGTCTCATCTGGGCCTTGATTGCCCCAAGGATACATTCGCCCATCATCACCTTGCGCCGCCCGCTGCCACTGCTGTTCCGTCGGAAGCATAATTTTTTGGCTCGTCCGCTTGCTCAACCAGCGGCAAAAGGCTACCGCATCATACCAACTGACCTTCGTGCGCGGCAAATCGTTTCCCTCAAAGGTAGTTGGTTCAGGTTGCAGCCTTTTCTCTCGCCATGCCCGCGCTTCCGCCGAATAATCCCACCACTTGGCCTCAGCATAGCCATCTCTAGCCGTCACAAATACCTCATATTGGGCATTGGTAATTGGATATTTCGCCATTTGGAATGCCGGAGTTTCAAAAACACCACCTTTTGTACCGGATGGATAGTAGCGGCTTGCATCTTCCAATATCACTTTGCCCGCCGGAATTTCACACCATTCAAAGAGTTGCGGCAAAATATCCCATACCTCGATTTTCTTGGGTTTCGATTGACTAGGTGGGGGTTCAATCACCTCAATTTTTGGCGGCCTCGCTTTTTTATTATTCCGCCGTTCTAACTCAACTTCAAGCGCCCCAATAATATCCGCGATATTATTCAGAAAAGGCCGCCCCGCATCCAATTCCGGTGCATGATAGCGGGTAATTGCCTTCAAATCGGGGAAATCCTGCAAATCTTTCGCAGCGGGCATCTTCGCCCCTTTAATACAAATTGGCGCGACCAACTTGCCCTGTTCCAATGCAATCGCAATTTCCAACCGCACATAATCGGTTTCGTCGCGTGCTGCCCGTTCATGCAAGTGTTCCAACCACTGCGGCCCGATAATCACAATCACCACTTCCGACTCCAAGACTTTTTCGCGGATGAACTCAGCAAAATCCGTAAAGTACGGCATATTGCTCAAATCCATAAATACCCGTTCATCGTCATAGCCATTGGCGATAAACCAATCACGGATGCGTTCTACAAAATCGGGGTGGTCGGCGCGGCGGTAGCTAATAAATAGGGTGGGCTTTTGACTCGCCATAAAGGAACAAACTCCATCGGAGCAGAAATTTTTTCTATAATCTCAATGACTTAATAATACCCAATAATCACCATATCGAGATAACTACAACGGGTCTCATGCCGCGTAGCCCATTTTTCCAGCTAGCTTCAGCACGGCGGCTTTAGCCCCGTGTGCCAATAAGCCAACTCCTATAACCACTCCTATCTAGCCACAAAAACCGCCCGTCCCTCATCATATCAAAATCCACCGATGCTAACGGTCAATTATGGCCCACCCCCATGTCAAGTGCTGGCACTTGACAAGTGCATCCCGTTTAAGAGCATCCACTGTGCTGAATTTATGTCCCCTCCACAGAACATATTTTCTAACTTAACTAATCCCTAACACGCGCAAAATCCCCGGCGTAATATCCATTAACGAAGTGAAGTTCTCCGCGAATTCATGCCGTTTCTCGCCAATGACCACCGTTGGGACGAGATTTTCGCTGTGCCGCCGATCCCCCTGCACTTCCATGTTCCCATGATCGGACGTGATAATGATTAAATCCGCATCATCAAGCCATTTTCCCAGTAGCCCCTCCATGACTTTATCAAAACGTTCCATAAACTTGACCGCATCCTCAAACGGCCCCCGGTGCCCAATTTCATCCGTAATCCACGTGCTAAAAAACGTAAAATCGCGCTGCCAAGCCAGTTCCGCCAGTCTCACCCCTGCTTCCTCCGGTGAATAAACCGGCGCATCGGGATAGCCCAGATACTCCCGCCAACCCTCACCCGTCCAATCCGGCGCAATGGCTTCCCCCGCATGGTAATGCCGTTCTGTCAACAGTGACAGCCCCGCCGACATCAGCGCAATCTGATAACTGGATGGGATGCGTTTGCCGCTCTCAATACCCTTGAAAAATCCCGGCGGATAAGGGTTAATCAGCGCCGCCGTGAGGTTATGGGCCACCAGCGTCTTAAACAAATTACCCTGCTGCAAAATCTCCCGAATGGGCGGATTTGGCTTGGGGCCATAGTGTTCGCCAATCTCGGCTGGCACATTTCGCCCCGTAAAAATGGTCGCCTGCCCACTGGCGCTTTGTGGCCTCCCAGAGACGCCAAACTGGGCATCGGTGGGGATAAAAATAGCCCGTTCGGTCTCGGTGCGCGGCGTATCGCGTAACCAGCGCCTGCCCCCCGCCAAACGATGCAGCGTTGGCGCATTCATGACCGCGAACGGGTTGATCGCCGGGTCATCATCACCCAAGCCAATGCCATCAAGAAAAATCAGGAGGATATGTGGTGTCGGCATGTTATCCCCAGTCGTGTTACACTCGGATAGAAAATTTGGCTATTATGTTTGGGAGGAAACTACTGATGCGCCCCCCTTTAAGAAATCTCTGGCGATTGGCGGGAATCGGCTTGTGTGTCGTGTTTATGCTGGTTTTGATGGTATCTGGCACGTATTCCACCCGCGCTCAAGATGCCCCCACCCCCACCACAACCACTGAACCTTTGCCTCAACCAAGTCCGATGGCGGCAACCCCCACTTCGGAGACCCCGCCCCTTTCGACCAGTCAACTCGCCCTGTTATCACAAATAGACGCGGCGAACCTTGACCAATCTAACTGGCAGACCTATCGCGTGGTCAGCTTTAACAATGTCAGCTTTGTCGAAACCCTGACTAACCCCGCCGATGGCAGCATCTTATCACAACGCCAAGAGGACACGAATAGTCTAATCACTACCGATGTGCAAGGCGACATCCGCACGCCCAGTCACCTCCGCAGTGCCCTGATGACAGTGGAACGCATTGAACGCAGCAGTTTTTCGGCGGGTACTCCCACCACCGAACAATATACGCTGATAGTCGAAGCGCGATATGTGAACAATCGGCTATATGTACAAGCGCTGCGCACAGGTGGATCGGAAACTTTGCCCGCTATGCCCCCCGCTGGTTGGACAGACATCACCGATAACCCCGATCAGTTTCCGGCACTAGCGGCGATTAATTTGCGTCAATATGTGCCCAGTGCGACCCAAACACCGGGCCTTAATCCATTAACAACCACCGATTGGGTCAGTGTCGTGCAAAACACCCCCCTGCGTGATTTGATTGCTGATATTCGCCTTGAACAGCCAGAAACTTTCTTGGAAGGCCCATTCGCCGGACAAACATTTAATAAGATCATCGTTCAGCTAGACCCGGCGGCAGTGATGCGGGCCGCGTTTGCCAATCGCGCCGATGCCGAAGTATTGATCGCGGTGTTCGTTAACGAAGGGGTAGACATGTCGCTGACCATCTGGCTGGATCAGACCAATTCACGGCGGGTACGCGAGCAATATGTGTTTGTAATTCAGGGCAACCCAACACCGGAATCGTTTGGCTATGCTCCCGGTGATATTGGCGAAGGTAGTCTGATTAACGCCATATTCTCGTCGGAGAGCGATTTGACCTATACGGCGAATGCGCCCGTCAAGATTGAAGTACCACAATAAAATGAAACCCGTTTTTAACGGTTGATTAGTGGCAATTCTGTCCATTTCATATACTATAGTGCAGGCGATTATCGAATCAATAAAGGCACAAACCGATGGCAGGCGAAGTCATTTTAATTGTAGACGATGGGCGTGAAAGCCGCGATTTTATTGTGGATTATATCCTCAAGCCTAATCAATTTACCCCCCTGATTGCCCGCAACGGCCTTGAGGGGTTGGAGATGGCACGCCAGCATCGCCCTGACTTAATCCTGCTCGATTTGCAGATGCCCAAAATGAATGGGATGCAAGTCTTGGACGCCCTCAACGAAGAAAGCATAGACATCCCCGTTATCTTGATGACCTTTCATGGCAATGAAGAAATCGCTATTGAGGTTTTCCGCAAGGGCGTGCGAGATTACGTCAAGAAGCCTTATACCGTCGAAGAAATGGTCGCCGCCATCGAACGCAGTCTAAGTGAAGTACGCCTGCGCAAAGAAAAAGATGCCCTGACCGAACGCCTCATCTCCGCCAATACCGATCTCAGTCAGCGCATTCGTGAACTCAACGCGCTCTATAATGTTGGCAAAAGTGTAACCGCCCTGACCAGTATTGACGAATTACTACCGAATATTCTCCGCGCCGCCACTGAAGTGACAGGGACAGAAGAAGGCAGCCTGCATTTGATACAAGGCGAGGAACTCATTTGCCGGGCCATCAAACAACCTGACGAATCCAATATTCGTGCCGTCTACCAAGCCAGCAAAAATCGTTTTGCATGGCATGTCATCCAACATGGTCAACCACTCGTCGTAACCCCGCAGGAATTAGCCCCCTTACGACAGAAAAACCCTGCTCTACCCGTCGCGGCGCTTTACAGTCCACTAACGTTAGGGAGTCGGGTGATTGGGGCATTGGGGGTAGGGAATATGCGGGAGAACGCACAACCTTTCCGCAAACAAGACGCAGCTATGCTAAGTGCTCTTTCCGATTATGCCGCCATTGCAATTGAAAATGCCGCCAATTTTGCTGAACTCTCCCAATTTAAAGACCAAGAGATGAATTCCGTATTGGTCTCATTGGAACAGGTCATCTCGCCCAATTTGATTGAGCGCCTGCTGACGGATAACCCCCAAGAGGCTCTTCAACCGATGCGCGGTGAGGTTAGTGTTTTGGCGGTTGATTTACGTGGCTACCCTATGTTGATAGACCACGTTCAGCCGGGTCAATTGGTCGAATTGATAAACCGCCATTTCAGCTTATTAAACGACATTGCTGCCGAATATGGGGGTACCCTTGACCGTGTATCGGGGGATGGCGGCCTCATCTTTTTCAATGCCCCTCAGTCGCAAGCCCAACATGAATTTTTGGCAGTCGAGGCCGCTTTGCAATTGCAGCACCGCATCGAGACCAACAAACTTGGCCCCGATAGTATTCGGTTTGGAATCGGCCTGCATGTTGGGGACGCGGTCATTGGTGCCATGGGGGTTTTGAGTGGCTTGAATTACACTGTCGCTGGTAAAGAAGTGTTGTTGGCCCGCCGCCTGCAAGAACAAGCCCGCCCCGGCCAAATCTTGATGTCCGACCAGATGGTGGCCCGTCTTGGCAAGCGCATCCAAGTCAATTTGTTGGGTGAAATGGCAGTGCGAGGCCAGCAAGCGCTTGTAAAGGTCTATGAATTGTTGGGCCTCGCATAATACTCTGTGTTCTAGCTGCGGGCTGGGCGCTTGGAAGGCTGAATCATCACGGAAGGTGTCTGAGCAACGCTGGTCGCAGATTGTTCAAGCGTGTAGAGTTCGCAGTTACGACGATTGAGTTGACGCTGTAAATTCCATAGTTGAAATCGTCGCCAATAGGGCAGGGATGCAGTAGGCAATGTGGCAAACACAGTCTTACTCTCCAGTGATGCTGCCACTTCAACCAATGCCTCGGCCAGCGTAAAATATTGCATATTCTGGACGCAAAGTCTGACCCCATAATCCTCGGCGGTTGCCACAAGTTCATCCACCAATTGATGCTCGTTACTACTCATAGGAACATTCGCCAGATCAGTCCCTATCCAAGTCATGTGTTGAACAGGCACCATCCGTACCAACGTAACATCCGATTGTTGAGTATGGGCCATTGCACAGGCCAGATGGAGCGCCTGTAGTGTCCACTGCCGATCACGTAATTGAACCATAATGGTGTTCATATCAAAAACTCCGCCGCTTTCAGTTGATTTACATCTTCTATGGTAGCAGGGCGGAATAAGGAAGATTTCAAGACCTAGATGTGGAGTATAAATTTTTCGTCAAGATTTATTCGATGTCTATAAACCGATAGCCAATGCCCGGCTCATTGAGGATATACCGGATATTCCGCGCAGGGTTCTCGCGTAATTTTTTGCGGAGTTGATTGACAAACACCCGCACATAATGATCCATACCACTATATTCCGGCCCCCAAACCTGATTGAGAATCGCCTCGTGGGTTAAGACCCGTCCTGAATGTGTTGCCAACAGCCGCAGTAGTTCATATTCTTTGGGGGTAAGATGGACTTCCTCGTCTTGGACAAACACGCGATGTTTGGCAATCTCAATCCGCAAAT
Organism: Chloroflexota bacterium; assembly: GCA_024434115.1. Lineage (GTDB taxonomy): Bacteria > Chloroflexota > Anaerolineae > Aggregatilineales > J027 > CFX10. Next base: position 398,966 of record QMIT01000004.1, read on the forward strand.
CACCCGCCACAATTTCAGATTTGGCGCTGGCGAATGGCTCAACAGTAATCCGGCGCAGGACAGCCTGAATCCGTGCGCGTAGCTCTTCAAGACTAAAGGGCTTGGTCAGATAGTCATCCGCCCCGGCATCAAGGGCCGTGACTTTGGCTTTGTCTTCATTTCGCACCGACAGCATAATAATCGGTGTTTTTGACCATTCACGCAGACTACGACAGACCTCAATACCATCCGGTGGTGAACCTAACGAAATATCCAAAATAATCAACTGCGGGGCTTGTTGAGCCGCCAAAATAAGGGCTTCTTGTCCATTCGCCGCTGTGACGACCTCGTAGCCATAACCGCCTAGCCCTGTTTTAAGCAATTTACGGATCTGTGGTTCGTCATCCACCACCAGAATTTTCATACAGTTGTTCCTATTGACTCGGCAGAAAGCGGCAGGTTAAAAATGAAAGTCGCTCCACCGCCGAGAGTATCTTGCACCCTAATTTGTCCCTGATGTGCCTCAATAATACCTTTGGTAATGGCTAACCCCAAACCAATCTTCCCACCCGGCCCATGATAAAACGGCTCAAAAAGATGTTGGGCCACATCCTGCGAAATGGTTGGGCCGTGATTAACCACTGCTACCGATACAATCTGTTGCTCATGATCAACCATTGTGTTCACTTCGATTTTAGATTCACTAGGTTCATAGCGCAGGGCGTTTTCAACTAAATTGGTGACTGCCTGCAATATCAAGCCATAATCAAATTTCACTAATGGCATATCATCAGGAAAATTCATCGTGATGCGTTCGGTTTTATGTAGCTGATACATGCGGGCCACTACGTCGCCGATGACCTCCTCCAATGAGTTTAGCTCTAGATGTAAATATAAAGCACCTGCCTGTAAACGCGACATGTCCAGCAAATTCCCCACCATACGGTCAAGTTGATCAGCCTCATTTTCAATAACCGTCAGCATTTCATTCTGCTGTTCCGCATCCAGATGCTGGCGCAAACTTAATAAACTGGCAGCGGATGTCTTGATAATCGTAATGGGGGTACGTAAATCATGGGAAACTGCATGGAGCAAGGCTGTCTTTAGCCGATCGGCCTCCTCGATGGTTTGAGTATGGCTGAGTTTTTCGGTTAGTTCGATGCGCTCTAATGCCACACAGGCTTGGATTGCGCTCGTGTTGAGCAAGGACAGTTGGCTCTCTGTTGGGGGTTCATTAAAAGCAGCGCACAAAGTTCCATAGACTTTCTCCCCCTGCCCTAACACTAGATAACATACTGTCTGGTCAGTCGGCATTACGACAGTGGCATAGGGCAACATATGGACGTGGCGGGTATGTAGTTCTTCAGAAAGGACTTTTTGCAGCGCCTCATAAATCCCTTCGCGGGTGGAAAGTTGATTAAAAAGACTGGCTAATTTGTGCAAGATTTCTTTTTCACTAGCCCGCTGACGTGCGTTTTCAGCTTGTTGACGAGCATTTGAAGCAAGTTGCCCCACCAAAAATGCAACCAACAAAAAAACGACCAAATCCAGCAGTTCGCGGCCATCTGAGACTAAGAATGTATAATATGGCTTTATTAAAAAATAATTGAACGATAGAAAACAAATGACCGCTGCTAGGAGTGATGGCCTAATTCCAAAACGCATTGCTATCAGTAGAACAACCAGCAGATAAATCAGCGAAGCGTTAGCTAACGTTAAGATTTCACGCAGTAAGAGTAATACGGCGGTAGTCGCCATAACGACGGTGATGATGACGAGATATTGTCGCATAGGTGCGGGTTTCCACATTAGATACTCCTATTTCTCAATTTATGTATTTCTGAAATATTCCTGAAAAAACTATAACTTAACCCAAACATAAAGAATAAAGGTAGAATTCATACTATAATTCAGCTAAAATTTTGTTATGCTCATTTTTTGTTAATCTTGGTAGGTAGCGAGTGGATTTTTTCCACAGACCTGTGAAGACAGGGAACAAGTTTAGGAGGTTTCAGTGACAGAGCTTGCAGTGGCCCCTGTGCCAACATCACCAGAAATCACTGCGCCTGAAACAACAGAACAAGCGGCTGTTGCAGAGTATTCGCAAAGTCAATTTGTTGAGGAGGTTCGCACCGAGCGTTTATCACTGCTCTGGAAAGCGACTCTGGCTTTTGCTTTCGCAGTTATTTGGATTGTAGTCGTTATCACCCAAGAAGTCGGCGAATCAGCGGCCAGTATTTTCATCGCCATCGCCACTATTTTGGTCAGCAGCGGCCTTACCTCGCAGTTCCTCAAGAAAGGGCGATATGAGTGGGCCACCTATAGCTACGTTATCGGCCTAATTTTCACAGTCGCCGTCTTGATGGTGTTTGATAATGATGACACGCAAACACTTGTGCCTTTCTTGGGCATTCTCGTGATTTTCATCGCGGGGACACTCATGTCAGCCCAAGCATTGTTTGCTATGCTCGCGCTGAGTTTTGCCGCGATTATAGGCATTCCCTACCTCGGAACTGGTGATTTCGTGATGAACAACGGGGTGATATTTGCCCTCACTCTCATGACATTGACCGCCGCGATTTCGGCCCAAACCAGTGGTGAATTATATGGCATTGCTGAATGGGCACTTGGTAGTTACCGCAAAGAACGCGAAACCGCCGTGAAATTGCATGAAAGCCGATTAGCGGTTGAAAAGAGTCTGTTAAAGCAGCAAAGCCTCACTATGCAGCTTCGCCATTTAAATGCCGATCTTGATCGGGCACGTGAGGCCGCTGAAATTGCCAAGCAGTTTCGTGGTCAATTCCTCGCTAACATGAGCCATGAATTGCGAACCCCCCTCAACGCAATTATTGGTTTCAGCGATACCATGCTTAACTTCCCGTTGATGTACGAAGGGGTTGAACTGCCACCTGAATATCGCAAAGATATGAATCAAATTTATACCAGTGGCAAACACCTCTTGAGCATTATCAATGACATTCTCGACCTCAGCAAAATTGACGCCGGACGGTTGGAAGTCGAAATTCAACCAGTCGAATTGGAGCCAATCTTCAAAGGTGTGCTTTCAACTGCGGTTGGATTAGTTGGCGGCAAGCCTGTCAAATTGCTGCGAAGTACCCCCGACCCGCTTCCAATGGTCGTGGCCGACCCTATTCGTTTCCGTCAAGTTTTGTTAAATTTATACAGCAATGCGGCCAAGTTCACCGACGAAGGTTCGATTACCCTTTCGCTTGAGGCTGAACCTAATCGTGTAATTGTCGCCGTCACAGATACGGGTGCTGGTATCGCCAAACATCAACAAGACTTGATCTTTGAAGCTTTCCAACAAGGGGAAAGTGGCCGTAAGCAACAGCGACAGGGTGCCGGACTTGGTCTGGCAATTTCACGCCAGCTTTTGAACTTGATGGATGGAGCCATTTGGGTGGAAAGTGAGCTGGGCAAAGGCTCAACCTTCTATGTCGCTCTCCCCCGCTATTTCGCACCCGGCTCAGACTCGGAGTGGGTCGAAGTTGAGACTGCTCCAGCCCAAGCAGCACAATAAAGGTAAGACATTATGCGGATTATGTACGTCGAAGACAACGCGGTAAATCTTGAACTGGTGCGCCGCATCGCCCGTCTCGGTGGGCATGATGTTGTTTCATTTAGCAACGGTAAAGATGCTCTGGATGCACTACAAACCGATACCGCGCATTTGATCCTCATGGATATTCAACTTGAGGGCGAAATGGATGGCATTGAAGTTGTGAAGCGGATGCGAGCCAGAGGCGACCAACGTCCCGTGATTGCCATTACCGCCTACGCCATGCGCGGCGACGAGGAACGTATCTTGGGAGCGGGTTGTAACGATTATTTACCCAAGCCTCTGCCCATTAGCCAATTCATCACGCTGTTGGCAAAATATGATCCTTCCAACTTGCAGCCTCAAGCCAAACCTGAACCTGCTGTCGCTGCTGCACAAAAACCGGTCACTTCTCAACTGACACTGCCCAAAACTCACCCGGCTGTGGCAGCCAGCACCGCGACACCCGCTGCGTCAGCGGTTCCAGTAGCTCCGGCAGTGCCAACAGCTACACCTACACCGCCGCCAGCTTCAGCCACTCCCGCTGCACCTGTGACCCCACCAGCAGCATTGCCAGCGACACCAGTGACTCCAATGGTACCATCCACCTCGACCATAGTGGCTGCATCTACCACCACATCGCCAACACCGATGGCTGCACCTGTTACACCATCCGTTCCTGCAACACAGCCTCCCACCGCACCACCGACAGGCGGAACACCTGCTGCACCCAACGGAGATCCTACCGTATCATCGGCAACGGAACCTGTCGTTGAGACAGTCGTTCAAGTTGCCCCTGTACCGCCGAACACCCAACCCGTTGCTTCGGCCCCAAAGATGGAGCATAGCGATGACAAACCCGGATGAGACCAATAGTTCCTCTGCCCCCAAAGCAGAGGAAACTCCTCCACCCATTGCAAAGGCTGAAGCCGATCAGCCTAAGCCAGCTACGCCCCCGCGTATTTGCGCCCTCGTGATTGACGATGAGCACGCCAACCGTGATTTTTTGATGCGACTCTTGCAGCAAGCCAAATTTGAGGTGCAAGGCGCGGGCCTCGGCTCAAAAGCCTTAGAAATTGTGGGGCAACTGGGGGATAACATCAAGCTGATTATGTTGGATCATCAACTGCCCGATCAATCGGGGATGGAACTATTGGCAGCCTTACGACCTTTGCTGCCTGAAGCCCGGATTGTGATGGCGACCATGCACGACGAGCCGGGTATGATGCACAAAGCCTTTGGTGGTGGATGTAATGCTTTCTTGGTTAAACCACATGGATTTATGGAATTATTTAAGTTGGTTCAAGGGATAACCACTGACCCAACGTGTTTGCAGAAATTAGATGGTCTGATTTTTGATATACATGGCCCCCGCCGCTATCGTGCGCCCAGCGCTACCCCGACGCCTAATCCGAAAGCTTGAGGATTATCGCTCGGCTACGCGCTTGCCCCGCCGCAGATTTTGGAGAAATGTAACGGCTTCGGCGGAATTTTGAAAAAATTTGACCTGTTCACTATGCTCAGTGATGACTAACAGCACTTCCAATCGCTGTTGCCCCTGCACACCTCCCAAAACCCCCACGCCCCCAATACGCGGATGGTACAATGAGACTGCCAATTCGCGTAAGATATTGGGTGTTACTGGGCCAAGATTACTCGCGTCCAACAGTACATAGCAGGTATCCTCTTGGTGATCGAAAAAATCCGTTAGCCAGCCGACAAGCGCCATGCCTGCTCGTTCACCAAGTGGACCTTCAAGCGACACCTTTAACAACCAATCGAGCTGGTGAGAAATGGTATACTGACCATCGGTAAAGCTACGTTTCATCAAGCCGGTGGAATTGGTCGCCAATGTCCTTAACTCCTACGATCAAGGATAGCTACGTTAATTTTTTTATTATCACACAGTTCAAGTTCGTTTGAATTTTTTTACATGAATTTTTCAGAATTCATAAATTCTTGCAGGTTCGACCATGCTTAATTTCTTATTTCTCAATCTTTGCGAGTGAACTATGTACACTACAACCCTTCAACCGGATCAGGCAACATGGGATGCGTTTGTGGCGTCCCACCCTCGTGCCCATTTTCTGCAACTCAGCGCATGGGGAGTCTTTAAATCCGGTTTCGGCTGGACAGCCCAACAAGTGGGGCTGTTAGATAAAGATAACGGCAAATTGATTGCTGGCGCTCAAATCTTATACCGTCGCCTCCCGTTTCAGTTGGGCAGTATGGCTTATATTCCGTTTGGGCCATTGGTAGATTGGGAGGACATTGGTCAGGTCAAGGCCCTTCTAAAACTCATTGACCGCGCTGCCCGTCAGCATCGTGCCGTGTTTTGCAAAATCGAACCCGGTTATGATGTACCGCCGGAAGTGTTGAAAAAGTTACGACACCGCCCTAGCCCACAAACCGTCCAACCCCCGCGCACCATTGTGCTTGATATTGATGGGCGTGATGAAAAGGGTGAGGTCATGACCACCGAAAAAATTCTGGCGCGGATGAATCAGGGCACACGACGCAATATCCGCAAAAGTGAGAAGTTTGAAATCGCCATGCGGGAGGGCAATCGCGCCGATGTGGACAGCTTTAATCGCCTGATCCAAACGACCTCCGAGCGCCAAAAATTCGGGGTGCATGTACCCGAATATTATGAGCAGGTTTATGATCTCCTGATTGAGCAGAAAACCACTCCCTCCCCCATCAAGGCGGCATTGTTAATGGCAAGTTATCCCGATGAAACCACAGGTCAAACCAAAGACCTTGCTGGGATTTTTGTCTTTGCACTGGGCAAGCGCAGTTGGTATCCCTATGGCGCAAGCAGCAATGACGAACGGCAGCGCATGGCCCCCTATGCTGTCCAGTGGGCGGCGATTGAATGGGCCAGAAAACAAGGGGCGACCTCCTACGACTTATATGGCATCCCCGACGAAAATGAGGCTTACTTGGAACGACATTTTGAAGAACGTGAGGACGGTCTATGGGGAGTCTATCGTTTTAAGCGGGGTTGGGGTGGGCGTGTAATCCGTACCGTCGGCGCATGGGATCGGGTGTATAATCCGCTGTTGTATTGGGGGTATCGTACCTACCTTTATTTTCGGCAGCAAAATACAACCGATTAGTTTACTTACAAATTGAGGAGCAAATATGCCGCCAAAAGCAGGCACTAAATGGAAAGAGTTTTTGCATTTTCTTGACTACCGGGTTTTGCCAATCGCAGCCATAATTCTCCTAGTTGCTTTTGCCTATTTTGTAGCTGTCAGCGTAGGTCGTGCTGTTGAAATTACGAAATGCCCCGATAATGAGGATTGTCGTACCAATGAGGCAGGCCTCGTCTTAAGTTTTATTGAAGGTGTCTCGGTCATTATTGGGCTAGGAATTGCACTCGCAACAGCCTATGGCATCCGAAAAATCGCCAATACGCAGGAGGAATTTGAAACCTTAAGAGCAAAAGTGGAGGCGGTCACAAAAAATCAAGATTCGTGGGAGGAAACAGTCCGGCGAAGTTATGCCCAAAATCAGCGATCCTATGAAGAATCACTGGTCGCCGTCAAAACGGATACAGCGCAACAAGTAGCTAAATTAGTCCAGATTATCCAACTCATGCAGCAAGCCACTTATGAAATGCTGCTTAGAAATTATGGTCAAGTCTACTATTTTGTAAACAAAGTTCTGGAGTTAGACGCAAGCAACCGTTATGCGCTGTACTTGGCTGGCTGGGTGGAGATTCACTATATTAACAACGAATTAGATAATGCGATCAAACATTTAGAAGAATTGGTGAAACTAGACCCAGAATGGCACTCAGCGCGGGCAGGCTTGGGTGTGGCGTTACGCCGCAAGGCCAAAGACTTACAGCGACAGAAAGATTCCAATCTCACTGCTAGGATCAACACCTACTACGATCAAGCCGAACGCCACCTCCGACGCGCTCTTGTAGCCGATGACCGCCTGACCGACCCAAATCAAGAATCGTATTGGGGACCATTAGGTGGCTTATATCGAGACACAAAACGCTTCGATAAAGCCATTGATGCTTATGAGCAAGGTTATGGTATAACCCCCAAATCTTCATACCCTGTCGGCAATCTAGCAACCCTTTATTTATGGAAAGCCAAAGAACAGGGTGAGACTCATGATTGGGAAAGCGGGGCGTTAAACCAAGCAAGGCAAGCATTTGAAAAGACCCTTGCATTTGCAAACGCCGAGTTGCTCAGGTCGCCGGGGGATTATTTTAACTTGATGGATATTGCAATGGCTGAAACTGCCCTTGCCAAAGATACTGCGGCAGAAAGTTTGCGAACCGTCTTGCAATTAGACAACCCTACCAATTTGCTGCGAGTGTCCCTAGATGGTTGGAAATTTCTAAGTGAGCATTATCCTAATCAAAGTGACCGTGACCAAAAGGTTCATCAGCAAATTCAAGTCGCCATTGACGAATTAAATGCACGAATTGGCAACGTGGACGAATCGCCCACCTAATATTTTCAGGGAGTATCTTAAATGCCCGATTCAACACCTCCATTCCTATTTGGTAATTACACGCTTGGGCCAGCCATGGGCGACGGTGACATGGGAACCGTCCATAAGGCTCAGAATGTGCAGACTCAAGAAGTTGTAGCCCTAAAGGTTTTGGATAAGGTAGACACCAGCCGTGAAGGATTGCGCGGCGCGGCAGTCGAATTGATTGAATTTGCCGCCAGCCTAAGCCACCCCCAGCTACACCCCATTTCCCAAGCCGTTGAATCGGAAGAGGGTCAGTTGGGCATTGTAATGCCGATGGCGACTGCCCGTTCTGTGAATCGTTATTTGGTGGAAGGCAAAACTATCCCCCGTGCGTCGGCTGTTAAGGTCATTACCCAAATCGCCTCGGCCCTCCATTTTTTGCATGAACAAGAGGTGGCGCATGGCAGTGTAAAACCGACTAATGTGCTGTTGGATGCACAGGGCAACGCCACCCTGTCCGATTTACCGATGACCCATTTGCGTGAATTAGGGTTGGTTCCCAAAGCACCCAGTTTGATGCAGCAGTTTTATATGGCACCCGAAGTGGTCTATCATGCCTCGCCAGAACCCCCACACGATGTCTTTTCATTAGGCGTGCTGGCTTATCATTTGTTCACGGGACGCATCCCATTTGATGACCCCGAACCACTGGCCCGCAAGAAGATTTCACCGGAGGGCCTGCCGCCAATCCTTGTACCTGTGTTTCTACGTGCCATGACCCCTCGCACCCGCCTGCGCTATCCAAGCATCGCAGCGTTTATGCAAGATTTTCAAGGCGCGGGTAATGGCCGAATTGACCCTGAAACCGAGCGTCTATTTCGCCTTTCCGATGAACCCGAATCACCAGATGAGCCATAATATAGAATGCTGAGAAAACTTCAAAGCCTCGAAACAACTGACCTTACCTATTCTCGACCCAAACGGATGGCGGTGATTGATGTTGGCTCCAACAGTTTCCGTCTAATTGTCATGGATTATGTACCGGGCACATGTTTTCAATTGAGTGATGAAATCCGCGAGGTGGTACGTTTGGGATCGGGCCTCTCTGAAACAAAAGTGCTGCGGGCGACACAGGTTGAATTGGCAGTCAACACCATGAAAATGTACGCCGCGTTTTGCAAGGCCGCTGGTATTGACGATGTACGGGTTTGTGCCACCGAAGCCGTCCGGCTTGCCAACAATCACAACGCCTTTTTAAATCGCGTCCGCAATGAAACGGGATTGGAAGTACGCATCTTGTCCGGCGAAGAAGAAGCCTATTATGGCTATCTAGCTGCGGTTAATAGCACGACCCTAACTGACGGCTTCGCAATGGATTTGGGTGGGGGCAGCCTTGAAATCACCCATATCCAAAATCGCCAGATGCGTGAATCGGTCAGTCTGCCGCTGGGGGCGATTCGAGCGACGGAAGATTATCTGACAGGCGACCCGATTGACCCTAAATCCGCCGAAAAGTTGGATAAGGCAGTGCGAAAAATGGTCGCTGAATTGGGATGGTTTCGTGCCGCACCGGGCAACATGCTGATTGGGCAAGGAGGCACACCGCGCAATCTGGCCCATATTGACCAGCAGACTCAAAATTATCCGCTGGACGAACTGCACGGCTATCACCTTTCTACGAAGGGACTCAAACAAATCTACGACCAACTGCTCCCCTTAACTGTGCAGCAAAAACGGCGCATCCCCGGCATGAAAGATGATCGGGCCGACATCACGACGGCTGGCTGTATTGTCATCCGTGCCGCTGTTGAAGCCGCCGGGTTTGAGGGTGTGACCATCTGCCATCAAGGGATGCGTGAAGGCGTGTTTTATGAGCATTTTTTGCAGGACACCCCCAATCATTTGTTTGAGGATGTACGCCGCGCCTCCATCTATAACCTTGCCAATCTATATCATTTTCAGCAGCCCCACGCCGAGCATGTGGCGAAACTGGCTCTGCAAATTTTTGACCAAATTCCACCCGATATTTTGACCTGCACCCCGGCTGACCGAGAACTCTTGTGGGCGGCCTGCATTTTGCATGATATTGGCGTGACGGTGGATTACAACGACCATCACAAACACAGTTTCTATTTGGTGCTGAACGCAGGCCTGCCCGGTTTTAATCACCGCGAATTGGTGCTGATTGCCCTGATGACCCGCTTCCATCGCAAAGGGCCTGTTACCATCAACGGGTACGGGTTGCTGTTAGAAAAGGATGATGACCAAAAATTGCTGCAAATGACGGCCTGTCTGCGTCTAGCCGAACAATTAGACCGCAGCCGTGATGGGGTAGTTCATGAGGTGCGTGTCCACATCGGCGGGCAGTTTGCTCAATTGGAATTATTAGTCGGTGGGGATGGTGTTGTGGCGGAATGGAGCGTGCTGCGCCATGCCGATATTTTCACCAAAGCCTTCGATAAAGCATTGGAAATCGTGACTACCCCGGTTTAATCTTCGCGGGGCGGTACTTCACCAAATTGGGTTTGTTCGACCAACGAATAGAATGAATGGGTCAATTGACTGGTGTCGGTTTCCCCCTCGGCCAACGCCTTATGATTGGCAACTTCAAAATCAGCATGGAGTCTTTCGATTAACCCAACTTGAAAACTAGCGGGTTCAACCGAGAACAGCGCCAATAGGCTCGTATGCTGGCCGCGCACAAAACACAACCACGCACCACTATCGAGTTCGATACTACGTACCGCTGCATTGAAAATTTCGGCTGTGGCGGAAGCATACACCTCCAACATGGGTGTCACCAATTCCGGCTCAACCTCAAAATCCCCAACTGTTTCAAGCGGCATTCCAGAGTGGTTGCTATAGACACTTAGACCGACTGGCATGGATTCAAAGCGACGGCGTATTTCAAGAGTGTCCTCACCATCCGCAATAGCATCGCGCCAGCCCGCCGGGTCAGACTCGGCAATCATCTGGGCCACTAGCAGAATTTGGCGCTGATACCGATCATATAGCCGCAAAAATTGAGCACGATTGAGTTCGCCTGCCGCAAATTCTTGGGCAATGCGCGACATTTTTTTGTGGACATCCCCGATAAAATTTTGCCCCCGTCGAATCTCATCATTGCGGCGGTTTCTGTCGTCGAGTGTCATTCAATAGCATCCCAACCTAGAATTGTTTTGTGTGGATTATAACAAAAACACTCCCACGAACGAGCATGGGAGTGCCTTTTTATCAAAATTGTAGGAGAGATTAATGCTGTGACACCAGATGCACAATCGTGACCCCCTCACCGCCTTCTTTGTCATTGCCACTCATATGTTTGGACACGAGGGGATGGCGGCTGAGTTCTTCACGGATGGCTTTCCGTAATGCGCCTGTGCCCTTACCATGAATGACCCGCACAAATGGCAACCCTGCCATGTATGCGGCATCCACATAACTTTCAACTTGGGGAACGGCATCCTCAATCCGACTACCCCGCAAATCCAATTCCAAACCGGGTGATTTGCCGCGATCAAATTGCGTGCTGGGGCCATCATAGAGTTCTGGCATCGCGGTACGCTTTTCCTTTTTACGCTCTTTGGCGGTACGACGCTCCAATTCACTCGGTTTGGCGCGAATCCGCAGCCGCCCCACCAAAACTTCAATTTCATCGGAGGTAATTTCGGTAATCTTGCCCTCGGCTTTGAGGTTAGGCAACCAGACCATTTCGTCCAAGCGGAACTGCTGCACATCTCCATTGGTGGGTTTTTCAACCGGGTCGGGGGTTTTCAGATAATCCGCCGGAGTGATGGTACGGGCTTGCTCCGCCAATTGACGAATGGCATCCAATGGCTGACCTGCCCCTTCCAACTGACGCTGCATCCGTCGAACCTCACGGCGTAAATCTTCAAGATCGGCTTCGGCTTGTTCGCGGGCTTCGGCCAAAATCTTGCGGCGCTCGTGTTCGATGTTCTCGACTCGATCCACCAGTTCGAGGCGCAGGTTATCAATCTCGGCTTCTTCTTCCTGCTTACGACTCAGCAGATGACGGATTTCATCACGGGTCTTCTGAATTTCGTCTAACAGGTCATCCACTTTCAAATCTTCGGTAGCGACCATGCCCCGTGCTTGCTCAATGATGTCGGCGGGTAGGCCCAAACGTGAGGCAATCGCCAACGCATTCGAGCGTCCGGGGATACCAACCATCAAGCGGTACGTCGGGGCTAGAGTTTCAAGGTCAAATTCGACGCTGGCATTCCGCACACCGGGGCGTTCATACCCAAAAGCCTTCAATTCAGGGTGATGGGTTGTCACAATCGTTGTCACCCCCCGCTCCAAGAAATGAATCAGCAGGGATCGTGCCAATGCCGACCCTTCCGCCGGATCAGTCCCCGCGCCGAGTTCATCGAGAATCACCAGCGAACGAGGATTCGCCCATTTCAATATCTGGATAATGTTGGTCATGTGTGAGGAAAAGGTACTGAGCGACTGCTCAATGCTCTGTTCATCCCCAATATCAGCATAGACATCTTCAAAAACCGATAGAGTCGTCCCTTGTGCAGCGGGTAGATGCAACCCGCATTGGGCCATCAGGGTCATCAACCCCATCGTCTTGAGCGCTACGGTCTTACCCCCCGTGTTCGGGCCAGTGATGATAAGCATAAAGGTGTTGTCATCGAGTTCGACATCCGTTGGCACAACTTTTTGCTGATCGAGCAGCGGGTGACGCGCATTCAACAGTTGAATGGTGCCACCGGGGTGCCGGGGGTTTGCCATGTCAGTACGAAATGGGACAAGGTGCGGTTCGGTGGCATCCAGCGACTCAGCATATTTGGCACGGGCAAACACCAAATCTAAATAGGCCAATACCTCAACGGTATGGGAAATTTTATCCGCCGACTCCCCCACCATTTCAGATAAGGCGGCAAGAATGCGGCGGATTTCATTTTCTTCTTCGATTTGCAGTTCCCGGTAGCGGTTATTGAGTTCGACAGTGCTCAATGGCTCAATAAACAAGGTCGCCCCGCTGGAACTCTGGTCGTGTACCACGCCGGGGATACGACCTTTGTGTTCAGCCTTCAGCGGAATCACATAGCGTCCGTTGCGCTGTGTCACAATCGGCTCTTGCAGATATTTGGCATTGGCTTGGCTGGTGGCGATATTGGTGATTTTGCTGTGGAGGCGGTCAAAGGAAATACGGAGTTCGCGGCGAATGGTGGCAAGTTTGACGCTGGCGGAATCCAGAATCATACCCGTGTCATCCAGCACCCGCCCAATTTCGTTCTGCACGGTTGTACATTCTTCCAAGGTATCCACAATCGCCGATAGCAGTGGAAATTGACTGCCCAATTTCCCAACCGTGCGTTTGAGATTGGTGGCACGGCGCAAGGTGCTGCGAATATTCAGCAGAGTCGAGGCTTCAAGGACAAAGCCGCGCCGACAGGACAGTGCAGCCTCGCGCACATCCGTCACCCCGCCCATATGTGTTTCGGGTTTGGCAAGCAGCAAGGCCCGCGCTTCAGTAGTTTCACGTTGCAGTTCACGTGCTACTGACAAATCTGGAGTAGGTGTCAGGTTCAGAGCCAATTCGCGGCCCCCTGAAAATGACGTATACTGCGCCAGCTTTTCTAGGATTTTCGGAAGTTCAAGTATGTTAGCAGATTTCTCGTTCATATCACCGTGTTCATTAAAAGCTATCGAAACGTAACGATGGCGCAGGATGGCTCAGGAGGTCATCAACTCTTGCTAGACTATAGTGAAAATCTCTGCGTCTGTCAATCACCACTTGGCCTATTTAAGACCATTTACCCAACCTGCGCACATTTTTGCTTAACTTCTCATGCGGCGACTCCGTCTCGCATTTCCATATAGGCGTGGTAGTTCCCCTTAAAGACACGCATATGCCCATCTTCCAACGACCAGATTTGTGTCGCCAAGCGGTCTACCAGATAGCGGTCATGTGTGACCAACAGGATTGTGCCGTCAAAACTTTCCAGCACTTCTTGGAGTGCTTCCTGTGCAGCGATGTCCAAATGATTCGTTGGCTCGTCCAACAGCAGCAAATTTGCACCGTCCAAAGCCAAGAGTGCCATCGCAAGTTTAGCGCGTTCGCCACCGCTTAACATCCCCACTTTTTTAAACACATCTTCGTTGCGAAACAAGAATTTCGCCAAGTGATTCCGCGCTTCACTGGTTCGCATGAACTTATGGTTGATGAGTTCATCTATGACGGTGCTATCGGGATTCAGGCTGTCATGGGCCTGCGCGAAATAACCGATTTTCAGGCTTGCCCCAAACTCGATATGTCCTTCTAACGGAGACAACTGCCCCATCAAGGTTCGCAGTAGGGTCGTTTTGCCTGTGCCGTTCCCACCGATAATCGCGGCACATTCGCGGCGCAGCAGCACCAAATCATCGCTGGTAAACAAGGGGCGTTCCGGATACCCCACCAACAAATCACGGGTACGCACCACAATATCTCCACTGCGATGGGTCGTCGTCAGGCGCATGGTCAATTTGGGTAAACGCGGCGTCGGTTTGCGGATTGCTTTGATGGCTTGCTCGGCTTCTATCACCGTAAAAGGACGTACCCCGCCAATACCCAACTCTGACCACTGGGTACTTGCCAAAAAATTAACAAGACCGACTTCTTGAATCGCCACTAGATCACGACTCAGCCGACGCAGCCGCCCTACTGCCATGCCGTTGGTCGAAGCACGGACGATATTGCGCTTGATATAGTCCATTTCTTTGGCAAGGCGCTCCATCTCCTGCTCATACATCTTCTCGGCATATTCGATGCGGGCCTGTCGCTGCTGGGCATAGGCACTGTAATTACCCCGATAGACCTCAATCCCGACCCGGCTCATTTCCCAAATGGTCGAAACGACCCGATCCAGAAAATAGCGGTCATGGCTAACAATGAGCAATGCTCCCTGCCACATCCGCAAGCGTCCTTCCAACCATTCGACGGCTTCCACATCCAAATGATTGGTCGGCTCGTCCAAAATGAGCAAATCGGGCTGCTCCAACAAGAGGCGAGCTAACAATGCGCGGGTTTTTTGTCCGCCGCTGAGATGGGCCAATGATGTTTTATGGAGGCTGTCATCAAAACCCAGTCCATGCAACGTCTGCTCAATCCGCAGTTCATAATCATAGCCACCAGCATGTTCAAATTCGGCTTGCAACCGTCCATATTTATCCAGCAGTTCTTCGGAATAATCCTCGGCCATGCGCTCCTCAAGATCGCGTAACCTTGATTCCATCGCCCGCAGCTCGTCAAACACGGTCAACATTTCTGAATAGACCGTATTATCGTGACCCGCGAAGGCTTGCATGGCCTCTTGATGCAAATAGCCAATCCGCAGTCCACTGATCGTATGCACATGACCAGTAGAGGGCGGTGTTAGGCCATTGAGGATAAAGAGTAATGATGTTTTGCCAACTCCATTTGGGCCAACCAAGCCGATTTTGGCATTGGCTGGAATCGAAATATGGATACCACTAAAAATGGTGGTCGCGCCGAAGCTGAGGCTAAGATCATGTGCAGATAAGATGGACATTGCAGGATACCCCTTGTAAACATAATGGCAACACTAAAAAAGCCGATGCCGACAGTTTTGTTGCCAAAGGGGTGCAGCGCACACCATTTAGGTGTGGGGGTGTATGGGAGATAGAGAACACAAAACACATGCAGCACGATGTCAGCAACAAAAAGTCAGCCCAAACTGGGTGGGTTGGGTTCACTTACCTTGCGACATCGGGTGACACGGGCTTTGTCCTTTCCTATTGAGGGCAATAGTCTGGGGAGGTGATATAACCCCGCCATGACACCCCCATTGTAGAAGATATTGACGGTGGTTGTCAATCATTTTGATTTTTTTAGAGGTCAGAATAGGTCGAAGGTCGGAGGTTTTTCCTACCCCCCAAACTTCGGTGTCTATCGTTGAGAAGTGCATTTCACTATACTATGAGAAGAATATGGACAGAGAAAAGGATTTGACCCTGTGGCCTATATCTATGTTTGTGCTGCTCCCGGTGACCAATTACCTGCTGAACATTTGGCGGGTCAACTGCGGCAGATGCAGCATTCCGTCTTTCTGAGTGGGCAGCCGCCAGTAGCATGGCAAGAAATGCAGCGCCAAATCGCCGCCTGTCAGATGATGATGGTGATCATGAGTCCCGAAGAAGTAGCGACAGGCTATTGTCAGCCGCAAATCGGCGAAGCAACCCGATTGAATAAACCTATTCAGTCCGTTATCATGCGTCCAGTCGCCCAACTGCCCATGATGTCCAATCAACTTCCACCGATTGATATGACACAGGGCCTTACCCCCCCTGCGGTAGCTGCATTGCAAACGGTGACCAGCCGGATTAGCCGTGCCCCTGCCCCACCCCAGAAATCGGGTCGGAATATGGTGGTAGTGGCAGTGATGGCAGGCATTGGCGGACTATTCCTGCTGATTGTCTGCATCGTCGCAGCCCTCCTATTGATGGGAGGCGATGATAATAAAGAAAACAGCAATGGCGGCGATCAGGTTGCTGGTGATTTGACCGGACTGACCATCGCCAACAACGTCGAGACCAGTCAAGATCAGCAAACATGGCAAGCGGCCCCCAACCGATTTGTGTTAGCGGAGGGAGATTCCATCCGCACCGATGCTACCGGACAAGCGTTATTGACTTTTTTTACCGGAGATGAAACTGAGGTTGCTCCCAATACAGAACTAACAATTGAGGTCATGCAGGGTGAAGCCGAGGGCGATAATCAAATTCAACTGAACGTGCTAGTGGGTCAAGTCACCAACCGTATTGATCGAACACTCAATGCCAATTCGCGTCATGAAGTGAAAACTCCCTCTGCCGATGCCGCCGTGCGAGGAACGGTTTATACGGTCAAGGTTGAACCCGTCACAGGTCGCTCAACCTTTAGCGTGGAAGAGGGTGTCGTGGCCGTCACCGCACAGGGCCAAACCCAACTCGCCCAAGCCGGATTTGAAATCGTCGTCGAGCCGGGTCAGCCGCCCTCACCGCCGCGCCAACTGCCGACCCCCACCCTCTCGTTTACACCATCCCCGACGGCTGCTACGGCCACCTCAACTGTAACGGCCAGGCCAACTACCCAGCGACCTGTCGTCGTGCCAACCACTGCGCCCGTCTCCACCGTTGGCGTGACGCCCCTGCTCACCATTACAGGGCCGGGAATCAACGCCACCTTTAATGCTGGTGATGTCATTGCTGTCACCGGAAATGTACAAGGGGTTGCGTCGGGTCAGAATATTTTGGTGGAATTACTGCTGACCACCAGTGCTAGTGCGATTGCCTCAAACAATGCCGTTGTCCAGACCAATGACATTGCGGCGCTTACCCGTTGGCAAACCACGCTGACCATACCCGCCAATCTGGGCAGCGGCACACTGCGTATTCGAGCGTCCTATGCCCAAGCAGGACTGGCACAGG
This sequence comes from Chloroflexota bacterium, assembly GCA_024434115.1. Taxonomy (GTDB): domain Bacteria; phylum Chloroflexota; class Anaerolineae; order Aggregatilineales; family J027; genus CFX10. Next base: position 416,391 of record QMIT01000004.1, read on the forward strand.
GCATTTCGGTTCAGGTGGTCGGGGCGGTCATTCCTACCCCCACTATTGCGCCAACGTTCACCTCAATCCCCAGCCCGACATCGGCAGCAGCCTTTATTCGGATTGCCTCGCCCAAGAGTAACGAAATCATCTCTCCCGGCAGCTTTACCTTAGTCGGTGAAGCAGGGGGTATCTTCGAAAACAGCTTCACCCTGCAAATTTTTGTGAATGGGCAGGTGGTCGCGCAATATCCAGTCACCTTTAGCACACAGGAAGTGGGTGGGAGTGGTCGCTTTTCAGTGAGCATTGATAAAGTGCCTGTTCAACCCGGCACGCAAGCCCAATTGTATGCAGTGGCGTTCTCACCTCGTGATGGCTCGATTTTGACGGAGACCTCACTCATTCCGGTGACGTTTAGGTAGGAGACACTATTGCGCGAAAGGGTTTGATTTTTATAGAATCGAGATGTGATCTGTGCGGAATTTCGCCGCCACACTATGATGGATGTGTGCATGGACTCAATTTCTCTACTACACCAAGCATTTCCGGAGATGTCACGTGAAGCCGTGCATCAACTGAATCTCCTCGCGCGGGTTAAATCCTATCCCGAAGGGGTCGTTTTGTGCGCTGAGGGGGCTTATGAAAACACTTTCTACCTTATCATGGATGGCGAGGTAGAAATTCTGAAGCAGTTTGATGCGGCAGGTGGCGAAAGATTCATCCGCCATCTCAACACGGGCGAGTTTTTTGGCGAGATGTCCATTATTGTTGATGGCCCACGCACAGCGACTGTCCGCACCACCCAACCAACAACAGTTCTTGAAATTGACCGTGATTCGATTATGAGAATGCTCCGTACTAGTCCCGAGATGGCCTTGTCTATGGTACGGACGACGATTGACCGCCTGCGCATGAATGACCGTTTGCAAATTGAGGAAATGCACCGGGCCTATGAAGCTTTGCAGCGTCTGGATCGAGCCAAACTTGATTTTATTCAGGTCGCCGCACACGAACTACGCACCCCCATCACCATTATTCGGGGCTATCGGGACGTGCTTTCATCCCACCCTGTCGTGAAAAAAGATACAGACTTGTTGCGTATCATCAATGGCATGGGCGAAGGCACCGAGCGCATGTTTGAAATCGTCAATAGCATGTTGGATGTCAGCAAGATTGACAACCAAACCCTACAAGTCGCCTTTGTGCCCGTTTTGCCACGTATGGTTTTTTCCGAAACCCTGCATACCTTCGAAAAAGCCTGTGCCCAACGCAGCATCACCATTCGTCAACATCACCAAAAATCTCCCACGGTGCCTTTTATTCATGGTGATCCGGTGCTGTTGAATAAAGTGTTCTACCAACTTCTATCCAATGCCATCAAATATTCACCGGACGGCTCGGTGATTGATGTCATCACCCGTGAGGCAATGGACGCCGAATTAGGCCATTGTTTTGAAATCATCGTCGCCGATCATGGCATTGGTATCGCCGCTGAACAGATGCCATTCATCTTTGAAAAATTCTATCAAGGCGGAAATGTCAGCCTGCATTCTTCCAGTAAAACTGCCTTTCGCGGCGGGGGTCCCGGTTTGGGATTAGCGATCTCTAAAGGCATTATCGAGGCGCATGGTGGCAAAATTGAGGCTGACAGCCCCGGTCGAGACGAAAAGTTGTGTCCGGGAACGACTTTCCGCGTGCTTTTACCTGTCGGAAAACCCGAAGAATCGCTCAAATCGCCAAATGGCGGGTAAATTTTCGCGGTTGTTGTGTTAAAATGTACAATTGCGCCTTAACCCCAGTCACATTGCATAATGTAAACTGGGCGCTTGTCAATTGATGTCCCCACGCTACAATAACGTAGCTAAAAATTTAAACCGAACCGAACGGAGGAACTTCTGTGCGTAAGTTTGTCTTTTCATTATTCTTAATTTTGGTCTATGCCCTGAACTTTGCAGGATTGAACATTAAATCCGCTGCGGCACAGGACAGCTTGGAACTCGTGTGCAGTGCCCCCGCCGACGGAGCCGAGTTGGATTATCTGCCTGAAACCGTTGTGCTCCGCTTCAGCGCCGACCTTGCCGAGGGCACAGCCGTATTCGTGGCCGATGAAGCAACCAGCGCCCGTGTAGATGTCAGTGGCAGCCTCGTCGTCGAAGGTGCTATTGCAACGGTGGGTGTTGATGCCTCCAGCGATCCTGATAGCGAAGGTGGCGACGCTGACACGGCTTACCTCGAAGCTGGCAAGGCCTATGAAGTATTCGTCGTCACCAAAGTGGATGGCAAAGCGACCCGCTTCACCGTGACGTTCAGCATTGCCGAAAGTGCCACCGAAGTCCAACCAATGGCGATGAACGACTGCGAAGATGGTGACGTGAATGGCGACGGCGTGGATGATAACGCGGCCCTGATGCCAACAGCCGAACCCACCGAAGAAGCGACTGCTGAGGCTACTGAGGAATCCACCGAAGAGCCGACTGCTGAGGTGACAGAAGAGGCCACTGTCGAACCTACCGAAGAAGCGACTGCTGAGGCTACCGAGGAGGCTACTGCCGAACCGACTGAGGAAGCCACCGCTGAGGCTACTGCCGAACCGACTGAGGAAGCCACCGCTGAGGCTACCGAAGAAGCCACCGAAGAGCCAACTGAAGTTGCTACCGAAGAAGCTACGGTTGAGGCCACTGAAGAGGCCACCGCCGAACCTACCGAAGAAGCGACTGCTGAGGCTACCGAGGAGGCTACCGCCGAACCGACTGAGGAAGCGACTGAAGTTGCCACTGAAGAAGCTACCCCTGAATCCACATTGGGCGAACCTCAACCTTATACGGCTGGTACCGTCAATTTCACCGTCAGCGCCCCGGCTGGTTATACCGTAAAGACTGATGAAAACTTCTTTGTGCTGCCGGTTGTGGTTGCTGCCGCCGACGAAGCAACGGTTGATGCCTACCTTGCTAACCCAGACGCCGTTCAGGGATTTGCGGTAATCTTCACGACCTTCACCAGCGCCGATCTCACCAGCTTTGGTTTAGCGGCGGAGGCTACACCTGCTGACATCATTGCCGCGCTCGTTCGTGCCGACTCGACCCCCAGTGAACCCGTCGAAGCAACGGTTGCGGGTGCGCCAGCCTTAAAAGTGGATTTCACCAACGCCACCTCTGGCAAGAGCGGAACGTTCTATCTGGTATCATTTGAAGGTGGCAATTACCTGTTGATTCAAGGGAGTGCCACAACCGCCGACTGGCCCAATTACACTGCAACCTTTGAAGAAATGGTGGCCGCCATCGCCGTCGCTGCTGAATAAAAATTCAATCTAAAACTCACCAAACCGCTTGGAGATTCTCTAGGCGGTTTTTTGTTTCTTCATCATCGTATTTTGATGACTTTTTACCTTTTTCCCCAATCACCCTACTAATTTTGTTGCGGCCCATCTAAAAATTAGTACAATCATACTTATCTTGTGGAAATCAACGGTGAATGATGCTCAAGCGCCAATATCTTGGATACATGATTTTGGGGCTGGGGCTGATTCTTCTCATCATTGTCTTGTTATCGCCGCAAACGGAATCAGCCAACAGTCAGGGCACTCTACATTCAGATGAATGGGTAAAACCGTTTGCTCTGTCTGTAATGTGTGGTGACGAAGACTGTCCACTTAATTTCCCGGCCAAGATTCCACCCTCCACAGATTTTTCTCCTAAAATGAGTTTCGCTGGTGAGTTTGATTGTATCAAGTGTCATGGTGATGGCATTACGACGGACATCAATTTCCTCGTATCGCCCCAAGAAATGACCCACCAGTTACAAGTCCGCTTCCTCGCAATTAGCAAGCGCGTTTTTGCCTTACAGCCTTCCCAAGACAGTAGCCAATACCAAACCCTGATGGATGGTTATATGCAGATCCATCAGCAACACATATTGGAGCATCCTATTTCCGATCCGGTGGAGGTTGGTAACGCGCTGCGTCTTCTGACGACAGTCGAGAATCTGGTCAGTAAGGTCGAGAATCCAAGCTACTGGTCCGAAATCCAAGCCTTGCCGCTTAATGGAATTCATGATGTTGCCCCTCCTCTTAAACACGATAAAAAATGTGGACTAGAGGGGGTCTGTCAGCAGTTCATTCAAAGTATCAAATCACCTGCTTCATCTCCAGAGAAGCATGTTAGTGACACGCCCATTATGCCCATTGAAATCAGATGGTCTGTTTCGCGGCGTGGCCCTCCTGCCTTCTCTACATTAATATCATCTACTACAAGGAGACTGCAACCATTGATCTATGGGCGGTCTTCTTTTGTTTTAGCACGATCCGTCATTATCCCCATATGTAGTTTTTCTCAATATTCGAGCCTACCAAAGGAGCAGCCTATCGAGCGAACAGTAGTAAAGGTAGTCAGTGATTTAGAATTACATGTCACTACATCGAAACATCTGGAGAAAAGTTTACGATGAAAATGTACCGTTATTTTATTGTGCTTGGGTTGCTGCTCATCGCAACAGCCCTCGTAGTCGGGGTACAAGCTCAAGATGGTGGGCAGGAAAACCCGCAAGGTGAACCCCCAACTTTCTTGCGCGAGTATTACGATCAATGGGTGGCGTCCCCCCATGCTGATGCTGAAGCCGAAGCCTTTGTTCATTGGGACGAAGATGGGGTAGTCGAAGTAGACTGCGCCAAATGTCACTCCACCCCCGGTTATGTTGATTACCTCGGCGGTGATGGATCACCCGCTGGTACCGTTGAAGTCGCACCGCCGATTGGCACTGTCGTGAATTGCGATGCCTGCCACAATCCAGTAGCTGCAAGTCTCACTACGGTTAGTTTCCCGTCGGGCGCAGAAGTTGTGAATTTGTCGGATTCAACCCGTTGTATGGTTTGCCATCAGGGGCGTGCTTCCGGCCTCTCTGTTGAAGAAGCGATTACAACAGCTGGTCTGACCGATCTCAATACCGTCAGCGCCGACCTGCGTTTCATCAACATCCATTACTATGCCGCCGCCGCGACCCTGTATGGCTCCGAGGCGCACGCTGGCTATGAATTCCCCGGCAAGAGCTATCAACCCCGCAATAACCATGTTGAAGCCTATGATACATGTATCGAATGCCATAGCCCACACACCCTTGAAGTAAAGATTACCGAATGTGCGGCTTGTCACGAAGACGTGGAAAGTGTTGAAGACCTCGCCGATGTTCGGATGCAGGGTTCAATGAGTGACTATGATGGTGATGGCGATATTGAAGAAGGCATCAAGGGCGAACTCGATACCTTGAAAGAAATGACATATGCCGCTATTCAAGCCTATGCCACTAATGTTGCGGGCAAAGCCCTCATTTATGATGAAGCCCGCTATCCCTACTTCTTCGCCGATGCGAATGCCAATGGCACGATTGACGAAGGTGAAGCCAATTACGATGCTTGGACTGGCTTGCTGTTACAAGCAGCCTATAACTATCAGGTCACGCTCAAAGACCCCGGTGGTTATGTCCACAATCCCAAGTATCATATCGAACTGCTGTACGATACACTCGAAGCCTTAAATGTTGCGATGGGTACTGGCGAGGGTGGTGTAGCCGCCCAAGTTCGTAACGACCCCGGTCACTTTGACGCGACAGGTGAACCCTTCCGGCATTGGGATGCTGACGGTGAAGTTCCCGGCACATGCGCCCGCTGCCATACGGCGGGTGGTTTGCCAGTTTACCTGAAGAACGGTGTCAATATTGCGGCTGAACCAACGGCGTCACTCGAATGCACCACCTGCCATAACGTGGCCGACTTCCCGGCTGTGTATGAAGTTGCCGAAGTGACCTTCCCCAGTGGCGCGAAGGTCGCATTTGACGAAAACGATCCTAACAATCTGTGCATTAGTTGCCATCAAGGTCGTGAATCCACTGTCAGCGTTAACCGTGCGATTACCGCCGCTGGGGTAGGTGACGATGAAGTTGCCGAGGGCTTAACCTTCCGCAACATCCACTACTTCGCCGCTGGTGCAACCTTCTTCGGTGGTGAAGTTCAGGGTGCCTATCAGTATGAAGGCAAGGAATACAATGGTCGTAATGAACACGTTCGCAGCTTCAATACCTGCAACGAATGCCATGAACAACACCAACTGACCATTCAGTACGACCTCTGCATTGACTGCCATGAAGACGTTGAAGAACCCGAAGACGTCCTCTCCATCCGTCAGGAAGACGAAGACGTTGATCCAGTGGACTATGATGGTGACGGCAGCACGGATGAACCCATCCGCGATGAAATTGCCACTTATCAGGATGCTCTCTATGCAGCGATTCAAGCCTATGCCACCAACACCGTTGGGACTGGCATTGTCTATGATTCGCACTCTCACCCCTATTGGTTCATTGACACCAATGGTGATGGTGTAACCGACGCTGATGAAGTGAACGGCGACAATCGTTTTGCATCGTGGACACCCAACCTGCTCCGCGCCGCCTATAACTATCAATACTCCGTTAAAGACCCCGGTGTGTTTGCTCACAACCCAGACTACATCCTACAGGTCTTGTACGACAGTCTTGAATCCATTGGTGGCCCAGACGCAGTAGCGACGTTCACCCGTGCTCCTGTCAAGGTAGCCGAAGACGACTAATCTAAGTCGCACTCAGTAACTCTCAAAAGCGGTATCATCCAAGCGGTGATGCCGTTTTTGATTTCCTATGATTGGGTTGCTTGGATTTGCGATGCGGGGTAATGTTTTAGACGGATTTCCAGCATTAAGGATCAAGGCATGAACCGAGAATTAGTCTTTGCCATGTTTCAGGTAGATGAAACAGGGATTATTCGCACGCCCGGCCCATTTGAAGGGCAAAATCTCTATATCCCCTATTTTTGGTATTTGCATATCAGTGGCTATCGGGAAGACGTGCATGATGGCATCATTACTTTTCAGGTACGCATGGAAGATCACGCTCAATTTCCAGAATTAGCCAATCAGGATGTGGTCCATCTGAAACAGCAAGAAAATGGGATGATTGTAGAAATATCTAAATTGACAAGCTAGAAAGGACAAAAAACGTGATTGAAACTACTTTATCTGTTCAGAGTGATAACCCTATCGGGACTATCTCACCGCGTCTATATGGACATTTTGCCGAGCATCTAGGCCGCTGCTGTTATGATGGGTTATGGGTCGGCAAATCCAATACTAACATCCCACATTATGATGGTTTTCGCGCCGATGTCGTGGACGCGCTCAAAAAATTACCTGTCCCGATGCTGCGTTGGCCGGGAGGCTGTTACGCCGATCATTATCATTGGCGAGATGGCATTGGCCCGCAGGAAAAACGATCTGTCCGCTTGGGGATGTCATGCGGATTACAGGTCGAAGATGACAACAGCCTCGGCACGCACGAATTTATCAACCTGTGCCACCTGCTAGGGGCAGAACCCTATCTAGCGGGAAATGTCGGTAGCGGCTCCGTACAAGAACTCTGCGATTGGGTTGAGTATTGCAACAGCAGTGTCCAAACAACTTTAGCAAAAGAACGAACTGCTAATGGCTCGCCTCAACCTTTTGGCGTGCGGTTATGGGGAGTAGGCAACGAAAATTGGGGGTGCGGGGGCAATTACGACGCCGAAACGTATGCCATTGAATATCGCCGCTACGCCACGATGCTGCGCCACGTTGACCCCAATGCCGAACTGGTCGCCTGTGGGCAAGAAGATGAGTGGAATATCCAATTTCTTGAAACCAACCGCCGCCATCTTGATTTGATTGACCACCTCTCCATTCATCGTTATTGGATACAAGGCGGGCCAGAAATCGAATTCTCCGAAGCCCAATACTACACATTATTGCATGAAGCCCACGCCACTGAGGATTTTGTCCGCCGTACCGCTGATTTTATTCACCAGCATCTCGGCAGTCAGCGTCATCGTATTGGTATCGCTTTAGATGAATGGGGCGTATGGCATCCTGAAGCGCGAACTTGGGGGCCAGACTCCGAAAATCACCGCACACCGATTACCTATGAACAGGCTGGCACACTGCGTGATGCGTTGGCGGCAGCGATTGCATTAGAAGGCTTTCACCGTCAATGCCATGTCCTTACGATGGCAAATCTCGCCCAAATTGTGAATGTGCTCCATGCCCCGATTATGACCGATGGTGCGACGATGTGGGTGACGCCGACCTATTATGCCTTGCAATTGCACACGCCCCATATCGGCGCAACCGCCCTGCCTGTCGAGATTGCCCATAGCACCACACTGCCGGGCCAAGAAAGCGCGGTCACTGCAACGGCCTCCACGCAAGCAGGCAAACTGACCGTGACCCTCATCAATCGTCATTATGATCAATCGGCCTCCGTTCAACTCACCACTCCCGCTATCACCCATGTAGACGATGCGGTTTTGTTGACCGCCGAGCAACCGAACGCCATTAACAGCAGCAATCATCCAACGCTCGTTAGCCCGATAAAAATGACCGTTCATGCCGATGGGGCAGGCTGTTGGCGCGTTGAATTGCCACCCCACGCGATGGCGACCATCCAATTTAGATAGGATGACTCATATGGGTAACTTACCGACTGTCGCCGAGATTGACCAAATGAGTACCCTGCCCAATCCTGTCATCCGCAATTTGCAGATTACGCAGTGTTATCACGAATTGGCAACGGCCATGACTGCCCGCACTGGAATCAGCGCCAATTGGTGTACTTTTGCGACATGGGCCTCCAAACAAGCAGGTCAAACCATTCGTAAGCAAGATTTTGCCCGCACATTGGAGGGGATTTCACTCACCGCCGTGATGGAAATGCCAGATATAGCCCCAGCAGCAAAGGCCTTCGGCTCCAAACGCAGTGATGGTGAGATTCGACAGTCGGTTTTGGATGTATTAAATCCCTTATCCGCGCTTGATCGGGCCAGTGATGCAGTGGGGCGTGGCAACAAAAAAGTCTTTGAGGAAATCGGACGCGAATTTGCGCGGTTCTATGATAGCTGTCTCAATGACCCCGCTTTTGATGCCGACAAAATCGCCCTTTTTTGCGAATCGCTGCGCCCCGGCGAACCACCGGATGGACAGCAATATCTCCGGCAGGCATTCAAATTCTACTATCAAGCCTTCTTTGAAAATGACCTGAAAACACGCGCCGAAATGATGCTGCTGGCGAATATCATGATTGGTTTCCATGAGCAAACCCGTTTGCAGCCAGAAATTGCCGAGGCTATGAACGCCGCGTTGATTGACCGCAACGAATTTCGGCGGCAGTTGCTCAATGCCCTGTTTCCCAATCGGGGCTGGTTTGCTCAGTTACGCCTATTTTTTAAACGGTTGTTGGGGAGACCGAGTCCATTTGACCCACTGCTGGATACCCTCTTGGCCGAAGCCCGCCGCCAAGCCCATCTCGTTATTACCAAGTATCTGATGACCATCGAACTGCCACATGGCCTGCTGCTGCATCTCGGTGAGGATGTCCCTGCCGAATTTCCAACCTCGTTACAGCAGCTTGTTCTAACCGATCTCGTAAATCTATTGGGAAAAATTGACCCCACGCCAAACAGCACCCACGAAAGCCGCGCGGTAGATTGGGCACTCCTACCAGATCGGTTGCATTTCATTGTGGACATGTTCCGCTGCTATCACGAATCCGCCGACTTATTTGAGCCACCGTTTGCACCGGCTCAAGTCGAAACTTTGAAGGCGGGGCGCTTGCCGGAGGGACGACTGTAATGAAAAAGTCACCTACAAGCAGGTGACTTTCATGACGGTTGGATTACCTTGAATATTGTCGGCTCATTTAAAGGTAGCCCGTTAGATGGGGTTGGTACTAGCCCATGCCTATAGTTGCAGGTGCGAACGTCCGCGAATGACCTTCTGTTTGTAGTTCGTGACATATTTGAGCAAGTTCGATTTCAAATCATCCCACTCTGGTGAGGCCATAATCTGGCGCATGGTCTGTAAATCATCCGTCATCGCCTCAACCACAATTTGCGGGCTTTTTTCGCCATACATGGTATACCATGCTTCGATTGGCATCACCCCCAATGTAGTAAGGCGCGGCGCGAATTCCTGCACCATGAATTCAAAATGTTCCTGATCATGACCCGGTTGAATGTCCCAACTCAACAGCAGCTTAATCATCCATTTATTCCTTGACGCTTAACAACACCACCTGTGTTTGTTCTGGCAAGCTCCCCGATGTCACCCGTAAAGTTTCTTCGTACAGCGGGGTGCTGACCCCCATCTCTTTGAGAAAGCGGTCAACCGGGTCTAATGATAACACAGTCTGTTCGGTTTTGTAGTGCATCGGCACGACCAAACTCGGTTCCAGTAAACTAATCACCTCAGCCGCTTGGCTGGAATTGAGACCACCACCCCCACCCACCGGGACAAGCGCCACGTCAATATGCCCCAGCGCGTCAATTTCAGATTGATTGGGGATATGGTCAAGATCGCCTAAATGCGCGACTGTCACCCCCTGAAAATCCATCACATACACCACATTATAGCGCGGTGGGTCGCTTTGCAGATTGTGCATGGCCGCCCCGGTGATAAACACGCCCCCAATTTCATACTCCCCCGGCCCAATGAGAGCATATTTGTAGCCCTGCACGGTCTCCATGTTATTATGGCCCGGTGAATTGTGGCTTACGGTGACAATATCGGCTTTGAGGCGCGGTTGGTTATAGCCAATTATGGCAGCATCGAACGGATCAGTCACTACAGTCGCCTTGTTGCGTTCGGTCAAACGAAAACAACTATGTCCATACCACGTAATATCCATAAACGCCCCTTTTCAACCTAGTGCCGCTGGACAAATCAAGACATATGTTCGACATAACCCAACTATTATAGCGCAGAAACCCTAACTTTCAAGATTGAGCGTGACCGCCCTCTATCCAAAAATGCTGTCTTGTTGTGAGCAAGAGTGCCCACTATACTAGGTTTTAGAATGCCAAGTTTTTAGTTGTTTTGAGGTTTGTTGAATGACCGCACCACCTGAACCGCAGCCACAGATGCCCCCTAGCCCATTTATACGGCTGCTACAGGTATGGGGCACATTTTGTGCAATCGGGGTGATTGGGGGGCTACTGGTCTATGTTATTGGCAAAAGACTCACGGATAGCAGCATTATCGAAGGTTTTTTTGCCCTCCTTGCCATCGGGTTCGCCATCTTAGGTTCAGCAGCGGCCTTTTCGCCCATTAAACTCGTCTATCTCAGCGGGGAGGCCGATCAATGGCATTTGCTGCTAGGCTGGGATGACCGCCTCATCGGATTTTTGCCCAGCGGGATGGTGCGGATTAAGCCTGTTCAACAGACCCGTAAATGGAAGCGCATTCACCCTCTTGTGATCAAACACGATATGCAGGTCTACACAGGTAGCCGTGATCTTTTTGACGTTCACTTCAAAGTAGTGCTCACGGTCAATCCATACGGTGTTCAATACATGGATGCCCAGATGCTCTACGACCAATACCAAGATGGCCTGATTGCCTTCGTCACCAGCACCATTGAAGACATGATCGTGCGAAAAATGCGCGGTATTCATTCCTTTGTGCAGGTTACGGAGGAACGTTCGATTGAAGGGGCAATTATCCATTCCATCAACACCGGCTTGGAGATGTTAGCGGCGCGGGGGGTCACGGTGGTCGCCGAACAGACCTTTGTGGACATCATGATTCCCAAAGAGGCATTGGCCCAACGCCTCCGCACCCGTTCGGATTTGATCGAAATGCAAGTGATTCGTAATGCTGCGCACGAAATGGGCATTCCCCTCACTGAATTATTGGTGCAGCAGGTCTTAAGCAAACTCACCAGTCCGCAGCGTGCCACCCGTATCTCGCAGCAAGAGGTCATGGCGGCCCTTGAGCTGATTAGTCGTCAGCAGCATTCCCAAACACAACCAACGTTTGTCGCGCCGGAGCCAGCCCCTATCCCACCACCACCCGAAAACGAATTTGTGGCCGATGACACTGGGCCAATTGCATCCGAACCCGCGAAACCCACCACTTACATTGAAGGGGCATATCGCTATTCGGATGACAATGACCCCGACGCGGATGGCAACCGACCCACCCGCTATATCTCGCCGTTTGATTAACGCACCGGGGCAAGATAGTAGAAATTCTCGCCTTCCCAGCCCTCACTCATCCAACCGATGCGTTCATCGGGGAGGCGTACTTCCCACCATGTATGACCACCGCCGCACAATGGCCCACCGACAATCGTAATCATCGTGAGGCGCGGCACTTCATAAACAACAGTGCCATTGGGATGGGCTTGGCGGAAACGCACCCCCACCTCGACAATCGCCACATCACCCCATGATAAGCGGCTGGGTTTGGCATCCGCACAAATGAGGCGTCCGTTTTCCCCAAACGCCCCTGCCGAAAGAATGAAATAGGCATCGGCCAAAGAAGCATCTACTTTTGAAAGCTGACGACTCTGCATAACCCACCCACTTTTGGCGTCATCCGAAACAACGGGTATCCACGTGGCGTAGCTTTCATAATCACACACGGCATCCCCTACCCCAATCGTAAATAGTTGACCCGGACCAAAGTTATCCCCAATTGGAGCGCTGGTCGAGTTTGGCTCAGATTGGAACGTTAGGGAGAGGGCCTCTTGAGTCACTGTGACACGATCACCGGGGCGGAATACGTTCGGCAGTTGGCCCGTGCAACTTTCGCCAAAACTAGCCGTGGCCCGCATATAATCCAAATAATATTCTTTGCGCTGACCAAAAACCTCCGACATCCAACCCGTCGTGCCGTCCTCCAATTGAACCTGCCACCATGTATTGGTGTTGCCACACTCCGGCCCGCCGATAATCGTCATTTTTTGGCCCAATGGCAGGCCAAGAATCACTGCGCCTTCGGGTGGACTTTCGCGCAGATTGACCGTCGGTTGAGGCAAATCTTCCCGAATCATGACTTGCTCACCCACCCGTAGAAAACTCGGCTGCGAGTCTTCGCATATTTTTTTGCCGACCCGCGCCCCATGTGGCTCCAAGAAATAATACGCTTCTGTGCCGAGCGATTCCGAAGCCCAACCAATCGTCGCATCCGGCAGCAGCACTTCATACCATGTATGCCCCCCACCACACAACGGCCCATCCAAAATACCTATCTCTGTACCAGCAGGCAAAGTCGTAACGATCTCACCATCCACCGGACGAGTACGCACATTCAGCGGCGCGGGTACATTTTGTGACACAATCGCTCGCCCATTGATCTGCATAAGGGTTGGCTTGCCGTCAGTACACGCAGCTATCCCCAGCGCAAAATACGTCATGCCCACTGGGATTTCTACCGGGACTTGAGCAACGGACGGCGTTTCGGTTTGACGACTTTCGGCTTTAGGAATTAGAAAATAGCCATCAAAACTTCCCAGTGACTCTGCCGCCCATCCCTGTAGGCCAGTATCAAGTTCGACTTGATAAAATGTGTACCCGGAGTCACATTCCGGGCCACCAACAACCGTCATAGTAGTTCCCGCTGGCATGACCTGTAAAATGATACCGTTCGGGGTTGGGGCTTGGCGCAAATTTAAGGGCGCGGGCACAGTCTCAGCGACAATCGCCTCCATCCCCACTACCAACTGTGATGGCTTCCCATCTGGGCAAACAGGCGACGGCGTCTGGGCTACCGCTGGGCGAATGGGAACTGGTAAAAACGTGACAGCAAGCAACATTAGCAAAAAAATAGGCAAGAAAGGTCGGTTCACCTGTCTATGTCCTTTACCCAAAAAGAGAATATACCTATAAGATTATGCGGCTTTTGCTAGGATGCCAAGTCAGCAAAAATCTTGACTTCAGTCGTACAGTTAGGTACACTATTGGGCAGTGAAATGCGGGTATGGTGTAGTGGTAACACAACAGCTTCCCAAGCTGTTGACACGGGTTCGAGTCCCGTTACCCGCTTCAATTAAGGCATCAACTCCTCAGTTGGTGCTTTTTGATTCTCAGCGCGACTCCACCGGGCCAGCAGCATCAACGACCAGCAGTTGACGGCGAAATGGGCCGCTATTGGCATCCACAAGCTCCCATGCCAATTCGCCAGCAGTCCTAACCCCAACCCGGCCAACGCCGCATAGATGAAGTAAAGTCGTGTCATCGCGTGGAGTATCCCAAAAATCAGCGCGGTCAGAATCAGGCCCAGCGTCGGCTGCATCGCTCCCCGAAAAAAAATCTCCTCTGGCACAGCAGCGATCAAACTCAAGGTAATAGCGTGCCATACATAGATGGATTCCAGTTCTAGCGCTTGGGCGATTTTTTGCCGGATCGCCGCGAATCCTTCGATATGCCGTCCACCATACCACAGCCCAAGCGCAAACACCGTGCCAATCAACAACCCAATCCCGATCCCCTGCCACGCCGCGAAGTTGCCCGCAAACCACGCCGTCCAGATATTCTCATTTTGGATTGTCCCCACCCACAACACCGCCGCTGTAATGAGCAAGCCTCCCAAAAAACCACCATAAAGCAGCAGGCGCATCGGGCCAGTGCGCGGTTGGGGAACGGGTAAATAGGGCGTGGGATAAATGGATTCGTGCATTATTTTTCTCAATATCCAAAGACGAGTATTTCAGCCTTTTTCAACGCTACCCGATTCATGGAACAGAATCTATGGGCTATTTCGTGCGATTTCAATTCCAAACAAAACCTTGACAATCAAGGCGTAAAGTTTTTTAGGCATTGGTCGGTATACCGTATGTGAATAAAGATTGCGTTAAGGCAGGGACGTTTTCGTTCCAATAGCACAATCTTTGATCGTTTAGGATATTGGAGGGAATCCATATGGCAACGAAGCATAGTAAATTTTGGACGGAAGCATTCGCTGCGTTCGCAGTGATAGTTTTTGTGTTAGGTAGTCTCTTTGCGCTGCCCGCTGCTCAGGTTAAAGCACAAGATGGCGGCGACGATGATGAAATTGATGTACTCATTGAAATTGTCGGTGTTGTCGAATCCATTGAAGACGATGAGATCATCATTGATGGCTACGTCATCGCACCAGCCGGAGCCTTCAACCCGTCGGAGCTTGAAGTCGGCATGACCGTGAGCATCACCGGGTATCTGCTCAATGATGATACGATTCAGGTCATTACCTTCGAGATTGTAACCGATCTTGATGAAGATGGTGTCTTGGATACTGAGGACAACTGCCCTGAAGACCCTAATCCCGATCAACTAGACACCGATGGGGACGGCGTTGGCGATGTCTGTGACCCAGATTTGCTTGATACTGATGAAGATGGCGTTGTAGACAGCCTTGACAACTGTCCAGAGGTCGCTAATGCTGATCAACTGGATACTGATGCCGATGGTGTCGGTGACGCTTGCGACCCCGATTTGCTCGACACGGATGAAGACGGCATCGTGGACAGCCTCGATAACTGCCCCGAAGTCGCCAATGTTGATCAACTAGACACAGATGGCGATGGTGTCGGTGATCTCTGTGACCCCGACTTGCTCGATACCGATGAAGACGGCATCGTGGACAGCCTCGACAACTGCCCCGAAGTCGCCAATGTTGATCAACTAGACACAGATGGCGATGGTGTCGGTGATCTCTGCGACGATGAAGAGGACGATGAAGAAGAAACCTGCGGGCGGGATAATCACCCCGTTGCAACCGCCCTATCTGAAGAATTCGACGTGGCCTATGACACCATCATGGGATGGCATTGCGATGGCTTTGGCTTTGGCGAAATTGCACGCGCATTGCTGCTTGGTGAACAAGCGGAGGTAGACCCGCAAGAACTGCTTGACCTGAAGGCAGGCGGTGAAGGTTGGGGCAATATCCTAAAAGACTACGATGTCCATCCCAGCGACTTGGCACCGGGTCGCGTCATTTCGGGCCGTCATCATAATGACGATGAAGAAGAAGACGGGGATACCTCCACCACCGGAGTTGGGGGACAAAACAACGGGAATGGCAATAATGGAAACGGAAACGGCAATAACGCGAACGGGAATGGCAATAGTGGAAACAAAGGTAACAATGGCAATAAAGGTGGTAATGGTCGAGGCAATGGTCGCAAATAAGTAACCGCCCGTTTCCAAAAAACGCTACATGGAGGGTGGCCTTGGGTCACCCTTCTTATTTGTCCCCAATGCCCCCATTGAAATGCCCCTTTCGCTATGCTACAATCGCGCCGCTGTGGTGACTGCAAAATAAGTCCCTCACCTATTGAAGAAAACCGACTTAGCGTCAAGGATTTAAACAATGGACTTGATTAAGAGTCTCGAAGCCCCGGATCGTGGTTTCCCTGAACTGTATCCCGGCGACGAGGTGCGTGTACATGTGCGTATTGTGGAAGGCGGCAAAGAGCGTATTCAGGTCTTCCCCGGCATCATCATCCGCCTGAAAAAAGGTGGCAACGATAAGAGCTTTACGGTGCGCCGTATTGCCAGTCACGGGATTGGCGTGGAACGTACTTTCCTGTATAAAAGCCCACGCATTGAGAAAATTGAAGTGCTGCGTCATTCCAAAGTACGCCGCGCTCAACTCTATTACATGCGTGATTTGCGTGGCAAGAAAGCCCGTTTGAAAGAACAGGTTAAAGTCAATCGCAATAAGTAGCCGCATGAGGGTTTCCTTTTGCGCCGCAATCGGACCGTGATCCGCGTATAACCCGCCCGCACTGCGGGTTTTTTGCGTTGATGGGGGCATCAATAACCGCGAGGTGAAAGACCATGCGATTCTGGATGATTACCCTTTTATCAAGTCTGCTTATTATCCTCACAACATCCCCCACCGCTGGACAAGGGAATCCCTCTCCCCGCAACATCACAGCCGAAGACGCCGCCAATTTGCGTGTCCTGACCCTACTGGCCCATCACACTGCGCCCATCACCGAAACGTCATTTAGCCCCAACAGCATGGCTTTTTTGACCACCAGTCTTGACGGAACGCTGTGTATTTGGAATGTCGCTGCCCGCCGCCAAACACCGGGACAACTCCGCTTCTGCTTGGCAGGCTATGCGCCGGGTGTCACCGTGTTTGCGTGGTCGCCAGCCGATACACAACTGGCAGTGACATTGGGCGATGGCTTGCAGATTGCGCTCTATGATATTGCCCCAATCGTTGAACCCGATGAATGGGCCAACATCACGCCGATTTTTACCCTACCTGTCAATGATACTCCCTATCTCAGCCTCGATTTTGTAGCGGAGGGTCAGCGACTGCTCGCCCATGATTTGTTTGACACTTTCACGCTCTTTACGCTTGATGCCGACCCTGAAGTATTAACAAGTGTTGAAGGTATGGAAGGAGTCATGAACGCTGCGGATAGCCGGGTGGCTGTAGTAGATTTTGACGGCAATATCTTGCTGTTGAATACTGCCGATGGTCAAGAAATCGCCGAACTAGAAACCGATGGGGCCAGTCATGCCTTGTTTTCGCCGGGCGGACGCTGGTTAGCAACATGGGGTGGTGACGCCGTTCAGATTTGGGATACGTCTCGCCAGCGAATCCCCGAACCGCTCGCCATCGAAGCCCAAGCCGATAATTTGCAATTCACGCCGGATGGTCGTTTTTTGGCGACATGGGAAGGTCAAAATATTCGCCTGTGGAATATCGAAACAGGTGAAATGACGGGTACTTTGCCCGACCATCGCGGTGGGGTACGTCTGCTTATTTTCGGAGCCGATAGCACTCGTGCCGTTTCCGTAAATACACAGGGTTATGCCCGCTATTGGGCCATTTCCAATGAAGGCGTGCCAACACTGCGTTTTTGGTTTGAGGGTGAAATAGATCAGGTATTGGTCGGGCCAGATTCCAACAACCTGATTACGTTGAGGCAGGATATTGAAGCCCGCTTTTGGGATTTTGAACGTGGTCAGGTACGCGGACGGTATGACCTTTCAGATGCCCCTCTGTTCAGCCCAGATTGGACACTCATTGCCATTGCCACAGGAAATTTGGTCGCGTGGCATGGGTTGAATGATGATCCACGCACCTTTGATTGGGTGCCCATTGGTCTTACGACAGCCATTATCAATATCCGCTCTACCCCGTCGCAAGAACTTCAGCGCATCGGCGTCTTAACAGCGAATATCCCCGTCTTTGCCATCGCACGCACTGAGGACGCCACATGGTTGCAAATCCAATTGCCTGATGACACCACAGGCTGGATTCAACCGGACACACTCACCTTGAATGGTAATCTGGACGATTTGCCGATTTCATTTCAATAACCGTCTCAATAAGGCATTTTGTAAAAATTCACAGGAAATTAGTACAACTTTTATTGCCTTTTAAGCAACCTATGATACTCTTGGAATAAAGCATTATTTACACGGAGACACAATACGAGATACCATTTATTATCCTGATGCTAATCATTTTCCAACCATCGCTTCCTGCGCTACTTTGATTCATCACTCTCACTGTCATCTGTATCTTAGTGAAAGAAGCAAGGACTTTTTTATGTTATCACGCTTTTCACACTGGTTCAGCAATCTTCCTACCAAATCTAAATTGCGATTTGGATTTGGTCTAATCATTGCTCTCATCGTGTTGAGCACAGGTATTGGCTTTATTGATATCAACGCTGAAAGCAAGGCCCGTGAGAAAGTTGAATATTCGCAAAAAGAGTCCATTCTGGCAGGCAACCTTAAGGCAGAAATGATTAAAGTTCGGCTGCAAGAAGCTCAAGGTGGAATTCTATTTCTTACTGGCGGTACACCCATTGAAGAAATCATCGCCCCTATATCTGATCAGACCAAAGAGACTTTGGACATCTTGGCTGAATTGGAAAGGGTTGATACAGAATTCTCCAAGTTAGAACAAGATACAACGGTCAAAGAAAAACGAAAATCCTCAATTGAGGAAATTCGGAATCTGGTCTTGGAATATGACCGACGCATCCAAGACATGATTTTTCAAATGATTAACGTTCGCGGAGATGCCGAAACAGGTCTTGCGGCAGAATTATTGAGCAACCTAGATCAGATAAACCGATTTGTAGATGCTGGTGATGCGATCAGCAAAGCAAATATTTATATCAGATTTAGTGATATTACATCAACTGGCACAGAACTCCAAACGGAGATTGAGGCACTGCGAACTAAGGTTAATGAAGCTGATTTATCCGAAGAGAAGAAATCAAGCGTTCTAACATTGATTGATGAGACCGCAAGTAAATCTGCGGAGATCCGCCAAATTGATATAGACGTGTCGGGCAGCTATTTTGGGCTTACGTCCCTAAGTGCTGAAATCGAAACGAAAGCCGAAGAGTTTTCTGAAGAAGCGTCTCTCCAGCAGGGACAGATTTTGACTGACCTTGAAGACATCCAGCAAAGAGGACGTTATATTCAATTGATGGTGGGGTTATTGACCGTTGCGCTTGCGATTCTACTCACCACGATTATCAGCCAGAGTATTTCGAAACCCATCGGGATTCTCACCAAGATGACCCAAACCATCTCAAGTGGGGCCTACAACCAACGCACGAATATCAAAACGAATGATGAAGTTGGGGAATTAGCGAAATCTTTTGATAAGATGGCCGCTGAAATTCAGCAGCGAGAGGCGCATCTTGTTGCCCAAGCCGAAGAGCTAAAAATCGCCACTGCCCAAGCCCAAAGCGCCGCCCGTATCAAAAGTGAATTTCTTGCCAATATGTCGCATGAATTACGCACCCCCCTCAATGCCATCATTGGTTTTAGCGACATGCTGTTGATGGGTATTGCAGGTGAATTAAACAGCCAACAACGCCACCAAGTGGAGCGCCTGCGCCTGAATGGAAATCGGTTGTTGGCATTGGTAAACGATATTTTGGACCTCACCCGAATTGAAGCCAAGCGCGTCGAGCTTATTCTCAAGCCATTTTCGCCGCGTGCCCTTTCAGAGCGGTTGGGAAGTCAAATGGAAGTCCTTGCGAAGGAAAATGCCCTTAAATTTGAGGTAAAGGTAGACTCAAACGTTCCCGACCAACTGATTGGTGATGAAAAACGTATTGAGCAGGTGATGGTGAATCTGATCTCGAACGCCTTCAAGTTTACCCACCAAGGCTCGGTGCGGCTTGAGATCAAGACTAATCTACCCGAACGGCAGTGGACAATCGCCGTTACGGATACGGGAATTGGTATTCCCCCCCATGCCGTTAATATGATTTTTGAAGAATTTCGCCAGCTAGACGGCACCTCGACCCGTGCCTATCAAGGGAGTGGTTTGGGTCTAGCGATTACGCGCAATCTTGTCCGTATCATGAATGGCGAGATCAACGTCCAAAGCAAACTTGGCGAAGGCAGCACTTTTACTGTCATACTGCCAATCCTTGAAGACGGGTCTGCTGGTCAAAAAGCAGAACCCGTTGTTGCCGCGCCAGTCACAGTATAGGAGTGGGTCATGTTGGATTGGAAAAATACGGGCGGATGGACAGTCTTGGTCGTAGATGATGAACCCGATAATTTAGAAGTAGTTGCCACTGTATTGTCGTTTTTTGGGATGACTGTCAAAACCGCCACCGATGGAGTACAAGGATTAGAGCAACTGAAGCATCTGACCCCTACACTTATCCTCCTTGATCTTGCGATGCCTCATATGGATGGATGGCGGATGCACGAGGAAATTCGGAATATTCCTCACCTACAGCAAGTGCCTGTGGTGGCGCTCACTGCTCATGCCATGATCGGGGATGAAGAACGTGTTATGGCAGCGGGTTTCGATGGTTATCTGAGTAAGCCTGTAAACCTACCCACCCTAGTACATGATATTGAGCAGGCCATAGCGAAAAAAGCGAATCGGGCTACCCCGGCGTCTACGGAAAACACGCCACAAGCAGCACCATCTGAACAAGTTGAAGATGTGGACAAACCCAGCGATTTTAGCGTGAAGGAAATCCCCCAATGACCGTTCAAACTTGGCAAGTTCTCGTTGTAGAAGATGAACAGGACAGTATGGAATTGATACGTGGACTCTTAGAACATCATGGTATTCCTTCAGTCGGGGTGCGCAGTGCCGAAGATGCACTTAAAATTTTGCCAGACGTCTCTCCCACTCTAATCTTGATAGACCTATCACTGCCGGGTAAAAACGGTTGGGAACTGCTTAAAATTTTGCAGACCAGCGAGACCCATTCCAAGATTCCCCGCATTGCAATCACCGCCTATCACACGGCAGAATTAGCCGAATATGCCATTCAAGCGGGCTTTAATGCGTATTTTGCCAAGCCAATTACTGCCACCACCTTTGTGCGTGAGCTTGAAGCAGTGGTTCAAAATATCAATTAAAACGACAGCCCCTTTTGGCAGCCATCGGTGTTTTAGGGGGTATGGACCACATACGCAACGGTAAGGTATCGGATAATGGAAAAAATCAAATCAATCCTCCAAAACAAATCAGCCGCTGGGCTATATCTTCTTACTTCACCCATCCCAGCAGAAACATTGCAAGCACTCGCTGAGGAACAGAAATTCAGCTTTTCGCATGTGCATGGACAGGGAATCGCCACTGAGGATGCCTTCATGGATGAAATCCAACGGGCTGGTAATTTTCCTGACTATTTTGGGCGCATGGATGAATCTATCGTAGATTGCTTACAGGATTTAGATCACTGGTATCCTCGCCGCAAAGGGTTTGTATTCTTCTACGACCATGCTGACCAACTCGCGTCCGGCGATCCTGAAACCTTTGACATGGTGATGGATTGTTTCCAACAAGCGCTGCAATTTTGGCGCGAGCGTGGTCAAAAACCGTTCTACATCTTTTTAAGCGGCGCGGGTCTAACACTGGACGAAGCCACTCTCATTTAAACCTATGCCCTAACGCACTATGCAAAAAATCTCCCGGCTCATCCTAGTGGTTATCATGCTATGCGTCGCCACTTTTTCGCGGATGATTTATCTGAGTGATACGTCATTCGATAATGCTGAAACTCTCAGCTAATCTTCGCACACAGGATACTCTCGACAAACGGCTGGAAAACATTGGCGTACCGGGGAATCATGTTCCCCTGTTTTTCCTATTGATCGGACTCCTGACCAGCTACCCTAAAATGTGTGTCTATTTAATAAATTACGCCCTACAGCAAAACAGTGTTAAAATCCTGCCCAAATTGAACACCCACAAAGGATTTATGACCGATGAAAAATGCCCTCGGCGCATTTACATTTGTCCTGCACAGCCACCTACCCTATGCGCGTTTGGCGGGACGTTGGCCGCACGGCGAAGAATGGATTCACGAAGCCGCCAGCGAGACGTATATCCCCTTATTAAACGTACTCTACGATTTACGGGCCGAGGGCGTTCCCTACAAAATAACCATCGGCATCACCCCGGTGTTGGCTGAACAACTGGCCGATGCGGATGTGTGCGACCATCTGGACGAATACTTAGAAGATAAAATCGCCCGTGCCAAACAGGACATCTTGCGTTTTCGAGGCGATCTATGGGAAGAGACTGCGCCGCACGGAGTCGAGCGCACCGAAGCCGAAGAAAGCAACCTGCCCCATATAGACCGCGAGGCCGTCGAAGAAGCCTTTATGGAATCGGAGGCGATTGAAGAAGCCAAAGAGCTTGCCGGGGAAATGGGCGCTGAAATTCCTGCGGAGAAAGTTGCCCCCGAAAAGCCATGGTGGGTCGGCCACAAACATCTTGAATCATTGGCAGAATGGTATCTACATTATTACGAAACCATCAAGGATTCATTTGACCGTAAATATCGTCGTGACATCATTGGGGCATTCCGTCAACTACAGGACGAAGGCTATATCGAAATTATCACCTGTGCCGCGACACATGGCTATTTGCCCTTACTCGGTACGGATGCTGCCATTCGTGGTCAACTGCACACAGGCGTCACCAGCTATCAACGGCTGTTTGGTCGCAATCCACGCGGCATCTGGCTACCTGAATGTGCCTATCGTCCGGCCTATTATGACCAAAATGGCAAAATCCGCCCCGGTATCGAGAAATTCCTTGCCGCCGAGGGTATCAGCGTCTTTTTCAGTGAAACCCATCTGGTCACAGGCGGTGCTCCGGTCGGTGTGGCGGCGGGTGAAATCATCGGGCCGTATGGCGCAATTAAACGCCGCTACCTAATCCCCATGTCCGAAGTCCCTGCCCCGGATTTTCAAGCGACCACCTTTGAACCGTATTACGTCAGCGACACCACCTCCGGCATGAACGCCGAAGACCACAGCAGTGTAGCGGTGATTGGCCGCAACAACGAAACGGGTCAACAGGTATGGTCAGCCACTGTCGGGTATCCCGGCGACTTCGACTATCGTGAATTTCACCGCAAAGATAGTGTCAGCGGCCTGCAATATTGGCGAGTGACGGGCAATACGGTGGATTTGGGCGAGAAAGATTTTTATCACCCCGATTGGGCCGAGGGCAAGCTCAAATCGCACGCCGCCGACTTCGTGGGTTTGGTGGAGCGCATTTTGACGGCATGGCGCGACAATGGCAATGATTATGGCCTCATCGCCAGCAACTATGACACCGAGCTATTTGGGCATTGGTGGTTCGAAGGCGTGGACTGGATTAAAGAAGTGCTGCGCGGCCTCGCCAAAAGTAAAGTGGTGGATTTAGTGACCGCCCCTCAATACGTGGAAGAGCACCCCCCTAAACAAATCTTGCACCTCCCTGAAGGCAGTTGGGGCGCGGGGGGCACGCATTTCACATGGAATAACATCGAGGTCAATTGGATGTGGCCGCCTATTCACGAGGCCGAACAGCGCATGACCCGGCTGGCGAATCGCCATAAAGCTGACTGGGACAGCGAGAACCTTCGCAAAACGCTGAATCAGGCTGCCCGCGAATTACTATTGGCAGAAAGTTCGGACTGGCCTTTCTTGGTTACAACCGGACAGGCCCGCAATTATGCTATCCAGCGGTTTAGCCAGCACATGGAACGCTTCCGTAAATTGTGTGAGAGCGTTGAAGCCGGGCAACCCGATGGCAACCTTACCGAAGAATACTGGCAATTGGACAAACTGTATCCCAATATTGATTACCGATGGTGGTGCGAATAGGGAGTTTGATATGCAAGATACGCTCCATTTCCATATTGAACGCTTCGACGATGATGGAGTTTATTATGTGGTCAGTGGGGTAGAAATTGCCCTCACGACGGACGGCGAAACACTTGAGGAAGCCTTACACAATCTACGTGAAGCGGTTGAACTCTATTTTGCAGGCGATACTTTATTGGCACCACCCACGCTAAAAGTAACAATCTAAATGACAACATCAGATAAAGCGCATGTACAGGGGATGTTTGGGCGGATTGCTCCCCGCTATGATTTGATGAACCGCCTGATGACATTTGGGCGAGATAAAAGCTGGCGCAAGTTTGTTGTCCAACAAGCCCATATCCCCCCGCAAGGCCATGTCTTGGATATTGCCGCCGGAACAGGCGACATCGCGTTTGAGGTGCGTCGCCAATACCCCAGCGCTACGGTCATCGCGGCGGATTTCGCCCTACCGATGATGGTTGTCGGACAAAAGCGTACCAATGGCTCTACGGTGGATTGGTTAGGAGCAAACGCATTGGCTCTGCCCTTCCCGGACAGTACATTTGACGCAGTAGTGAGTGGTTTCCTGTTCCGCAATGTGCCCGATATTGATGCGGCCCTACGGGAACAATGGCGGATTTTGAAACCCGGCGGCTATCTGGTCACACTCGATACCAGCCCACCCCCGAAAAATCTGCTGCGGCCTTTTATCAACATCCACCTGAAATATGTGATTCCAACAGTGGGCAAATTGATTTCGGGCGACAGCAGTGCCTATCGTTATCTGCCCCAAAGCACATTGGAATTTAAGACGCCAGAGGCCCTTGCCGAACGGATTCGTGGAGCAGGGTTTCAACAGGTGGGCTATCAAAATTTTATGCTCAAAACCATTGCCGTCCATTGGGGACAAAAACCACTAGACTGACAGGCTAGAGTCCCGATCTTAGAAGACAGTGCCTTTTGTCCTCAAAATGAGGTTAAAAAATTTTGACAGTCCCCCTGAGATTCCGTAAAATCCAGACAAATGCTTTGTGAAGATGCCCCCCTATAAGCTCATCTTCCAAACCAGCAATAGTAAGCTCTTTAAAAGTATTGAAGGGTCAAACCATTATGAGGGATTACAACTCAGAATCCATCCGAAATATCACGTTAGCTGGACATCAAGGAGCGGGAAAAACCATGCTGGTGGAGAGCCTGTTGTTTCATTCAGGCGCCACCAATCGCATGGGTAAAATAGAGGACGGAAGCACCGTCTCCGACTTTGATGATGATGAACGTGAACGTCAGTTAAGTATCAACACCGCGCTTGTCCCCGTTGAATTTGGCGACTGTAAAATCAATATTCTTGACACCCCCGGTTTTACCGATTTTCAAGGCGAAGTTCAGCAGGCCATTCGCAGCACCGATGCCGTTGTGGTCGTGGTAGACGCGGTAGCTGGCCCCGAAGTCGGCACCGAAATGGCCTTCCAATATGCTGTAGATTTTAATCAACCTGTGATGGTTGTCATCAACAAAATGGATCGGGAAAACGCCAATTTTAACCGCACCCTAGAAGCCCTGCGTGAGCGCTTCCCCGAACGAAAATTTATCCCGGTGATTTTGCCCTTTGGTGAACAGTCCAATTTCAAGGGTGTGCTGAATGCTGTTACCCAAAAGCTCTATATGGGTAAAGGCGACAAAGGCGATGCAGTGCCAGCCGATTTAGCAGATATGCTGCAAGAAGCACATTTGGCCGTAGTTGAAGCTGCCGCCGAAGCCGACGACGCCTATATTGAAAAATATTTCGAGACCAACGAACTCAGCTTTGATGAAATCCGCGATGGGATGCGTAAAGCCGCCCGTAACGCCGACCTTGCCACCACCCCCGTCTTTGTGACCAGCGGAACGGCTGCTGTCGGTATTGTGCCCCTATTAGAAGCGCTCACGGTTTATGTTCAGCCCTCCACCGGACGGCGTGTCAGCACCAAGACTGACCTTGAATCAAACGAAATCGAGTTTGTGAACCCGCCCCAAAGTGACAGCGGCCCGTTTTTGGCCTATGTATTCAAGAGTTCAACTGACAAGTTCGGAACGCTAACCTATTTCCGTATCTTCTCCGGTTCAGTCAAGGGCAACGACACTGTTTGGAATCCGAACACCCAACAAGAAGAACGCTTGGGTCAGTTGTTGTTGATGCGCGGCAAAGAGCAAATTCCAGTAGATGCCCTGCACGCGGGTGACATTGGCGCGGTTGCCAAACTCAAGAACACCTACACAGGCAACACTTTGACTACCAAAGCCTTTGGGCGTTTTGTACCGGGACCAAAATTCCCTGCTCCGGTCTATGCGGTGGCCGTCCACCCCAAGACGCAGGCCGACAGCGCCAAGATTGCAACCGTTTTGGCCTCACTTTGTCAGGGCGACCAAACGCTAAAATGGCGACAAGACGCTGCAACCAAACAAGTTGTGTTTGAAGGCATGGGCAGCGTGCAAATTGATATTGCCCTCAAACGCGCCGAACGTCTCGGCTGTGCCATGACCATTGAAGTGCCCAAAGTGCCCTATCAGGAAACCATTACCAAGAAAGCCCAGTCGGTCTATCGCCACAAGAAACAAACGGGCGGTGCGGGTCAATTTGCCGAAGTGCATCTGCGGGTCGAACCGATCCCGGCGGAAAACGGCTTTGAGTTCAAGAGCGAGATTGTCGGCGGGTCAATTTCCGGCCCATTCGTCCAGAGTACCGAAAAAGGTGTGCGCCAAAACTTGAACAATGGCGTCATTGCAGGCTACCCGATTGTAGGTGTCAAAGCCGTCGTGTTTGATGGCAAAGAACACCCGGTAGACTCCAAAGACATCGCCTTCCAAGTCGCAGGCCGTGAATCCTTTAAGGATGCCTTCAAACAGGCTGGCCCAGTTCTCTTGGAACCAATTGTGAATGTGCGTGTGACCGTGCCGGAAGAAAACACGGGCGACATTATGAGCGACATGACCACCCGACGTGGACGTGTACAGGGGATGGATACCGTAGCCGGACGCACGATTATCAATGCGACGGTGCCACATGCCGAGATGCTACGTTAT
Organism: Chloroflexota bacterium; assembly: GCA_024434115.1. Taxonomy (GTDB): domain Bacteria; phylum Chloroflexota; class Anaerolineae; order Aggregatilineales; family J027; genus CFX10. The sequence continues at coordinate 443,347 of QMIT01000004.1, forward strand.
TCCAACGACCTGCGCTCCATGACAGGCGGACGTGGAATTTTCACAATGGAATTTAGCCATTATGAAACCATGCCGAGCAATCTGGCAGCGGATGTCATTGCGCAGCACAAAGCCACCGAACACGAAGACGAATAGATCTAAATTCATAAATTTTTGCATAGGGCGGGCCACCAAACCGCCCTATTTTTTGGAAATTGATGACAAACTGCACATGAATTTTTTGACAACCATCCTCCGTCTTGGTAAATTTGTGAAGTACGGCGCAAGTGACACCCAACGAATCTATGAGCAAGCCAAAACGTAAGGATTATTTCATCAATCTAGGGTTGGCGGCTCTAGCAGGATTAAGCGGCTGTATCTCAATCATCGTGTTGATGGTTGGGATCGCGTTAGGAATCTTGCTTGATTCGCGGGTGTTCGACAGCACGCCACTCTTCACAATTCTGTGCATTGTGGGAAGTGTGCCGATCAGTTTATTGACCATGTTGGTCATCGCCATCCGGTCTGCTAAGACAATTGAAAAACGGCAATACGGCAAATCTTAAACCGTGCCGCAGTTGTGCTATGCCGGGTGTTGTCAGGTAGTTGTATCGTCATCGTTTACACATAGGAGGAGTGCTTTTGCTCGGCTCAAAGAAAGGAGTCCGTTAATGAGTCACGGACATGATGATCACGGTCACGCCGCGTCATCAGGAGCAGTAAACCCCGTCGCAACGAAGGGTTGCTTATATTTATTAATTGGGTTAGCTATTGCAGCATTGGCCTGCGGTGCATTGCCATATTATGTGCTTCCCAAACTGGGATATGGAATCGCCGTGCCAGTCATCACCATCTTTGGTGAACCGTTGGCGAAGGAAAAGTTCCAAATCCTCGGCTTTAATATCACCAACACGGCCCTTGCGCTGGTTTTGGTTGACATCATTGTCTTGGCGATAGCCTTCGCGTTGCGTAATCCCCAACGAGTCCCCAAGGGTTTTCAAGGTGGTTTCGAACTGATTGTGGATTACCTGTATGGTGTCACCAAAAACGTGGTTGGCCCCAAGGATGCCCGCAAGATTTTCCCCCTCATTGCTACCTTCTTCATCGTAGTGCTAACCGCCAACTGGACAAAACTCTTGCCGGGTTTTGAAACCATTGGTGCGCTTCACTGTGCAGAGTCCAGTGATTTAGTCACCATGAGCGGCTATCCCATTCACGCTGAAGACAAAGATTTGCCATTTGAAGGCTCCATCTTCTCCAACATCTACCTTTTGAAGGTCGAAGAAGGGCTAGACTCAGGTGAAAAAGCTACGCCTGAAGGCTATGAAGAATGCGAAGCCAAATATTTCGGCCTCGTCCATGCCGAAGAAGAACCGCATGACGAAGAAGCCATAACCACTGAAGGCGAGACGCCAACCGGTGAAGGCGAAAATGCTGAAGCTACAGCCGAAGGTGGTGAGGAGGGAGCAGCAGCGGAAGAAGAACATGTCTATTCCGAAGCCGCTGACCGTTTGGTCGTGACCCCCTTCCTACGCGGTGCTGCTACCGACCTGAACTTCACATTGGCCTTGGCGATTATTGCCATGTTCGCGGTGCAATATTACGGTGTGCAAAAATTGGGCTTGGGATACTTCTCCAAGTTCGTGAACTTGCCTGCACTGGGGAATATGAGCAAGAAACCAATGGGCCTGATGGATTTTGTCGTCGGGTTGTTGGAAGTGCTGTCTGAAGTCTCCAAGATTATCAGTTTTGCCTTCCGTCTTTTCGGCGTTATCTTCGCGGGCGGTATTCTGTTGATTGTGGCGACATTCCTGACGGGCGCGTTGGCCCCCGCCGCCGTCTATGGCATAGAGTTTTTCATCGGCGCGATTCAAGCGTTTGTGTTCTTCATTCTGCCTCTGGTATTGATCAATCTTGCGATGGTCTCCCACCACGGTGATGACCATTAAATCTATAGGAGCAAACAAATAACATGGAAACGACAATTATCAACGAATCTCTGGCAACTGGTTTGAAGGCGGTGGGCGCTGGCCTCGCAATGGTCGGTGCGCTTGGCCCCGGTATCGGCATCGGTCTGCTGGTGCAAGGTGCTTTGGAGTCCATTGGTCGCAACCCTGACGCCGCTGGTCAGGTACAGACGAACATGATCTTGGGTATCGCGTTCGCTGAAGCTATCGCCATTTACGCGCTGGTGGTCGCCTTGATCATCCTGTTCGTGCTCTAATCCCCTACAGGAGGCTGAGAAAAGGCACATGGATGCGTTAGGTATTAATATTGGGTTTCTAATTGCCCAAATCATCAACTTCGGCGTGATCTTTTTCCTGTTGCGTAAGTTTGTATGGGGCAAATTGTTAGACACAATTGATCAACGCCGTGCAGACATCGAAAAGGGTCTGGAAGACGCCCGTATCGCCGCTGAAGCTCGTGCTAATGCGGAAAAAGAAGCGGAAAACATCAAGGCTGCTGCCCGTGCCGAAGCCCAGAAGATTGTGGCCGATGCGCGTGGTCGTGGTGAAGAAGCAGGCAACGACGTGCTGGCAAAAGCTAACACCGACGCCGAAGCAATTCGCAGTGAAGCCCGTATCAAGGCCGAAGAAGAACGTTCACAATTACTGTCCGACATGCGCGGTCAGGTGATCTCGTTGGCGATGGCCGCCGCGAACCGTCTGATCGGTGAAAGCATTGACGAAAAGAAGCAGCAGCAAATCGTGACTGACTTCTTCAGCAAATCCCCCGAAAACGTTAAAGGTCTGGGTGCCAATATCGAAGTCGTCAGCGCCCTGCCCCTCAATGACAATGAGAAGAAAGACATTCTCTCCAAGACAGGCGCTTCCAATGCCGACTGGAAAGTTGATCCGGCGATCTTGGGTGGTCTCATCATCCGCGCAGGTGATAAGGTCGTGGATGGCAGCGTTCGCTCAGGTCTAAGCGCGTTGTCGGCTCGCCTGAACTAATCACAAACTAACAAATATTCAAAAGGGCAATCCAAACGGGTTGTCCTTTTTGATTTTACTAGAAGTGCTTTAGCACACTTTCCAAACCCTAACGGTCAAGCAAAATCCTCTTCATATAATCCACAGCCATTTAAGCGTAACTGTAGTTACGCTAACGCATATCCATTATATAAATACTAAACATAGACCGTGTGTTCTAGGGATGAAACAAGGGGTTACTCTAGGGCCAGAGTTGCCACCACCAATCCAGCAAACTTTGGAAACCAAATGTTTTACCAAAACGCTGAACGGGCAGTCCCGATGTGGGGGGCGGAGTCATGGCGGATTCTAGGGCATCAATGGTGGCCTGATAGTCACCTGCGACTTGCGTCATCGCTTGGGCATTATAGGTCGCCATAAATTCGACGGCAAAGGTCGCGGTTGCGGCGCTTTGGGTGTGTTCAGCTTCAATATTGATCGCTTGGGCGGTAGCCGTTGCCATTAGCCCATTATAGTCGGCGGCATAAGTCGCTTGGGCATTCGCCTGTTCGTTAGCCTGCGCGGTTGCCGTCTGATAAATCGAATCCAGCAGTACCGTATTGCCCATATTTTCTTCAATCAAATTGCTGTTACGGGTCGCCAGTTGGTTGGCTCGAAATGCGCTTTCCGTGCCAAGTGAAACGATCCGCCCGATTTGTTGATTCAACTCAGCAAGGGCCGTCGCGTTTCCCTGATTGATAATCACTTGAGTCCCCGTCGCATCCCGGTCAGCACCGCTCAAGGGGGTCGCTGTCGGGTCAAGGCCGATACCTAACCGTGGCCCACCAATCAACCCCAACAAGACCAATATACCCGCCGCACCAACCCCTGCCGTCCCAATTGCCAAACGGCGATAAGTTCGACTCATCTGGTTTTTTCGGCGTAGTTCTAGTGTATCTTCGTCTGGCTCGCCAGTCTCAATGGTTTCCAATGCGTCGGCGGTATCTTCCATTTCGATGGGTGGGACAACAATCGGGACGCGGCCCGTCGCCCGTTCACCCTCTAGCCATGTATTGACCATCACCAATTCTGTCCAATTGCTGGCCGTCAGATCATCGCCCGGCCTATGCAGTGCCCGCACCTGATAGATGCTGGGACGTTGTTTGGCGGGTTCAAAAAAGTTGCGGCCTTCAATCGTATGAATTTTCTGATTCTTGTTATTTTCTCCCGACTGCTGCCGCACCTCATATACCTGTGCCCCTCGGACGGGTGTCCATACAATACGCGCAAGGGTCACACTTTCAAAATAGGGCACAGGCAGACGTTTAGGCGCTTGGACAGCATTGCTCCATTGGGATGGACTGCGCGGTGCAAATACACTGTTTGCGCTCCGTACCCGGAAATACCAACCCGATGGCTGAATATCTTCCGTTTCAAAAGTGGTATCTGTGCCACGATAGAACGCCATCGTTTGGGCAGTATCAAATTCGGAGTCCGGCGAGGCTTCGACCTCATAGAGATTGGCTTGGTTGACCTTTGACCATGTGACGACGAAGCCGGTCTGCCCCCATTCAATCGGCTGCAAGATCGGTGGCACTAACTGAATCGGGGTAATCATAATCGGGTTGCTGGGCTTACCGGGCATATTTTGGCTGTAGGGCACCACGCGATAATACGTCTCGCCAACGGACGGTGGTTGCACGGTATGAACACGTTGGCGAGCATCGGTCATATCCGCGACAATCACTACCTCATCAAACGTGGGCGATGACGATTGTTCGATGCGATAACCTGTTGCACGGGGGCTGTTCGTCCAAGACAAAACGGCTTGCGAGAAATTTTCCCAACGATATTGCAGCGTCACATCGCCGGGGTCAGGATTCACTCGATAGAGCCGTATATCCATCAATACCGCTGGCAAAGTCTGGGTATGGGCTTCTGCAACCCGCTGCAATGCCGCATTGCCCACAAACGGAAGTTCATCAATTAAGGGGCGCAGTGGACTGGAAAAAATGAGCAGGCGTTCAACATAATGAATCGAAAAAACTTGCGCGTGCGGGCGAATGCGATCTGGTGAAACCCCATTGGCAGGCGACCACCCCTCTCCCGGAAACAAGCCCTCATCAAGCGACAGGGGGGTACGCCGATGATTCAACACGCGCAGACCAGATGTCCCCAACCAACTAAGCCAAATCCGCCCTTCTGGAATTTCACGAGTCAGCGCCCCGATAATCATGGCATGGGTGCTGTCACCCTTGCCAATGGAACGCGCCTCATGTTGCAGATAGGTATAAAAAGATTCGGAAAATTCTCCAGCATCGGCGTTTTTCTGGGGAAAACTATGCCACAACCATTCAACGGTTTGCTCGGTTAAGGCAACCGCTTCTACTCCCTGCCCAAACGCAAAAACGAGTTGTTTTTCGTCGTAACGCACCCGCAGTTGAGCCGACAAATCATCAGGTTTGCTACTGTAGAGGAGCGTTCGCAATCGCCCATGCTGAATCTCGTACTGCTTAACGGGTTCGCCGGAAGGGTTTAGAATGACATCCGAAAAGAGAGTTGATTGGTCGGTCATGAAGTGCAATTTTCCTAATAAGGGCGTTTTCTTGAGATTATGCCGATATAAGAAGGCTACCCAACAATAATAAACTGATTATAACCTAGTAGAAAAAATGGAGAAAGGAAGCCGAGCAATACGAATTTTAACAATTTCCACAACACAAATTCCATTAAAACTGCTATAGTGTTAGGGGATGTCAGAAAATCCTGTAAAAACCGTTAAGGTCATTACCTATCAATAAGGAGACATGATGGCTAAATTAAGCCGTATATTGTTGATACTTTTCGTTATAACGGTCATGATTGGAACCTCTGCCAAGATCAGTCGTGCGCAAGACGACGGTGACGCCGATACCTTGACCCGCTATGCTGAAGAACTATATGTCAATATTAACCAGGGACTCATCGCCCTAGAAGAACGTCCCCTCCAACGCAATGAAACGCTGGATGCCATAGCCCAAGTCATTGCCGATGAATTAGAGGCAACCGGGTCATATACCTCGGTGCCACCTGTCCTTGCCGATGATCTCGGCTATCCGCGTTGGCCGGATAATGGTCAGCGGGTCATCAGCCTGCCCTATAATGGCATTGGCATCCAAACCCCCGCCGAAGCCGCTGATTATTGGGCCGAAGCGATTGCCGAAACACTGGCCGAAAGCAAGTTTCGTGAAATCGGCATCGGGGTCGCCAACTATGTGGCACAGGCTGGCGGCACCGTGCAAACGGCCTATGCAATCGTATTGGGCGCTCAACCCAACGTGATCCCAGTCGTCGTCAATGATGGTGCAGCAAAGGTCTACAGCCAAGAAGTTGAGTTGTATGTCCATAACGAACTGACCCTCTCCTATGAAACCGATGCGACTGTTTTGCAGCGGGCCAATGAGGTACGGTTTGCCAACAGTGAAGCCGAATTGGAACAGGCGGCATGGCAGCTTTGGGATGATCTAAACTATGCCGTGCCGTGGCAACTTACTGAAGGCTTGGGGGCAAAAGAAGTTTGGGTAGAGCTGCGCGACACCAAAGGTGTGACCATAAAAGCAGTGGCAAATGTGGAGGTTGCTGATCCTGCCACCTCACCGGACGCCGCTACCTTGCCTGCCCCCTCACCCATCACCCTTGTGATGACATACGGCGGCGACACCTTCACGCTCCAAATTGAATCTGACCGACCCACCGTTAAGCTACAAGAGGTCTACTTCACATGGTTTGACGATACCCGCGCCTATGAGCTGGAGAATGCCGACAATCTGGCGGAAGTTAACCTTGCGGAGTTCCCAACCAGCGATTGTATCCAGATTCGGGTACGCAGCCAGCAAAGCCCTATCGCCATTCCCGGCTGTGCCACAATTTACCTTGAAGCCAATGAGTTTACCGAGGCCACACAGGTCTTTTGGGGAACTGAATTTGAAACCTTCACTGTGCTGGATGGCCCACGTGATCTAGGATTCTGCGAGTCCGATGCTGGACGTTGTGAAATCCGGCTACGTTAAGCGGAGATAATCAAGAGGGCGGCCCAATTTGTGGAACCGCCCCTTTTATTTTGCCTATTGTCCAAACGGAGTGACTGTCGGGGGGAATTGATAGGCTTCTGTTGGGGGAATAAAGGGTTGGGGATTGTAACCGAGATAGGCTCGCCATTCGGGTTCCAATTCGGCCAAACTCTTGCCTGTCACGGCAATGAGCGCCTCATCCATACGAGTGTTGCGGCTAATCAGGTTGAACCACTCCGCAATGCCTTCCATGCCATATTGCCCATAAATCCACTGAATGAAGGATGCCCCCATCCAATAGCCCCGTGCATAGCAACCATTCGGGATATTGCCACGACCACTCGGCCCAGTCCCTTGCAAGGTGGGAATATCTTGACCCTCAGTATGGTTACGCAGGCCCGTCCCAGCGCGAACGGAATTAAGCGAGAACCACGTCGCGCCACCCTCAATAAACCACGTTGGGCCACCTACATTTTTATCAAATTGATAGAGATGAGTGACTTCATGCGTAATCACTTCGGTCATATAGTTATAGAGCCATTCGGTGGTTTGTTCGGCGGGTGATGGGTCACGTGGGCACGATGAGATAAACCCTAGTTCTTGGAAACGCTGCACGGTCATGCCCAGATCGCTACTGGTGAATCCGGCCCGCCGACTGTTCCCTACTGCGCCCGCGTTTGAAAATTCGCCAAAGGTATCCGCATCGGAAAACACCACGGCGATGGGCCTAAAACTAAGCGGTTCACCAAAACCCAACACCCAACGTTCTTGAACAGCAGCCATCCCATTCATTACGACTTGGGCAAAATCCTCACTCTGACCAAACCAATACAACTCCAGTTGGTCATTAGCGGCACGATACCAAACCCGTGTTGGGTCGCTGTAGACATAGTTCTGTGGGGTTGTCTCAACTGAGTTACCTGCCAAATCAATCGCCCGCCAGAAAAAGTCCATGCGCTGCCATGGGGGTTGATCGGAAGTGTCATATAACACCGCTACCCACTCATTTTCACCGTCACCACGTCCCGCCAGAACACGAGTGCCGGAGCCATGTGGATAACGAATGAACAATGTGACCTGATCGAGTTCTTGTTCAGTTTCAATCGTGACGGTAAAAGTCGCGCCGTCGGGATAATGGGAAACGACACTGGTATCACCAAATATCACTTCCCCAACCGTCTCACCAGTGAACACTACTGGATCAGCATTACCCCCTACTTCCTCTACCGCAACGGCATCCACTTCAACACTCGGCGGGGTCATGGTTGGATAATCCGTGCCCTGCAATCGAGGTGAGGCCAGCACTGGAAAAGCATAACTGACCAACAGCGTCACAATCAGCAGCAAAACGGCAGTTCCAGACAAGCCTATTGCCCAAATACGGACTTGTTTATTTGCCATCAAAAATCCTCTAAATGACACATGCTTCCATACACAAGGTTCTAACCCTTAGATTAAAACAGAACAGGCCATCGTGATTTAACGACAGCCTGCTATCTGCTTAGGAATCGCCAGATACCACATATCTGGCCGTTTAGCCTTGACGCTGTTTGTGCTTGGGGTTGGTGGAGCAAATAACGAACAGCACACCCTTGCGCCGCACGAATTTGCAATTGGCACACATCAAGCGCACTGAAGAACGTACTTTCATGATGGTAAAAACCTTTCCGAAAAATTCAACCCCGCCATTATAACAGGCAGGTCATGGCTTGCCTATGCCGAGAATTTTGCTGCTGGCTCTGGCAAAAGCTCAAAATGTCCGGTGGGTTCATCAAGGGCAAGAATCTGACCCGTCTCCAATTCAAATATCCAACCATGCACCCGCAGTTGTCCGGTGATTTCTTTCTGGTTCAAAATTTGAATTTCACGCAGCCCTTTCAGGCTTTGGACAACCGATTTTTCAAGGATGGCCCGGTCACGCGCGGCATGGGAGTCAAGGTCAGCTTTGATGAGATCATTCATACCAATCCAGCGTGCCAGATTGGGCAACTGCGCTGCGTCTACCCCCGCCGCCAACGTATTTAGCATGACACAATCGGTATGACCACACACCACCACCTCTCGAATCGAGGGCATCCGGCTGAGGGTCAATTCAATCCCAGCAGCGATGGCAAAATCAGTCTCGCCCTGCCCCGGTACCAAGCCACCCGGTACGCGCACCGCCATCATTTCCCCCGGTGTAATGCCGAGGATAAGTTCAGGAATGACCCGGCTGTCGAAACATCCGATAAATAAAATGGTCGGGCTAGGCCGTTGGCTACCTGTCCCAAGTTGATTTTGATACTTGGAACGATAGGCACGTGAGGATGCTTCATACCCTGCAAAATCGTCCATGCAATTTCACCTTTCGTATATGATGCTTGCGGGAAAACTTGATGTTTTTGTATACTTCTCGTTATGAAAAAACAATTCCTGCCCACCCTTTTATTTATCGCCATTCTGCTTGCAATCAGCCTTTCGGCCTGCCAAGATGATGTACCCGAACCAGAAAAACCAAAAGGTGATCCTGCCCAAGCAGCCGAAGATTTTATTGCGGCCCTTTTCAGTGGCGATGCTACTGCTGTGCGTGAGCTTTCAAGCGATCAAACCCGTCTATCCTTCCTCGATACTGCAACGGCTTATGCCAACGCCAATGCCGAAATTGACTTGAGCCAAACCAAATTTGAGGTCATTGCCGAACAAGCCGTTGATCGTCGCACCATTCGCATGTCCGGCATTTGGGTCATCACCGCCGACACCGCCGATGGACAGCGGGCCACACAAGTACATGACACCAACCTAGAACCCGCTGTTCTTTTGGGTTTGTGGTTCAAAGGCGGTAAATGGCGTGTAGACGGCATGAAAGCGGAAGAAAGCCAGAATTTGCCAACCCTTACACCGACATCTTAACCCACACCTTCTATTTTTTCAACAATTATTCAACAAATTCCTAAGAGGGTCATGAGGAATTTTTTTCTTATTATCCCTATACGGATGAATCCCTGACCTATCCAAAACATATTTTCAACTAAAGACGGCTTCTAGCTTTTTTCGTTTGACATCCCCCCCACAAGGCATACAATCAATGGTAGTACCCCATTTTGCTATACACAGCAGGATTTAGTGCGATGCAAAACGTCCAGAATAGACTCTTCCGCAAAGTTGCGCTTGATCGGCTCTCCTCGCCCGAACAGCTTGACCAGTTGATGAAAATCACTTCTCCCCGCGCATGGCTGGCACTGATTGCGATTGCGGTTTTGCTGGTGGCAGGCGCGTTATGGGCCATCTTTGGCAGCATTCCCGAAGAAACCGAGGGGAACGGGGTTCTGGTGAACAACCCTGCGAACGATGGGCTAGAAGCGGTTATCTATGTTCCCTTAGATGAAGGCGCACAACTCCGCCCCGGTATGGAGGTCGAAGTTGAAGTTTCGACGGTCAAAACGGAGACCTATGGCTACGTCAAGGCAGTAGTCCGCGAAGTGGGGGATGTGCCAGTCACCCGCCAGCAGGTATTGGATACGGTTGGGAACGACGAGATTGCCAATTCAACATTACCATCCGGCCCGGTTCTTGAGGTGCGGTTGGAACTCAAACCTAGTGACAATACCGAGAGCGGTTTTGAGTGGACTTCTCAGGATGGCCCACCACGCAAACTGACGGTTGGCACACCCATTGCCGCCATTATCACGGTCAGCGAAGACCGCCCGATTAGCCGCGTCTTTCCGGTCTTTGAATAGGGTATAGAATATTATGACCCAAGCTGAAAACATCCAAAAGCCCATCGCCAAAGAGAAGGTTAGCAAACGTGCCCGCACTCCTACCCTGCTGCAAATGGAAGCCGTCGAATGCGGGGCGGCGGCGTTAGGGATTGTCCTGCGCTACTATGGGCGTTATGTGCCGCTAGAGGAACTGCGCGTTGAATGTGGTGTCTCACGGGATGGCAGCAAAGCCAGCAATATGCTCAAGGCCGCCCGCAAATATGGGTTGGAATGCCGTGCCATCAAACGTGAACCGGAAGGACTCAAATCCCTTAAATTTCCGATTATTGTCTTTTGGAACTTTAATCATTTTTTGGTCGTGGAAGGCTTTGGCAAAAAGGTCGTCTATCTAAATGACCCTGCGATTGGCCCGCGCACCGTTTCCCATGAAGAATTCGATCAAGGCTTCACTGGGGTAGCCCTGCTGTTTGAACCCGGCTCCAATTTTCAAGAGGGCGGCGATAAACCCAGCCTCATCACAGCGCTTAAGAGTCGGCTACAGGGGTCGGAAATCGCATTGGTATTTGTGGTTATCACCAGTCTTTTTTTGGTCATACCGGGGTTCATCATCCCCACTTTTTCACGCATTTTTATTGATGACATCCTCATTGGTCAGCAGGAATGGATCACGGCTCTGCTCATCGGCATGGCCCTCACCGCCGTGCTACGTGCCATATTGACGTGGTTTCAGCAGTTGTATTTGTTACGGATGGAAACCAAACTTGCCCTCAGCAGCAGCAGCCGATTTTTCTGGCATGTTCTCCGCCTGCCCATTGAATTTTTTGCACAACGCTACGGGGCGGAAATTGGCTCACGGGTGGCGATTAATGACCGGGTGGCCCAACTACTCTCCGGCGAACTCGCCACCACCATGATTAGCACAGTCTTGGTGATTTTCTATGCCGTCTTGATGTTTCAATATGATATTTTGCTGACCCTCATTGGCATTGTGATCGCCGCCCTCAATATTTTGGGCCTGCGTTATGTTTCCCGTCGCCGGATTGATGCCAATCAGCGGGTATTACAAGAGCGCGGCAAGATGCTCGGCACGGCCACCAGCGGCCTGCAAATTATCGAGACCCTCAAAGCAACTGGGGCGGAATCCGATTTTTTTGCGCGTTGGGCCGGGTATCAAGCCAAAACCTTAAACGCTGACCAAGAACTAGGTCTCTCCTCCCAATTGTTGAGTGTGCTGCCGCCCCTACTGGGTGCAATCAACACTGCCGCGATTCTGGTGTTGGGGGGGCTGAGGGTCATTGAAGGTGAGATGACCGTCGGTATGCTGGTGGCCTTTCAAAGTTTGATGGGGAGTTTCCTCAGCCCGGTCAATCAATTGGTGAATCTGGGGGGACGGCTGCAAGAGGTCACAGGGGATATGGGGCGGCTGGATGATGTGCTGCGTTATCACCCCGACCCGCAGGTTGACCGGGATATTCCGATGAATGGCGAAAACGGTAATGAAGCCCAAGTCAAATTGGAGGGATATGTCGAACTCAAAAATGTGACTTTTGGTTACAGCCGCCTTGAAGCCCCCCTCATTCAAGATTTCAACCTCAAATTAAAACCGGGCCAGCGCATCGCCTTGGTCGGTGGTTCTGGCAGTGGCAAATCTACCCTCTCAAAATTAGTGGTGGGTCTTTATGAGCCGTGGGATGGCGAAATCTTGTTTGATGGCAAACCGCGCCAAGACATCCCCCGCAGTATCATGAACAATTCGGTAGCAATGGTGGATCAAGATATTTTCATGTTTGAAGGCAGCATCCGCGACAATCTAACTCTGTGGGACGCCACCATCCCACGCACCGATATTTATCAAGCCGCCAAAGATGCCGCAATTCATAACGACATTGTGACCCGTCCCGGTGGATACGACCATATCATCGAGGAAGATGGCCGCAACTTTAGCGGAGGTCAGCGCCAGCGATTGGAAATTGCCCGCGCATTGGTCGGCAACCCGACTGTTTTGGTCTTGGATGAAGCTACCAGCGCCCTTGACCCCGTAACCGAACTGATGATTGATGATAATCTGCGACGGCGGGGCTGTACTTGCTTGATTGTAGCCCATCGCATCAGCACCATCCGTGATTGTGATGAAATCATCGTGTTGGAAAAAGGCAAGGTCGTGCAGCGCGGCACCCATGATGAGATGGTCAAACAAGAAGGGCCATATACTACCCTGATTGGTGCGGAAGCCCCAGAAAAGAAAAAACGCACCGCTAAGTCCTTATTGGATAAACTGGTTTAAGTGGAAATATGGTTCTAAACGACGAAATTAAAGCCACAACCTCCGACGCATGGGAGTTATTTCTGCTCCGTCTGCGTTACAAAGAAGGCCGCCTGCTGACCGTCAGTGGCAATCAACCCCTGTTGCTGGATGATAAAGATTCGCTCTGGTTGGTCTATTCAGGCTTGGTGGACGTATTCGCGGTCAAAATTGAACATGGCGAGGCGGTTGGTGCGCGTGCCCATCTTTTTCGCGGTGAAACGGGCCATTTGCTGCTAGGCATGGATTTAGCAGGCCGCAATCTGGGATTATTGGCGAATAATGCTCCCGGAACACAGTTACTTAAAATGCGCCAATCCCGTCTGAAAGAACTGGCCCAAGAACCGGAATATGCGGGGATTATTGCAGGCCTGCTCGAAAAATGGGCGGCAGGGCTTTCGGCGGGAATTGCACGCGGCATCGGGCCAAAAGATTATGAAGTTCTGGAGCCGGGTAAAAATAAATCGTTGAAGGCCACTCAGACGGCTCGACCCAAACGCGGGTTAGTTTGGGTGCGGCATGTCAAAGGCGAATCACGCTTGATGGCCTTAGAGGATGTGCCCCCCATCACAGGCGATACTTTTTTCCCGGTCTCACGTGAAACATGGCTCACTGCCCTTGATGAAGTGACCCTAGCGACCCTCAACACCGAGGGAGTCATCGCGCGGGATAAAGAATGGAACTGTGTGTCGGTTTTCCATGCCATTATCCTTGACAGTGTAGCCGCCAATCTCAAACAAAATCTGCATAACGAATGGGCGCGTCTGCAAGAGAAAAATGCCTCGGATTCGACCAAAGTGGAACAGGCCTTTTCACAATTAGCGTCAACGTGGGGCATAGCCGATCAGATTGCCTACACCAGCCTAGACAGCCGTGACCCCGTTCTGGCAGCATGTCAACTACTTGGCAATATTCAGCAAATTTCGATCCATCCCCAGCCCAGCACTGACCGAAAATACAGTCATACACAGCAGGTCGAGCGCATCGCACAGGCGTCGCGGGTGCGTACCCGTAAGGTCGTCTTACAGGGAGAATGGTGGAATAACGACAGCGGCCCGATGGTGGCGTTTGTGGAAGAAAGCAAAAAACCTGTTGTACTGGCGTTTGAAGGGTCAGGCTATCAACTTCATGATCCTTTTGAAAAAACCGCCGTCGCGGTGAATGCCGAACTCGCTGCCCAATTAGAACCCTTCGCCTTTGCTTTTTATCGCCCTCTGCCCGCCCGTGAATTGAATGGGCTTGATTTACTGCGGTTCGGGATGCGCGGCGCAAAAAATGACCTGTTGATGATGCTGTTGATGGGGATCGCGGGGGGCATCCTCAGCATGGTCACGCCTATTTTTATCGGCATCCTATTTGATACAACCATCCCACGCGGCAACCGTTCCGACTTGCTGATTATCGGCGTCTTTTTGCTGGCGACGGCTTTTGCTTCGGCGCTGTTTCAGGTCACGCGCAGTGTCGCCCTGTTACGAATTAGCGGCAAATTGGATAGTTCGATTCAGGCCGCCATTTGGGATCGGGTGCTGGCCCTACCTGCCTCATTTTTCCGCAGCTATTCGGCAGGCGATCTCAGCAGCCGTGCGATGGGTATTGACCTCATTCGGCGCACCCTTTCCGGTACGATTACGCTGTCGCTGTTTACAGGCATCTTCTCGATTTTCAGCTTCGGTCTGCTGTTTTATTACGATGTCAGCCTTGCCCTGATTGCGTCGGCGCTGGTGACGTTCGCGTTTATCGTGACAACCATCTCTGGCATTTTGCAACTGCGCTATCAACGCCGTATCACCAACATTCAGGGCCGGATTTCTAGCCGCGTCCTCCAATTTATCAATGGCGTCTCCAAATTCCGTATCGCGGGTGCTGAAAATCGCGCCTTCTCGATTTGGGCCGGGGAATTTGCCGAACAAAAACGCTTGGCCTATCGCGCCCGCATGGTCGAAAATCGGCTGACAGTATTTAACGCCATTTTCCCGGTCATGGCCCTCATGGTGATTTTTGGGGTGGTCGCCAACCGCGATGCTAATGCCCTAACGACGGGTACATTTTTAGCTTTCTACATTGCCTTCACGCAATTTTTAACGGCCAGTCTTGACCTCAGCCGCACATTGGTTTCAGCGTTGAGTGTCGTGCCGGTCTATGAACGCGCCAAGCCGATTCTGCACGCCCTCCCCGAAGCAGATGACGCCAAATCTGACCCCGGCGAATTGACTGGCAATATTGAAGTCAGCAGCTTGTCTTTCCGCTATCGGGGGGACGGCCCACTGATTTTGAAAAACATCTCACTGACGATTAATCGCGGCGAGTTTGTGGCACTGGTTGGTGCATCGGGATGTGGCAAATCTACCCTGATGCGTTTGTTGCTCGGCTTTGAAAAACCCGAATCTGGTGCGATTTTCTTTGATGGGCAGGATTTAGCCGAACTCGATTTACGGGCGGTGCGGCGTCAGATGGGGGTGGTATTGCAAAACAGTCGTTTGATGTCTGGCGATATATACACCAACATCATCGGGGCCAGTCTGCTCACCATTGATGATGCGTGGGAAGCGGCACGGCAGGCAGGCATTGAGGATGACATTAAAGCCATGCCGATGGGGATGCACACGGTTGTCAGTGAAGGCGGCAGCACCCTTTCCGGTGGACAGCGCCAGCGCCTGTTGATTGCCCGCGCCCTTGTCAACAAACCGCGTATCATCTTTTTTGATGAGGCCACCAGCGCTCTAGACAATCGCACACAGGCCACCGTCAGCCAGAGCCTCGATAATCTGGACGTGACCCGCATTGTGATTGCCCACCGCCTTAGCACGATTCAAAATGCGGATCGGATTATCGTGATGGATGCGGGGCAAATTGTGCAGGTGGGGACGTATCAAGAGTTGATTAACCAACGCGGTCTGTTTTCTCAACTTGCCAAACGTCAATTTGCATAGGCGGCCCTATGTCGGCGGTGGATAATTATCGAGATACGCTGATTACCATTGTTGAAAAATCGGCGACCCTTGCGGAACGACTCAGCGGCGAATTTGTGCCGATCAACGACCCCACCGAAGCCGAAATTATTGAGACCCGTCTGAAAACATGGATGCAGACAGCGGCACAAGGCGACTTGGATCGTTTTCGTAAGCGACTGGAATGGGATGGCCTGACACTGGAACAGGTTAAACCACTGTTGGGGTCGGTGCGACGGCGTGACCCTGATGCTCCCCTCCCCCGTTGGGCGGAGTTGTTGGGAGAGATATTCGAAACCGCTGAAGCGCTCAATCCGGATAAGAAAAGAAGAACAGTTTTCTCATATGACGAATCACTACCCTTCGCAGAAATCTTCTTGCCATTTCTCAAGGTAGCACAAAACCATTTCTACGAACGAATGCTTAGAGGTGTTTCCTATAGAGGCAAATGGTCACCACCTAATCATTTAAATGGCCTATTGCGAGCCTTATCAGAAATCTCGGTACAAGCATTAATGGTCGTTTTCAAAACATTCCAGACTATTGAATATGGCGTCCCGCTTTCAGAAAAAACCATCCCAAAAACTAGCACTCCTACTCGTGATCGTTATTTAGCTTTTACAAAGGCTGTGCTAGGTAATGAATTAAAATCAATTTGTATAGATTACGCTGTTTTAGCAAGACTCTTAGCAACTACAACCTTATATGAGATTGAAGGGCAACTAAATATCCTTTTCAATCTCTTTGAAGATGTAGAAAACTTGCGGGAGGCATTTGGGTTTCTTAATCGTGACCATCTCCCAATCCAATATTTTGATTCGCGACTATCCGACCTCCACAATAATCATCAAACTGTCACGCTAGTCGGTGTCATCCTTGATGTAACTCTCTACAAACCTCGAACTCTAGGTATGGATCAGGCCCTCAACACACTCCTCTTGTGGTGTGATCAACATAAGCAGTTACCTAAACTAAAATCTCCTATAACACTTGATTATGGAGATCATGGATGGGTTGAACTTCTCCCATCGAACGACTATGGCACTATGGCAACTCTGGGTAACTATTATTATCAAATGGGCTTGTTATTAGGCGTGATACAGCTGTTAGCTGGAAATGATTGTCATTCTGATAATATCATCAGTCATATTGATTATGGCAACAATACACTTGAGCCTGTCTTAGTTGATGCCGAAACGCTGATGCACTATCGGGTTCCTGATATTGAATACCATTTTCCTGATGCACGTGCAGAAGCTCACAAAATCATCGAGAACTCCGTATTACGTACCCAAGTCCTACCACGCTGGGACTTGGGTTCAGGCAGTATTGCTTATGATATGAGCGCGTTAGGTGGTTTTGAGAAAGACGAAACTGACCTGCTTCGACCTATCTGGAAAAATATCAACACTGATGTGATGTATTTGGGGCCGCAAGAAAGAACGATGGATTTGAGATTGAAGCCATATTACGAGGGGTTAGGTTTTAAGTACCTCAATCCTGCTGGTTACGAGACAGAAATTATCAGCGGCTTTACTGAAATGTACCGTTTTTTGATGGCCCATAGAGAAGAATTATTAGCTGAGGGTAGCCCATTAGAAGGGTTCAAGAATCAGCGGGTGCGCTATGTATTCCGGCCCACCCAGACGTATCAATCGGTGTTGCAGCATACCCTCCAACCACGATATTTACATGAGGGCATTGACCGCAGTATCCAAATTGAATCGCTGAATCGGGTGCTGCTGGCATGGGACGAAAAACCCGTTTATTGGGACATCCACAAGGGCGAGGCGCAGGCGATGGAACAGATGGATGTGCCACTGCTCACCTACAATTCCAGCGAGACCAGCCTACATATTGGGGACATCACCATCGAAAATGTCTTTGACCGTCCGGCCTACAATCTCGTAATTGAACGACTCAATTCTCTGAGCGAGGATGATTTACAACAGCAAATCGCTTTTATTCGGGGGTCGTTGTTCTGCCGTATTGCTCATGAATTGCTGGATACCAACGACGAAATTCCAGCCGTTTTGCAAAATGCGCCCACCCTCCCCCGCGAATTATTGGTGAGTGAGGTGGGCCAAATCGCGGATGAGTTGCAGGCACGGTCAATTTGGGGGGAGGATGGCAGCGCAACATGGATTACTTTGACCTACCACTTCGCCGCCAACCGTTATCAGTTCGGACAAATCAGCGATGGGCTATATGATGGCGCGTGCGGCGTGGCGTTTTACCTAGCGGCCCTGCATCATGTGACAGGCTGGCCGGGGGCGCGCGGATTGGCCCTTGCAGCCGTTAAGCCTTTGCAAAATCGCTTACATCATCCGGTGTTGAGTCAGCGGTTGGCGCGAAATTTGGGGGCGAATGGGCCAAGCGGCCTCAAATCCATCGCCTATGCCCTGCACCATATCAGTGCATGGCTGGATGAACCCGGTTTATTGGAGGACGTGCGGCGGGTGGAATCGCTCATCAGCCCTGAACGGGACATCGCAGAACAGAAAGCAGGCCGGATTCCCGAAAATGTATTTGCCCAATCCGCTGGACGCTGGCGTATTGCGGCCCATTTACCAGAAGGCGTGCAGTTATGGGGGTTGTATGGGGGTCGAGCCGGAATTGGCTATGAATTGCTGAAACTGCTCGATACCAGCCTGCCTTCAATTCCTTTCTAGGGGAGTCTGTGCTAAATTTGGGGTAACGCTATAATCTACCATTGCCTCTATTGCTAAATTAAAAAATCCTTTCGATCACGAGGACGCAGAATGGATAACCTCAGCGGTCAAACGCTTAAGGGCTATGAATTAAAAGAATTGATTGGGCAAGGCGGTTTTGGGGCGGTTTATCGCGCCTTTCAAACCCTTGTAAAGCGCGAAGTGGCAGTCAAAATTATCTTGCCGCAGTATGCCAATCACCCCGATTTTATCCGTAATTTTGAGGCCGAAGCCCAACTCATTGCCCGGTTGGAGCATCTCCACATCGTCCCGCTCTATGATTATTGGCGTGAGCCGGACGGGGCCTATCTGGTCATGCGCTGGCTGCGTGGGGGCAGCTTACAATCCTCCCTGCGACAAGAGGCTTGGAGCATTGAAAACGCCGCTCGCCTGCTTGATCAAATGGCTGCGGCGCTGACCGTCGCCCATCGTAATAATGTCATTCACCGCGACATTAAACCGGGGAACATTCTACTTGACCAAGAAGGCAACGCTTATCTGACTGACTTCGGCATTGCGAAAAATCTGGAATCGGGCAATGGAGCGGAGGAAAAAGGCGCAGTAGTCGGTTCACCTGCCTATATGTCGCCAGAGCAAATTCGCAGTGAGGAAATTAGCCCGCAAACCGATATTTACAGCCTCGGCGTGGTCATGTATGAGGTACTGACGGGTGAACAGCCCTACGGCCCTAATTTGACCTCCTCCGAACTCATTTTTAAGCATCTCGGGGAGCCGCTGCCCGAACTGCGCAAATTCCGGGCTGATCTCCCAGCAGGCCTAGACCTTGTGATTGAAAGGGCCACCGCCAAACGCCCCGACGAACGTTTCACCGATGTCATTGAATTTGCTAAAGAGTTCCGCAAGGCTGTCAATCTAACCGCGACCTTTGGCGGATTAACACCATCAACCGATGTCGTCACCACCGAAACAGGCTCACCCTTGTTTACCATCAAGGGCGCGGGGACGGGTCGCATTACCATTGATGCTGAGGCGCTTGGTATTGCGATGCCAGAGCCAGAAAATCCATATAAAGGTCTGCGGGCTTTCCAAGAAGCCGACGCTGCCGATTTCTTTGGACGCAGCAAGCTGATTGAACGTCTGCAAAATCGCTTGATGGAAGATCACCCAATGGCCCGTTTCTTAGCCGTGATTGGGCCAAGCGGCAGTGGTAAATCCAGCGTGGTGAAAGCGGGGGTGCTGCCAAATTTGCGTAAGGGGGCACTGTCGGGTTCTGACCGCTGGTTTTATGTCGAAATGGTGCCGGGGATTCATCCAGTGGGCAAATTGGCCCAAGCCCTGCTGAGTGTCGCCATTGATCCGCCTCCCGGCCTGCCCCGCCAATTACGCGAACATGAACGGGGTCTGGTGCAGGCGGTCAATCGCATTTTGCCGGATGATAATTCCGAGTTGGTGCTGATTATTGACCAATTTGAAGAAGTCTTTACCCAAGCCGAAGATGAACAAGAACGCGACCATTTCTTAAAGAGCCTCTTGGTCGCCACGACTGACCCCGAAAGCCGCCTGCGGGTAATTGCCACCCTGCGGGCCGATTTTTATGACCGCCCTCTGCTCTTCCCAGAATTTGGCAACTTGATGCGCGAACGTACTGAAGTGGTGCTGCCGCTGGGTGCTGCCGAATTGGAAGAGGCGATTGTCGGGCCAGCCCATCGGGTCGGCATGACGGTGGATGAAAAACTGATTGCGGCGGTGGTCGGCGATGTCAGTGGTGAGGCGGGTGCTTTGCCCTTGCTGCAATATGCCCTGACCGAAGTCTTTGAACGGCGTAAGGGGCGTAATCTCACCCTCGAAGCCTATCAGGACAGTGGGGGTGCATTAGGGGCATTGGCGCGGCGGGCCGAAGATTTGTACAACGAAATGAACGCCGATCAACAAGCCACCGTGCGTCAATTGTTCCTCCGCATGGTCACACTTGGCGAAGGTACAGAAGATACTCGCCGTCGGGTGCGTTGGGCCGAATTATTTTCGGTGGCCGCCGATCAAGACCAGATGCAAACGGTTATGGATGCTTTCACCCGCTATCGCCTGCTCACCACCGACGCCGACCCCGCCACCCGTGAACCCACGATTACCGTTGCTCATGAAGCCCTCATTCGTAAATGGGAACGGCTACGTGCATGGCTCAATGACAGCCGCGAAGATTTGCTATTGCAGCGCCGCTTGAACCAAGCCACCGATGAATGGCTCAATTCCAAGCGAGATCGCAGTTTTCTTGCCAGCGGGGTACGCCTCGGTCAATTCGAACAATTGGTCGCAAGCGGAGATATTGCCCTTAGCCAAGAAGAACGGGAATTTGTACAGGCCAGTGTGGTCGAGCGCGAAGCCCGTGCCGCCGAGGAAGAAGCACGGAAAGCCAAAGAACTTGAATTGAAGCGTCGTTCACGCAATCGCTCGATTGCCGCTGCCGTCGCCGCAGGGGTCGCCCTAATGGGGATAATCCTCACCGCCATCGCCCTATATCAACGGGCCGAGGCGCAAGAAGCACGCGCCGACGCTGAGGATAACGCTGCTACGGCGACCATTGCACAGGGCCAAGCGGAATACAATGCAGCAACGGCAGTCGTCGCGCAGGGGCAAGCCGAAGCTAGTGAACAAGAGGCCCGCAGCCTTTCCTTAGCCTATTATTCACAGCAGGCCCTCCAAGAAAACGCGGTCAATACGGCGATTTCGCTGGGGATGGAAGCTGTAGCTATCCCCTCCCCCAATGCGCTGGCTGAAAATGCACTGTTTAACGCGGCTGTCACGCCCGGTACGCGCCATGTATTACCAGAAACCGACGTGACATTGGCGACCACTATCAGCACTGACGGTCTGTATGGCCTCTCTTCATCGGGTAATCCGTTTGGAGACCCCCTAGATACAAGCGTCAAATATTGGGATTTAGAGACCGGACAGGTGATTCACACCCTCACGGGTCATACTGCCGCAGTCTGGGATGTC
Source organism: Chloroflexota bacterium (assembly GCA_024434115.1). Taxonomy (GTDB): domain Bacteria; phylum Chloroflexota; class Anaerolineae; order Aggregatilineales; family J027; genus CFX10. The sequence continues at coordinate 464,904 of QMIT01000004.1, forward strand.
GCCTTTAGCCCCGACGGAACACAGGCCCTTTCGTGTGATGCTGATGGTGTAATCATCCTTTGGAATCTGGCCGATGGCGCGGAGGTCAAACGCTTCCAAGCAGGCGTGAAATGGGTATTGACAGTTACGTTCACGCCGGATGGCAAAGGGTTTGTGTCGGGTGGTGGTGATAATCTCAATAATGCCGATTTCAGCCCAGATTCTACCGAACTGGCGCTGTGGGATATTGCCAGTGGCGAAATCGTGCGACGTTTTGAAGGTCATCAAAAACCAGTCTGGGGTGTCGCGGTCAGTGCCGATGGTCAATCGCTCCTATCCGCTTCGGCTGATCCCTTTGGCACAGGCGGCGCGGTAGATAACTCTGTGCGTCTATGGAACATTGAAACAGGCGAAGAGCAACGTCAATTTACCAGCGATTTGACGGGTTTCCTCAGTGTGGTGTTCACCCCGGATGGCACTGGGGCACTGGCGGGTTTAGGCGGTGGCGATCCTGTGGTGATGTATTATAACCTTACGGATGGCACCGAACGCCGATTTGAACAGGCCCACACGGATGCAATATGGGCTGTGAGTATCACCGGGGATGGACGCACGGCCCTATCGGGCGGTGGGGATAACCTGATGATTCTATGGGATGTTGAGAGCGGCAAACCTATTCGCACCTTCATCGGGCATGGTTCAGCCGTTTTAGGGGCCACCATCAGCACTAATGGACGTATAGGATTTTCTGCTGGGTCATTTGATACCACATTACGAATTTGGGATTTGGTTAACGGGGCTGAAATTCAGCAAATTGGCATTGGGCAGACAGCCCCAACCACCGTATTTGCAATCAATCAGTCCCAGACCCAAGCCCTACTGGGTATGTCGGATGGAGGCGTGGTGCTTTGGGATACTACCGAAAACCGCCTCATCCACCAACTGGACGGTCATAAGACGGAAATTCGCGCTGTCGCTATTAGCCCTGATGGGAAATTTGGGGCAGCGGGAGCCATCAACGATACGGATGCGGGCGAAGAAAACGCCGATATTCTCGTCTGGAATTTGGAAACAGGCGAAGAGGTTTATCGGCTGGTAGGTCATACTCGTGAGGTAAACGCACTGGCCTTTAGCCCTGATGGATCGCGCCTCTACTCTGGCAGCAATGATAATGACCCTGCCAAACGAGTCAGGGTGTGGAATATGGCGACTGGTGAAGAAGAAGCCATTGATTTTGGGGAACAATCCGAAACGATTTGGGGTATTGCCCTAAGCCCAGATGGAACTACCTTAGTGATCGGTAACGCGGCGGGTGAAATCAAGCTGTTGGATGCGGCCAGTGGCGAACCCCGCGCTATTGCATTCAGCGAAGGGCATACCAATCTGGTCAGAAGCCTTGTATTGAACGCCGATGGAACGCAGTTGCTATCCGGCTCGGCGGACAACAACGTGATTTTGTGGGATGCGACAACTGGGACTAAGATTCGTGAATTTCGTGGGCATACAGGCGCAGTCGAAAGTGCCGTCCTAAATGGGGATGGCAGCTTTATGCTCTCAGCGGGTGACGATGGCACGATACGCCTCTGGAGCGTAGCCACTGGTCAACAAACCCGCCTCTACGATGGGCATGAAGGCATTGTGGCAGGTGCTTATTTCATTGGCGATGGTCTAACCTTTTTGTCGGCGGGGGAAGATCAAACCATACGACTGTGGCAGACACTTGGCACATTGGACGAACTTTTGCAGTGGGTCGAGGCCAATCGAGACGTGACCCCCCTTACCGATGAAGAACGCCAGCGGTATGGTTTGCCTGTTGCAAGCGTGGCCGAAGGGGAAGGCCCACCTAGTGATACTTCGAATTAGCCCCCCATTCATATGGCTTAAATAAAGGATGGCTTAGGGCCGTCCTTTTTTTGTTAACGAAAAGAAAATATCTTATGAAAAATTCGTGGAGAAACGGGTCGTGTTTGGAAAATAGTGTAGAATACTTTTAAATAGCAGGTACTTAGTCATAGGAAAGCCGTTGGGTTAGAAAAGCAACGCTTTTATCGGACTATTCACGACAAAAATAATGTCACACCCAAACTGGAAATCGTTCGGTACTGTTTAGTGGTAGATAGCCACAACCGATCTATTTCTGAAAATAGAATAGCCATCTATCGCTCAACACCATACTGATAGGAGAATTGTTATGTCTAAACAGATTGCCCTTCAATTCCTGCAAAAAGCAGCATCTGACAAGGCCATCCAAGAAAAAATCCGTTCGGCCTCAATGGATGCTATGCTGAAAATTGCCAAGAGTTCAGGTTTCGACTTCAGCGCAGCCGATTACAAAGCCGCTGTCTCGGCCTTTCAAGAACTGGCCTCCGATGAACTTTCCGAGGATGTATTGGATATGATCGCGGGTGGTACCGGTTTCAGCGGTGTACGTTTGGATGACAGCGCGACCAATACAAGCGACGCTGAAGGCTAAACATAGTCCGCCTCCAATGTGGCGCAGACCCGAGAATGACTGCGCCACAGCCTGTTTTTGGCGCTGTGCCTTGTGAAACTCGTAAAGATTTCATGAAAAATTCCTAGCTTTTATACTAAACCAAGTGGAAATCGTGTATGATTCAAACAAGGTCAGATTTATTTTGAACACTTTTTCGTTTTACAAAATGACTCAACCGTGACTTTATGGAACTCTAGTTAGCAAAGGAATCCCTCTATGTCCAAGACAATCGTTCTGGAATATCTGCGCAAAGCCAATGGCGTAGCGACCTTTGAAGAAATCAGCAAGACGGCGCGTATCAGCATGGCCGATTACAAAGCCGCAGTGATGGCCTATCAAGAAGAAATTAGCCTCGCCAACGATGAACTGCCCGAAGACCTGCTCGATATGGTAGCGGGTGGTACTGGGTTCAGTCGCGTCCGTGAAGACGAGGGCGGCTATGGTGACGCTGAGGGCTAATCTCGGATCGCTTTTCAACTGAGCAGTATGAAATAAAAAAGGGCGGCCTGTTGTATGGGGTCGCCCTTGTACGTTCCGTCGAAATCTGTTACGACGAGGGTTTATCACTCGCATTAAACTGTTTCCGCATGGCCTTTGCCTGTGCTGTTAAACTCTGGAAAAAGTCGCTGTCGGTAATTTCACTCACTTGCTCCATCACCTTCGCTTGATCAATCTGGATTTGCAGGCGCTCAACTTCTTGCCGAGCTTTATTCAGATCGTCTTTGACCCGTGTAAAGTTCTGGGCGTTTTCGATAGCGATAGCCGCTTGTGTACCAAATGCCGTCAAGAGGGGAATATCACGCGGGTCAAAAACTCCCTGCTCGATACGGTTGTCCGTATACAGCACCCCTACCCCTTCGCCACGCACCATTAATGGAATACACATTATGGAGCGCAGGCCATGTGCGGCGACACTGGCATTCTGCTTAAAACGCTCATCCGCCTGAGCATTGGTGGTGATGATAGCCTCGCCCTGTTCCAATGCTGCGCTGACCACGCTCCGGCTAAACACTGCCTCATCATCCGCCAAATTTTCCTGATCCCAGTTACGGGCGGCACGGAATTTCAATTCACCACTACGTTTCTCTTTCAACAGCAGATACGCCCGTTCTGCCCCTGTCAATGCGATCACCGTATCCATGACGTCTTGCAAAACACGGTCTAGTTCCAACGACGACGTAATCAAGGCGCTGGTTCGCACCAATTCTTCCAACTGACCCCGTTCGGTGGAGAGGCGACGGCTGGATTTTTCGATACCGTCCACATCACGGCGAATATTCTGCATCATGCCACTGATGTCTAATGAAATCTGAACACCATGCGAGGCAAGCTGTTGAAACAGGCGGCTTAAGACCGTCTCAAGCTGTTGGGCATTGGATGACAACCGAGTGAAGCGCTCTAAAATCTCTGGGTCAAGAACGTTTTGCTTCGCCATAAGTGGTTATTACTCTCTCTTGATGTTTACTACCTTAACGCCACTCATCATAACGGAAATCGGGCCAGAACACAAAAACCATTAGGCCGGAGGACGCTGCCAATAGTCCGCTACTGCCGAAAAATCTTGGCTAATCCGCTGGGCATAGCTGTTGAGCAGTTCCATCACCCGATCCGCACTTGGGGATGCCACAATCATGCCGACATGATATTTTTTGTTCAAGCGCCACACCACCTCTGGGTCATTATAGGCCGAGGTGTCGGGATGTTCTTGGCGTGCCAGCGAGATCACAATTCCGGCGTAGTCCTCACGCATTTGAGGCAATTGATAGGGCACACCCCGCAAATGGGCAATTTCCATGCGTGCCCACTCGACCCAAGGGTTTAATCCGGTGGCGGCCTCAATCAAATCTGCGATATTGGCGCCCCCCACCCGTGCAGCAACCTCCAAGAAATAGAATTTGCTGTCCTCGCCTTTGATATACTCGGCATGGGCGATGCCACGCCCCATCCCTAACGCCTGCAATAGCTCAATATTAAGCCGGCGCAGTGTCACTGCATCGGTAGAATCACGTTCGAGAGTGCGAGTCATAAATACCCCGCCGTCGTGGGAGACATTCAGCGGCGGTTTGGCATATTTATGCACAATCGAAAACACAACCTCCCCATCATTGACAATCGAATCTACGTGGAACACGTCCCCCGGCACAAATCGTTCGAGAAGATAGGCCGACTGCTCATCCCCCATTGATTCCAACTGCGGCCATAACTCATCGGCGCTTTGAATCTTTTTCATGCCGACTGCCCCGGCCCATGTACGCGGCTTGAGCATCCAAGGGGCCGGTACCCGTTGGGTAAACTGGTGAATCTGATCGTGGTTAAGTACCCCCACAAAATCCGGCACCGGAATACCTGCTTCATGGGCACGGGTTCGCATCGCCAATTTATCACGGAAAAAGCGGGCCGCGCTGTGTCCCATCCCCGGTAGTCGCAGGTGTTCACGCACAATCGCCGCCATCTCCACATCATATTCATCAAGGGGGATGATCTGGTCAATTTTGCGCGTGCGATAGAGATAACTCACCGCGTTGATGACATGCTGCGTATTCGATAGATCGGGCATAAAATACACTTCGTCAATGCTGTCACGCGGCCAGTCCTCGTTCACCCACTTTTCTTTGGCGATCAAAATGACCCGGCAGCCCTGACGATGGGCCTCCCGCATGAGGTCTTTCCCTTTAAATTCACTGGCGAGACACAAAAATGTAATTTGGGGGGTCTCCGACATCAAAAAATCTCCTTATAATTGTTTTTCAAGCAAGTGTATCAGGAAAATCAGCCAATAGCACTTCGCCCCATTCATCGTTAGAATAAATTCAAGTATCAGCCGTACTAGAAGAAGCGATATGTTCGTGTTTTCACCTAACTACCCTTATCAAGAGCCAGATAATTATGCCTTGCTGCCGATTCCCGAACGCCTGAGTGCGCCCTCAACCATTACAGGGCGAAACGTGGTCATCGCGTTTATAGATTCCGGGTTCTATCCCCATCCCGATTTGGATAATCGTATCCTAGCGCATATTGATGTCGCTACCCATCAACCTGTCGAATCCACCCAAGACGTACCCCATGACCATATTTATAGCTGGCACGGCCAGATGACTTCCGTCGTTGCAGCGGGCAGCGGTCTGATCTCCAAAGGTAAATATCGTGGAATCGCCAGCGGTGCCAAAACGGTACTCATTCGCATCACCAATCGGCGGGGACAGGTCAAAGAACAGGATATTCTACGGGGTCTGGATTGGGTGATTGAAAATCATCGTCGCTTCGGTATTCGGATTGTCAATGTGTCGGTCGGCGGCGATCATGAAACCAGCGACCCGATGCACTTTTTATTTAGGGCTATTCGTAAGCTGACAGATGCGGGAATTGTGGTGGTCACAGCGGCAGGCAATTCTGGTAAACCGATTTTGCTGCCCCCAGCTAGTTCACCCGATGCGATTACCGTGGGCGGCTTTGATGACCGCAACACGCTCGATACGGCTCGGTGGCAGGTTTATCATCACAGTTACGGCAAAACCTATGACGGCCAAACAAAACCAGATGTGATTGCCCCGGCGACATGGATTGCCTCGCCAATTATGCCCGGTTCGACAATGGAAAAAGAATCACGCTGGTTAGCTCCTTTGCTCCGCGCCCCCAGCGACGAAGCCATCCGCCAAATTTTATGGAATGGCTATACAGATTTAGGGTTTTCTCGCACCCAAGCCGAAAAACCCGATCTTGAAGTGCTAATGGAATTACAAAAACGCCTTCATGCCCACAAAATTATTGATGAGCATCATCAGCATGTAGATGGCACATCGGTTTCAACCGCGATTGTGTCGTCGGTGATCGCCCAAATGCTGGAGATCAACCCAAGTTTGACACCCTTGCAGGTTCGGAATATTCTCGTGTCAACCGCGACCCCTCTGCTCGGCGTCCCAACCGAACAACAAGGCGCAGGTATTATAAACCCAACCATAGCGATAAAAATGGCCGCCTCTTAACCAAAATTGCCTTAGGAAAAATGTTATGAATCGTGAATATCATGCATGGCACAGTCCTTCCCTGAATCGCAAAATGGAATTATTGGTGTTTGGTCATGCCGGGGCCAAAGTCCTGATTTTTCCCACCTCGCAGGGGAAATTTTATGAGTGGGAAGACCGGGGGATGATGTGGACACTGGGTGAACATCTTGAACGGGGGTGGCTGCAATGTTATTGTGTGGACAGTGTGGATGCCGAAAGCTGGTATGCAAAATGGGCACACCCCGGCGGACGGGCCTATCGCCATTCCCAGTATTTTGGCTATTTGTACAGTGAAGTCCTGCCGTTCATGAATTGGAAAAATCCGACGCCGTTTACCATTACAGTGGGAGCAAGTTTTGGCGCGTTTCATGCCATGTCATTTGGCCTTAAACATCCTTGGGCCATCAATCGCGTCTTGGCAATGAGCGGCCTGTATGATATTCGCGGCTTCACCGATGGCTACACTGATGATAATGTTTATTTCAACAACCCGATGCAGTTCATTGCCAACGAACACGACGATGGACGGCTTGCTCAGTTACGCCAGATGGATATTATTATGGCAACGGGGCGTGATGATCGCTTGATGGGCAGTGCCCGACGGCTCTCAGCTTTGTTGTGGGAAAAAGGTATTGGCAATGCCCTGCGGGAGTGGGATGGCTGGTCACACGATTGGCCCTACTGGCAGAAAATGATGTTGATGTACATCAGCGGACATGATTAAACATTAAATAGATTTTTTGATAAGGAGCGTTTTTTATGGCATCCAAAGAACCCCTGCGGATTGGTTTGTTTGTGGGACGCGAATGGTCATGGCCGCCAGCATTTATTGAAGAAGTTAATCGGCGCAATGAAGGGGTGATCGCCGAATATGTAAAAGTCGGGGGCACACAAATGAATGAACCCTGCCCCTACCGTGTCATTGTAGATCGCATCTCGCATGAAGTCCCCTACTATCGCTCCTATCTCAAAAACGCCGCATTGCAAGGCGTCAAAGTCATCAATGACCCCTTTATGTGGACAGCCGACGATAAGTTTTTTGGCGCATCCCTCGCTGAACAGTTAGACGTAAAATCACCAAAGACGATTGTCCTGCCCAACCGAGATTATGTGCCCGGCATTGTCAAAACCGAGAGTTTGCGCAATCTGGTCTACCCAATGGATTGGCAGGCGATTGTGGATTATGTCGGGATGCCCTGCGTGTTAAAAGATGCACATGGCGGCGGTTGGCGGGACGTTTATATCGTCAACAGCATGGACGACCTCATTTTCCGCTATAACGGCAGCGCCCTGCTCACGATGATCGTTCAGGAATTTATTGAGTGGGATAACTATGCCCGCTTGATGTGCTTGGGCCAGAACGATATCTATGTGATGAAATATGACCCCAAGAACCGCCGTTATCATGAGGAACATGATTTCTCCCCCGCACTTTATAATCGCATGGTGGACGACGCGACCAAACTCGTTCGTGCCTTTGGCTACGACATGAACACAGTTGAATTTGCCATTCGGGACGGTGTACCCTATGCCATAGATTTCATGAACCCCGCCCCCGATATGGATGTCAATTCGCTGGGTCGCAAGCATTTTGATTGGATGGTCACGCATATGGCCGATATGACCATCCGACTGGCGAAGTCCAATGAGGGCACTGCTGACCGCTATGAATGGGCACGTGTCGTTGCGGAATCTCAATCCCCCAAAGCAGGGAAGGCCGTCGCCCCCAAGACGAAGGCGGTTGCTCCAAAAACCAAACCCACTAAGCCCAAATCCTCTTCCTAAGCATTAAAGGGGCAGGCCAATCCCTGCCCTCTGTCCAAGTCGGTCACTCTATATATTTTATTGGAAAGGTAATTCTTATGTTGGTGACAAAAGAAGCCGTTGACCTCTATCATAGTTTATTGAATGACCAATTAGTCGCCGACTCTTTTGAAAAATTTAATCACAGTCTGCACGCCCGCCGCCTGTATTTTGGAAGTCGCCCTCTCTGTACCGTTCTCCGCCCTCAATTTTATTCCAAAGAGCTATGGGCTTATATCGCACACGAAACGGAAACCATGCTGCGTGCGTTTGGGAAAGCCCACACCGCTTGTATGACCAATGCGAATCTCCGTGCCCAGCTTGACCTTGAGGCCTATGAAGAGGAACTGTTTAGCCTTGACATTGGCTATGAAGCCCCGTGGACAACCTCCCGATTGGACTCCTTTTTCACACGCGAGGTCGGTCAGCCACCCAGCCTGCGTTTTGTTGAATATAATGCGGAAACGCCAGCGGGCATGAGTTATGCCGATGAACTTGCCAGTGCCTTTATGGAACTAGAGCCGATTAAGCAATTTCAGCGGCATTACCACATCCATGCTATGCCTGTGCAGCCGGATTTATTAGGCGCGTTGCAAGATGCGTGGCGGGAATGGGGTGGCACGGGCACGCCCCAAATCGGCATTGTAGATTGGCAAGACCTCCCCACCCATAATGAGCATGAAATCTGCCGTGATTATTTCATCGCCAACGGCTGTCCTACTATTTTGGCAGACCCGCAGGAATTGGAATATCGCAATGGACACCTATGGGTCAAAGATTTTCGCGTAGATTTCATCTATAAGCGCGTGCTGTCCTCCGAACTGATTAACAAGCTGGGGGTGAATAACGTCATCGTGCGTGCCATCAAAGATCATGCCGTCTGCATGAGTAATGCGTTTAGCGCCAAACTCATGGCAAAAAAGGCCAGTTTTGCGCTCCTAAGTGACGAGCAAAATCACTATCTCTTTACCTCGGACGAAATCACCGCGATTGAAGCGCATATCCCGTGGACCCGCCGCGTCAGTGAACGCCATACCTATTTTCATGGGCAGTCCATTGATCTTGTCCCCTTTATCGCCGATAACCGCGAAAATTTGGTATTGAAGCCAAACGACGAATATGGAGGATCGGGCGTAGTGCTGGGATGGGAAGCGGATTCTGAGACATGGAACGCGACCATTCAGAAAGCCTTGCATACGCCTTATGTTGTTCAAGAACGGGTTTCCATTGGGCAAGGCGAATACCCTTATTTGGAAGATGGCAAACTCGCTATCCGTCGGCGCATGGTGGATACCGACCCCTATATTTTTCATGGCAAGCGTGTCAATGGCTGTCTTACGCGCATTTCCTCGCAGTCGCTCTTAAATGTAACAGCGGGGGGTGGCTCAGTCATTCCGACCTTTATCATCGAAAAGAAACACTGATGTGGATGTGAGGGGACAACTGACTCGCACCCCTCACAATAATATGTCTTCCGTTGTCTATTAATTCCACAATTCTACTATTATCACGACTTCGACAATCTTTATAAAAAATTCATGAAGAATGGCACTCTTTTTATGAATTTTTCGTCTTAACTTGTGAAAACTACATGAATATTTGAGGTTTTGGGTAACTTTACTTCCAACCTCAGCTATAATTTGGAATGAAAGGTTTGCAAGGTGATAATAGTTTTCTAAAGATCGGTTTTTGGGGAAATCGTCAAAAAATTATTCGTAGCATTTCCCAAAAACGTGGGGCCAGTTAAGCTCACACCCCTGTAAAGCGAAGCCGGTGGGGGCCGCACACAGGTATGAAGAACCATCCAAAGAAAACACCGCTTGTTGTCGGATTTTAATTGCATCTATTTTTGCAATTGAAGAAATACCGCACGGGACAATAAAAACGTTCCAATCTTTCTCACCACCTTGTCTTCCTTTCAACCGAATATGCCCAGTATAAAACTGGGTGGTTCAAAACCTCTACGTGCTACTTAGAACCGAGAAGAGGGCTTGACCGTGCTAGTCACGCAAAATCGTCACCCAATGGAGGCTTCGGTGGAAGCAACCGACATGGATCATTCGATGAGCTTGGATAATGATGCTTATTTCGAAAATGTTGTTGCCAGCCTTATCGCAGGTCTCATTCTTATCAATCGTCAGGGGCAGGTCACCTATTGCAACGGCAAGTTTGAAGAACTGCTCAAGACCAATCGCAACGAATTGATTGATCGCCCTTACAGCACGGTGTTTAACCAAATTGCTGCTATCAGCAATCAAGGTCAAAAGCTGTATGGAGAACTCAATACCGCCCTTGCAAGCCTAGAAAAATCACCCCGTTTATTGGTGACAACCCCACAGCCCAATGTCAGTCATTATGAAATTCAATTTTTTGAAGTGACTGACGAACTTTCAAAATTGATCGGGTGGGGTTTGTTGGTACGTGATGTAACCCGCGAGCGCAATGAAATCGTCCAGCAATCCGAACAGCTTTCGATTGTCTCGCGGGTGCTGTTAGCGCCGCTTGCCACCATTAAAGGCTATGCCTCGACCCTGCTCAGTAATCATCGCTATTGGGGTGAAAACGAGCGCGAGGGTTTTTTGGAGAGTATCAACGAAAGCATTGATGCCCTCACGCATCATCTGGAAAATATCCGTGAAATCTCCCGATTTGAAACCGCCAATGTCACCCTCGATAAGCGCCCTACCGATGTGCGCCGTCTGGTGGAACGTGTTTCACAGACCCTGACGTTCCAAATGACGGGACGCGGCATTGATTTCAACATCAAAGATAACCTGCCGATGGTGAATCTTGATACCCTGCGGATTGAGCGTGTCTTGCGGAATATCCTCGACAACGCCATTCGCTATTCCCAACAAGGCAAACGCATTGTCGTTTCTGCCGAGGTCATGGGTGAGGAATTGCACATCGGTGTTGAAGATCAAGGTATGGGCATTCCAAAAGAACATCTGCCGCGCATCTTTGAATGTTTCTATCGGGTGGGGTATGGCCCGGCTGAAACAACCAAAGGCGCTGGTCTGGGACTCTATGTCGCGCGGGGTCTGGTCATGGCACACGCTGGACGTATCTGGGCCGAAAGCACGCCCGGCATCGGCACGAAGGTTACGTTTACCCTGCCCGTAGAAGGGGTGGTTTTGACTGAAGCACCACGCCTACCGACTCCAGCGACTGCGCCAATCACTGCCCCTATCCCAGCAGCGCCACCGCCTGTCACTATCATTACGACACCCGCCACCCAGCCGATCAGTGTGCCAAAGCCGAAACCAATTCAGCAGCAAATCACCGACCCCGATTCAGCCACAGTTTTGGTCATTGAGGACGACCACTCGATGAAGATACTGCTGGAAACCATGCTTAAGACGGTTGGATATAAAGTTCTGTATGCCCTTTCCGGCAGCATCGGCCTGCAACTGGCGGCAACCGAAAACCCTGACATCATTTTATTAGACATCAGTCTGCCTGACGTGAACGGATTTGATGTGTGCGCCCGTATCCGCGAATTTTCCAGCGTCCCTGTTGTCATGATCACCGGGCACAAATCCGATAAAGATGTCGTCAAGGGCTTGGATGTCGGCGCAGACGATTATTTGATTAAACCTGTCAACAAAGCCGAATTGTTAGCACGGGTCCGGGCCAACCTGCGGCGTTCGCGGGTGCCGATTGAGGCCGCCACCACCGAACCCTCGCTTAAAGTGGGCGACCTGATGATTGATTTTGCTCAACGCAAGGTTACGATGCGTGGCAAGAACATCAAATTGACCCCGATTGAATACAAGTTGCTCTATAACTTGGCGGTCAACACAGGCCGCGTGCTCACCCACGAACAACTGCTCGATAAGGTCTGGGGTGTGGGGTATGAAGGCGAGCGCCAGCACTTGTGGGTCAATATTAGCCGCCTGCGTCGTAAACTCGAACGGAATCCCAGTAAACCGGAATATATCGCCACTGAACCGGGTGTGGGCTATTACCTCCCATCCCCCGACCAACTTGAAAGCTAATTCGCCTCGTTAGGCAACTGCAAGGAAACAGGCGGCCTGCGTTTTTGAGAATGCAAGGCCGCTCTTTTATTATGTCATTATAGTCAAGCAACCTTTTGGCAGATTTTGCGACTCAATTACTAGGTGATACATGCGATTTAAAGAAAAAGTGGTGATTGTCACAGGTGGTGCAACGGGTATAGGCCGCGCCGCATCCATTTTATTTGCCGCAGAAGGCGCTCATGTCCTTGTCGCGGACATTAATCCCGATAAGGGTCAAGAGACGCTCGATGCCATTCGGCGAGAGGGTGGTCAGGCGACCTTTTTCCAAGTGGATGTATCGAATGAGGCGCATGTTATGGCCCTAACCCAGCAGGCCGACACTCAATTTGGGGGTCTAGATGTCCTCTTTAATAATGCCGGAGTTGGCCTGTCCAAAGCCGCCGCCGATACTTCTAGCACCGAATGGGACAAAATCTTGGGGGTCAACCTGAAGGGCTGTTTTTTCTTCTGCAAATACACCCTGCCTTTGATGCAAAAACGTGGGGGGGGCAGCATTGTCATCAACGCCTCTGCCAATGGGGTGATGGCTGAACCCGCTATCGCCGCCTATTGTGCATCCAAAGGGGGACTCATCGCGTTTACCCGCAGTCTGGCGCTGGATTATGCCAAATATAATATCCGGGTAAACTGCATCAACGCGGGATACATTGACACCCCGATTAACAGTGAATTTTTCGCCACACCGGGCAGTTGGGAATTTGCCGCCAAACTGCACCCGATTGGGCGAGTAGGTCGGCCCGAAGAAGTCGCTAAGGCTGCCCTCTTTTTGGCGTCGGATGATGCCTCATTTATCACCGGAGCGGCTCTTGCAGTAGATGGTGGTCTAACGGCTGCTATCGGCGGGGCTGTTCTATAAAGGAATCGCTAGGGAGAAAACATGTCACACACACCTGCAACCGCAGCCAAAGTTATCCCGTTTAACAAACCGTATCTTGGCGCTGAAGAATTCCAAGCCATCACCGAGGTTTTTGAATCCGGCAATATCGGCGGCAACGGCAAAATCGGGTCGAATCTTTCGGCCCTGCTGCAACAAAAATTTAGTTTACATCGTGCGTTGTTGACCACTTCCTGCACCCATGCGCTCGAAATGGCAGGCATGGCCCTCGATTGGGGTCCCGGTGATGAAGTCATTTTGCCAAGTTTTGCCTTTGTGACTGCCGCCACTGCCGTTGTACGACAAGGGGCAACCCCCATTTTTGCCGAAATTGATGAAAAGACATGGAATATTGACCCTGCCGATGTGGAACGCCAAATCACCCCCCGCACCCGCGCCATTATTCCAGTACATTATGCCGGTCAAGGCTGCGATATGGACGCTTTGATGGCGATTGCCAAGAAGCACAATCTGGATATGGTGGAAGATGCGGCACAGGGCATTGGCGCGAAATATAACGGCCAGTGGCTTGGCACGATTGGCGACATCGGGGCCTACAGTTTCCATGTCACCAAAAATGTGATCTGCGGTGAGGGTGGTGCATTTCTGACCAATCGGGAAGATATAGCCCAACGCGCCGAAATCATTATGGAAAAAGGCACCAATCGTAGCCAATTTTTGCGTGGAGCCGCCGAAAAATATTCATGGGTAGACATCGGCTCCAGCTATGTGGTATCGGATTTGTTAGCCGCCATCGCACGCGCCCAGTTTGCCAAGATGGATGACATCAATCGAATGCGCGGGGTAGTGTGGCAGCGGTACCAAGAGGGCCTTGCTGATCTAGCGGATGAAGGCTTGTTGGTGCTGCCCTATGTTCATCCCAAAGCCGAACCCAATTGGCATATTTACGGCTTCCGCATTATTGAGATGGAGCGTCGCGCCGCCCTGTTCGATTTTATGGATGCACGCGGCATCAAGGCTACTTTCCATTTTGTTCCGCTGCACTCTTCACCCTATGGGCTGGATAATCTAGGTTATAAAGGCGACGAGTTCCCAATTACGGATCGCGTCAGCCAAAGCCTCATTCGCCTGCCGCTGTATCCCCATCTCGATCCAGCCGATCAGGATTTTATTATCGAAACAATTCACGATTTCTTTCGTGGTAATTAATGAACCTTCGCGTGGAGTAACATGCACCTTTCAGCCCGACTCCTTCAAGATGAATTGACCGAAAAACGTGCTCGTCTCGTCCGTTTTTTGAGTGACCATCGGTTGGATGGAGTCTGGCTAGGTCAACCCGAAAACTTTGCATGGTTCACCGGGGGTGGCAGGCTGCCATTGAGCAACAATGCCGTTGGCCTGCTGGTACTGAAAGACATCACCTATCTGATTGCCCCCACTTCGGACGGTGAACGTATTTTAATTGAGGAAATTGGCGGACATGGGGTTGAACTGCGCCCTTATGACTGGCATCGCCCCCAAGCCAAAGGTGATCTACTCAATCGGTTAACGGTGGGCCTGCGCGTCGGAGCAGATTCGATGTGTGCCAGCCCCAGCTTAGAGCCGATTGGGGAAAACCTGACCCAGTTGCGATTGGCGCTAACCCCAGCAGAACAGTATCGTTATCGAGCCTTGTGTGGCGAACTCACCCGAATTATCCAAGAAGCCGCCTATCAAATTAAAGCGGGGCAGTCGGAACGCGAAGTCGCTGCCGAAATCACCTATCACCTGCTGAAAGCCAATATCAACACTACTCGTTTGCTGGTCGGGGCGGACAGTCGGTTGCGACGATTTATAGATATTCCCCCCACCAACAATCACATCTGCGAAATCGCCACGATTAGCGTGATAGGACAACGGGGTGGGCTTCAGGCCGCATTGACGCGCTTAGTGGCAGTAGATAAAATCAGCGATGAAACCATTAATCGGCATCGGGCTGTGGCGACGGTTGCCGCTCATTACATCCATTACACGCGCCCCGGCAGAAGCCTACGCGAAATTTTGGATGTAGGGACTGCTGCCTACAGCCGCGAAGGGTACGCGGGTGAATGGGAGGCCCATTGTCAGGGAGGGCTAATTGGTTATTCCCCTTGTGAATTGCAGGCCGCCCCTACTATTGAGCATCGGATTGAACCCTATCAAGTGGTGGCATGGCAAGCCTCAATTGGCGGGATAAAATCAGAAGATACTATGATGGTACTGCCTGACCGCATTATGACCCTGACCCGTACCGATGATTGGCCTGTCATAGAGGTCAAACTCGATAACGAAACTTACTATCAACCCAACATTTTACAACTGTAATCTCCATATAGGAAAAATTGCTGAATGAAAAACGTGCAAATTCCCTTTAAGCTACTTATGGGTGATGGCAAACTGAGCTTTGATATTCAGCATGTCATCAGCGAATATCTGGAAGCGCCCCATGCCATCCCGGAAGAAGTTGCGGCCTTGCGAATGGAGATTGTGCAAGAGCGTGTCAAGGCGCTCGGCTTTGAGCTAACCAACGAACCCTCCTATCGCCTGAAGCGGTTTGCAATTGAAAATGGGTCGGACGGCCCCAATCTGCATTTATTTTTGCAGCGTTCCAACTATTTCGATTTCGTCTCGACCAATCTTGCCCTAGATCGCCAACTGCTACAAAACGGCGACACCATCCGCAATAAATATGTCAAAGATATTGCCGATGTTGAGAACTCACCGCTGGCGAATTCGATGTCGGTGATGATTGTGCTGGTCAGCAAGCCATCTGGTATGACTCTCATTCCACGCCGCAGCGATCACGTAGCCTTCGATCAGGGCGCATTACAGGCGTCTGGTGGCGGGGCGATGCGTCTGGCGGTTGACCGTGACAGCGACCATACCTCCTTGCGCCCCAGCCCATTTGTGACGGCCCAACGCGAAATCTCCGAAGAATTAGGGTTTCGCCTCCCCCTTGAAGCCGTCCGCTTTTTAGGGGTAGGGGTGGATACACGCACGGGTGAACCGGAATTGCTCGGCATTGCTGAAACCATGCTCACCGTTGAGCAGTTAAACGAAACCTATCGGCAGGCACTAGAAGGCAGCGAAGAATTTGAGGATTTGTCGTTTGTACCCTTCAACGTCGTAGACATGACCAAGATGCTGGCCGAGGATAAATGGTGTCCCGGCGATTGGGTGTGCTGCTGGTTGGCGCTGGTCAATACCTTTGGTGAAGAGGCCGTCAGTCAGCAATTGCAATGGGAGACAGCACACGGCGTTAAATTGCCCTTGCCAAAAGGTTTTGTGCCGCAAAAGGTCGAGGTAGATGAAAAAGATGTCAAGGCCCGCCTCAAAGAATGGCGCAAAAATCTCCCCCTGCCCGTTCGCCGTGCTTACGGAAAAGTGGTGCGGATGCGTTCGCGCCATTGGGTGTGGGATCACCCCGAATTTCTCAAGTGGTATGAGCAACTTTTGGAAACGCAGTGGTGGTCACGCGAACAACTGGAAGCCTTGCAGGTCGAACGGATGCAAAATCTCATCACCCATTCCTATGAGTATGTGCCCTACTATCGGCGCATCATGGATGAGCGCAAATTAAAGCCTGCCGATTTCAAAACGTTGGACGATCTGCTAAAGCTGCCCGTCCTGCGCAAAGAGGATGTTCGTAACCACGTGCGGGAACTCGTCGCCACCAATGTGCCCGCCGACCAGTTGTATTTTATGATGACAGGTGGCACAACTGGGATGCCGCTTGGTTTCTATCATCAGCGCGAAGTCACTGTCCCGCATGAAGAAGCCTTTATGTATCGCCAGTGGAGTTGGGTCGGTTATAAATTCGGCGACCCGCTGGTATATATGCGGCGCTCTACCCCCATGAAACATCTGGACAAACATGGCAACCTCGCGTGGTGGGACTACATCGCCGACGAAAATTCGCTGATACTGTCACTGTTCCATCTGAGCGAAGAGACTTTTGCCGACTATGTGGACATGCTGCGGAGCTTCAAGCCGAAATATATTCAGGGCTTCCCATCGGTGCTCGAAATGGTGGCCCGCTACATGCTGGAACATAAGATTACCGACATCCGACCCAACGCGATCCTATGCGAAAGCGAAAATCTCTACCCCGCTCAACGTGAAGCCATTGGGCAAGCATTCAATTGCACCGTCTTGGCAGGCTATGGACAGTCGGAACGGGCTTGCGACGCGGTAGAAGCCGTCCCCGGCGAGGGCTATTTGGTCAGCATGGAATATGGCATCCTCGAACTAACGGATGAAGAAGGCAACCCCGTTGGTGAGGGCAAGAGTGGATTTATCACCGGCACCGGCCTCGATACCCATTGTATGCCGTTTATCCGCTATCAATTGGATGATGTGGCCCGTTTTTCCGATCATCCCTCCACATCGGGTCATCACGCCCCCATGATTGAGGATATTGTGGGCCGCTGGCAAAATGAAGTCGTGTTAACCGCCGACAACCATTTGGTATCCGTCACATCGCTGAACGTCCACGCCAATACCTTCCAAAATGTGGCCCAATACCAATTTATGCAGGAAAAGCAGGGCGAATTGGTACTGCGGATTGTCCGGCTGCAAGGATATTCCGAGGTAGACACCCAGCGCATCTTGGATATTTTCAATCTCAAATTCCGGGGACAAATGAATGTGAAGGTCGTGTTTGTGGATGAAATTGCCCGTACTTCGCGTGGCAAACATCGTGTCTTGGAACAAAAACTAAATCTGCGCGAACGAGCTAATCAGGAAATTTAAGTTTGGCCTTGCAAAGTTTGTGTTAAGTTTGCAAGGTTGACCTTACAAACACAAATCCCATCCAATAAGCCAAAAACCCATCCCAACTATTACTAAAACAGGGATGGGTTTTTATGTCCATTTAGCCACTTTTTAAACATCCCCCGTTTTCGTCTCCCTATCGCCCCATACTCTCCCAAATTTCTTTACGAAAATTTCGTTTTAGCGAAAGGCGACTGTAAGTTGCACGTCGCGTTCGTAAGTCTACCTGCAAGGGCGAGGTCGTATGATGATTTTGACTTAGAAATCAAACAGTATTTGAAAAGACGCTTTACGGGGGAATTCGAGATGCAGCTCAGAAAAGAAAATACCAACCATTGGAATTTAGCCACTGAGCAAGCTGGAACATGGACAGCCAACCTCAAGACCTATCTCTATTTCGTGATTAAACGTGCGATTGATATTGTCGCCGCCAGTCTTGTCCTGCTCGTGCTGGGTATCCCCATGCTCATTATTGCCATGTTGATCGAAATCGAAACCCCCGGTTCAGCCATCTTTGCTCAAGAACGAGTCACCGCTCGCCGTCGTCGTATTGTGAACGGCAAGGCGGAGTTTGATGTCGTGACCTTCACCTGCTACAAGTTCCGT